>CAKZMO010000136.1 GCA_937128595.1 uncultured cyanobacterium | reverse complement strand
ATAAGACGACCTACTTATCTGCTTAAGGTACTTGTTGGATAAAGATGCGATCGCCACAGCTCTTTTCATCGCCTATGCTACCCCTGGCAGCAAAACTGAAACCTGCGTTCAAGTCCTCGCTCAGCGAGGCAAGCTCTTTTTTACCTTCGACGATCCAGCGAACGCCAATTTTCAACGGTTGGGTGCCAAAGCAGTTTCGCCTAACCTTGCAGCATCAATGATTGCCAGATTTCTAGAGGGAGGCGATCGCTAACCCGCTTTTTGCTTTCACTGTCGAAACGAGCAACGTCAATGAAAGCATTTTGTTTTTGGAAAAAACTTGAATCCGTGGAATCAAACGGGGCGATCGCAACAAAATTGTTACAATCGTTAAGAAAGGATGCTTTCCTAGCGAGATCGTCTTTTGACGTGCTAGAGCCCCCGTGTATTTGATACATGTATTTGAAAGCATTGAAGCTCTGCGCGATCGCCCATGCACACTGCCGAAGTAACTCCAATGCCATCCAAAACTCCAGAAATGGTTTCATCCACCGAAGCAACCACTCATCCGGCCACGATGCGGCAAATTCACAATTTGCCAGATCTCAACGGTTATGAACCTAAAGAGTTAGATGACCGCATCGCTCAGATTAAAGCTGAGCAAAATGAAGCGTCTCGGTTGGCATATGCCTACTCGGCGATCGCCCATCTCGATTCGGAGCCAATGCGCTACAACCCCGAAGAGTTGGGCAAGCGCTATGGCAAGCAGCCGTTTAAAGTAGCATTGCGCTTTTTCAATATTTTTTGGCCAGCTTGCACATTTGCGTTCAAACTGTGGCTCGACAAACGGCTAGGGCGGTCTTCTAAGGTGGAAGCAAAGCGGGCTGTGCGGCTCCGCGAAATGTTGACTGACTTAGGCCCTGCCTATATTAAGGTCGGTCAGGCTTTGTCAACACGTCCGGATCTCGTTCCTCCCGCTTACCTAGAAGAACTGAGCCAGCTGCAAGACCAGCTGCCTCCCTTTCCCAACAAGGTTGCTTATCAGTTTATTGAAGAAGAGCTGGGCGATCGCCCACAAAATATCTACGCCGAGCTCTCGGAAAGTCCCATCGCAGCCGCTTCTTTGGGACAAGTCTATAAAGGCAAGTTGAAAACGGGAGAAACGGTCGCCGTCAAAGTCCAGCGCCCTGACCTAAACCGACGGATTTCTTTGGATCTCTACGTTCTGCGTCAGCTTGCCCGTCTCGCCACTCGCCTCATCAAAGATGTCAAGGGCGACCTAATCGGCATCATGGACGAGTTTGGGGCTCGGATTTATGAAGAGATGGACTACATCCACGAAGGTCTCAATGCTGAGCGCTTTGCCGAGCTTTACGGGCAGATTCCTGATATATACGTTCCAACTATTTATTGGGAGCATACCAATCGTCGAGTGCTGACGATGGAATGGATTACCGGAACAAAGCTGACAAAACCAGATGTCATTCGTGCTCAAGGAGTTGATGCAGGACATTTAGTCAACGTTGGAGTGCAATGTTCTCTACGACAGTTGCTGGAGCACGG
This sequence comes from uncultured cyanobacterium, assembly GCA_937128595.1. Classification (GTDB taxonomy): domain Bacteria; phylum Cyanobacteriota; class Cyanobacteriia; order CAKZMO01; family CAKZMO01; genus CAKZMO01. The sequence goes on along the minus strand of CAKZMO010000136.1, from coordinate 39,436 downwards.
CTTTTTTCATGCTGATCCTCATCCAGGCAATTTGCTAGCAACACCTGAAGGCAAGTTAGCCTATCTCGACTTCGGCATGATGAGCGAAGTCAAGCCACCCCAGCGATATGGGCTATTGGAAGCAGTTGTTCACTTGGTCAATCGAGATTTTGAGGGATTGGCCTCTGACTATGTAAAGCTAGAGTTTCTCAGTCCTGAAACAGATTTGACACCGATCATTCCGGCATTCTCTAGAGTCTTTAGCGATGCGTTGGGAGCGAGTGTGGCGGAGCTGAACTTCAAGAGCATTACCGACCAGCTCTCTGCCATCATGTATGAATATCCGTTTCGAGTGCCGGCCTACTATGCACTGATTATCCGCTCTCTGGTCACTCTAGAGGGAATCGCAATCAGGGTCGATCCTAATTTCAAGGTCTTGAGCAAGGCTTATCCTTATGTATCAAAACGCTTGCTGAGTGACCCTTCACCTCAGTTGCGAGCCTCACTCCAGGATCTCTTGTTTAAGGATGGCGAGTTTCGTTGGAATCGTTTGGAAAATCTGCTGCGCAACGCCCGCAACAGTCCAGACTATGATCCCAATCGAGTTCTTAAACAGACAGTTGATTTTCTTTTTTCAGAACGAGGAGCCTTTGTGCGGGAGTACCTCATTGATGAAGGCATAGCTTCGATTGATACATTCGGACGACAGTCGGTGCAGCAGTTTGCGTTTAGCGTTCGTCAGCGCATCGGTTTTGAAAAAGCCCCTGTAGCAGAACAGGCTGCAAAAAACGCAGACAGCAACCTCGATCACATCATCCGAATTTTGACGATCTTGAAGGACACTCCAGGATTTGATCCGAAAGTGTTGTTGGATGTCGTTCCTCGCCTTTTGAGTAACCCAGCCTTTCATTCTATGGGTAGGGAAATCGCTGGCGGTCTGATGCAGCGGGCGATCGCCAGATTCATTCGGGAGTTCTTCCTCTCTGATGAGAAAGAAGCCATCGCTACCCAACCCAACTCTGTGGCAGCTTTACCTTCACAGTCACAACCCTATCGTACGTAACAGCAGCTTGATATGTGATATTGCGCTGAGATCCATCACAGATTTAGCGGAAGCAACTGGTATTAGCGGTCAGATTCTCATCATTTCGAGCTGATAAAAAAAGGAGGGGGATGAGTGCATCCCCCTCCTTTTTTTTGAATCATCAGAACTTACGCATTTTGTTGAGATTGTGGGCGCTCCGCGCCCACAATCTCATCGAAGTTTATTCAAGCTGACATGAGTTGAACATAAGTCCTAATCATCAGTACTTCAGAGCTATAGCGATACTAAATTGCTTGTGAACTACTAAGTGAGAGGAGGGGGATGAGTGCATCCCCCTCCTCTCACAAATCATTTGAGATTGCGATACAGAGAAAACAAAGGCATATCTAACATTAAATGCTACGTTTTGATGAATAAAGAGGTCTAGCCGAAACGTAAAGACTTGAAATGGGAATCTCTAAAACTGACTTACACTAAGAAGACCCGTCGTTCTTGACCTGGTTATGGCTCTGGCTGTTTCTCAACATGACCTGTTTTCATCGTCGCCGTCGCTGTTGTCAGCGTCTGTCGCTGAGCCGTCGTCAGATTATGCGCCACTCGCAGCATCACCAGCTTGGGTGGAAGCACTGGTGGATTGTCCAGGAGCCCAAGGACTGTATACCTACGCTATTCCGCCGGATGAATCTGTTGCTCCGGGCGATATTCTCAGCGTGCCGTTTGGGGCTCAGCAGGTGGGGGCGATCGCCATTCGTCTTCTTGTGTTTCCCCCTGAGGAGATTGATACTCATTCCATCAAAGCTATTGAAGGAGTGATGAGTCGGGGCTTTTTCCCGCCTCGGTATTGGGAACTTTTGCAGCGGATTGCGGATTATTACTGCACACCGCTGATTCAGGTGATTCGGATGGCGCTGCCGCCGGGGCTACTGCGGCGATCGCAGCGACGTATCCGACTGCTACCCGACGCGATTCCTGCTGGGGCAGTAGAATTCCTAACGGCTCCAGCTCGACAGTTGATTGAGACCCTTCAGAATCAACCTCAGGGTGACTACACCTGGGTCTACTTACAGCGGCAGGTGCGCGGAGCCTATCGAGGGCTGCGTGATTTGTTACAGCGTGGCTGGGTTGAGAGCTATCTCGCGCCGCCGACTCCTGTGCGACCTAAGCGACAGCGAGCGGTAACGCTAATCGACGGCACTCCAATAGCTGCAAAACTTAGTCCTCGCCAACAAGAAGTCTTGGACTTACTACGGCGGCAGGGGGGCGATGCGTGGCTCCAGGATTTGCTTCAGTTGGCACGCACTAGCTCTTCCGTTGTGCAGGCGCTGGAGCAAAAGGGCTGCGTCGTCGTGCAAGATCGAGAAGTGCTGAGACGCGATCGCCCCAGTCCAGGACTTCAAACCGATCAGCCACAGCGACTAACCCCTGATCAAGAACAAGCCGTAGCGGCGATCGCCAATCTCAGTGGTGCCGCTCAACTGCTGCTACATGGGGTGACGGGGTCAGGAAAAACCGAGGTGTATCTGCAGGCGATCGCCCCTATTCTGGCTCAAGGAAAATCGGCGCTGGTGCTCGTCCCAGAAATTGGCCTGACGCCTCAGCTCACCGATCGGTTTCGGGCGAGGTTTGGCGATCGGGTTTTGGTTTACCACAGCGGATTGTCCGAGGGCGAGCGCTACGATACCTGGCGACAAATGTTGGTAGGAACACCCCAGGTTGTAATCGGAACCCGATCGGCAATTTTTGCGCCTCTGCCTCAGATTGGGCTGATAGTCCTAGACGAAGAACATGACAGTAGCTTCAAGCAAGATCAGCCTGCCCCTTGCTATCACGCTCGCACTGTTGCCCAGTGGCGAACTGAACTGAGTGACTGTCCGCTGATTTTAGGCACGGCGACTCCCTCACTCGAATCTTGGCAGATGGTTCAAGAAGCGAAGTCAGAACCCATACCCACCCAATATTGCTCTTTACCTCAACGGGTTCATGCTCGACCCCTACCCCCCATCGAGGTCGTGGATATGCGCCACGAGTTTCGCTGCGGCAATCGTTCTATTTTCAGCCGCTCCTTGCACGACGCTCTTGAGACTCTCAAGGAAAAGCAGCAACAGGGAATTTTATTTATTCATCGACGAGGACACAGCACCTTCGTGTCCTGTCGCAGTTGTGGAGAGGCGATGAATTGCCCCCACTGTGACGTGTCTCTCACCTTTCACCAAGCCCATGAACAGGCCGCCCCAACCCTGCGCTGTCACTACTGCGGTTTTGGGCGATCGCACCCGCCTCAATGTCCCCACTGCGATTCTCCATACCTGAAACATTTTGGCAGTGGCACTCAGCGAGTCATGCAAGAGCTGAGTCGTGAGTTTCCGCAACTCCGCTGTCTCCGGTTTGACCGCGATACCACTCGCACCAAGGGAGCCCATCGTGCCTTGCTCACCCGATTTGTTCAGGGCGACGCCGATCTACTCATCGGGACACAGATGCTGGCAAAGGGGCTAGACATTCCTCAAGTCACGCTGATTGGGATTGTGGCGGCAGATGGACTATTGAATCTGGCTGACTTTCGAGCCGGGGAACGCGCCTACCAAATTCTGACTCAAGTGTCTGGACGAGCAGGGCGAGGCGAGGAACCGGGTCACGTCATCCTGCAAACCTACGCTCCAGAGCACCCGGTGATCCAGGCCGTCCAGCGGCAAGATTACGAAGCCTTTGTCGCCACTGAACTGGGCGATCGCGCAGCGCTCCACTATCCTCCCTATGGTCAGCTCATTGTGTTGCGGCTCAGCAGTCCCGATGAATCTGCTGTGCAGCAAGCAGCGGAACAGATTGCTGAAGCGATTCGTCTTTCAAATCCAGAAGACCTGGCTTACACTCTCCTTGGGCCTGCGCCTGCTGCTGTGATGAGAGTGGCTCGTCGCTATCGCTGGCAGATTCTACTCAAATGCCCTTCCAATACCGCACAACAGGTCATTCAAATTTTAGACTTAGTGAAGTGGCGATCGCGCATCTCAAACGCAGTTAGCCTAACAATTGATGTCGATCCGCTACAGTTGCTCTAATGGGCTCAAAACCCTTCCCGACCTACACTCTTCTTGAAATACGCCCATGGTGACTCATCGATCCCTCCGTCAGCAGACCGCACAACGCAAGCAATCTATGGCTTCTAGACTCCGACAGAGTAGGTGCAGATTGAATGGGATGAAATGGCTTGGGCTTCTTGGAAGCTTGGGGGCGATCGCCACGTCACTGTCTGCAGGATGGACTTTTCCGCCTGCTCAAGCGTTTGGATTTGCCCCGGTCTCAATTCAACTCACCGTAAACCGAGTCTGGGGTAATCCGACTGTTGATCTGCCGCCCCAACGACAGCGCCCCGATCTATACGCTGAAATCGATATTCTTAATCAGAGTTTGACCACTCCCACCGAGGCCACTCCCCGCATCAACGAAGCGGTTTATCCGGATTGGTTCATGAGTGCGGTATCTGAGATTACCTGGCTTGAGCGAGGCAATTACATTCCCGTCTCGCTTCGAATCTATGATGAAGATGAAGGAGTAGACGACAAAGTGCTGTTTAGCACTCTCGATTTCGATCCGTTTGCCTGTGAAGTCAATGTCGGGAACGAGACCATCGAAGGCGTTTGGATCAATAGCCGCTCCACTTGTGTTGTCTCTATTCCTGACTTGCAAAGCGAAACTGGCTCCGCAGCCCTCACGCTCAGCGCTCAATGGATCGGTGCAAGTCCTGGTCGCTAAGTTCGCATCAAATCAAGTTTACGAATAGAAGTGCTACGCAAGAAGCCGAGACTTATCGTGTAGCGCTAGATAGATCGAGCTTGCCCACGTTAGTCGTAAGTGCAATGTTCAGCATTTCAAGGGCTCCAATCAGCCATCCAACACTTTCGCGGTTATGAGACTCATAGTGACCAAACAAAATGGAGACGCGTCTTTCCAGGTAAGGATGAACCTTTCGACACAGCAAAACAATCCGCAATAAGATACCCATTGTTGAGATTGGGCCGAGATTCATATTGAGATCGACAAATATATAGTGTTGAGCATCCCGAGCACTGTCCACTACTAAGAAATTCAGCAGCTGACTACACGTTCTGACAATGAGAAAATCATTGACTACGTTGCTCTCGCTTTCAGGCAAAATCAGCTGTAGCTGACCATAAAGCTGATTGTTGAAGCGACGTTTTCCATACTCCACATCGACTCCAGATACAATGTATTGGTATAAATCATCTTTGAATGCTCCAAAAGACTGAGCCTGCGTACTCTGAGTGATGAAGCTTCGGGCCAGATCCTGATAGCTACGCTTGCCATCGATTCGACCGGCATAGTGCTTAATCGCGTGGTTCAACAGGCTATCACTTAATAAAGTGGGATTGTTGACTGGCACGATCAGCCGCTGCGCATCTTGAGGCCCTCGTTGTTGAAGTAGGCGAGATCGTCGTAGCTGAGCTGAAACATATTTTGTTAGATCAACCTCAAACTGACGCTGAACCTCGAACTGTAGCGAACGAACTGTAAACTGCTGTTCACGAGTATTGTCATCGCTCAACAAGCAATGCTGGTATAAGTATGGATAGCGTCGAATGAGCGTCCCCAAAGGACGACTTCCGTCGCTTGTCTCAGCCGCTCGACTGAGAACGCGAGCGAGCCGCTGCAAAACCAGGTATTGCTCGGTTGTGCGGAAACTTCTGACTAAATCGCAGAGTCGTCGATTGGTGCGATATTGGTAATGACCGAGAGACGATACCTCAGAAACATTCTCGAATAGATGAATGAGTTTGGGAATTTCTAAGCGATGCTGTGGATGGGATTGCCAGCGATTAATCAGAATGTGGCAACAGCGGTTGAGAACGTAGCGAAATTCTTTCTTCGCATGTCGAGACGATAGAACTGCATGTAGAGCGGCAGCAATATCTTCCTCAGGGTAGCGAGAACCGTCGATAAAGAGATGACGAAAGCGCTCGAGCATTTGCTCAGGCGTTTCCGAGTTAACTCGGTTGAGCAAATGACTGTAAATCATTTGCTCCTCTTGAGAAATTTGACGACTGTATCTCGCCATAGCAGTTCCCACTGGTTCTACTCCAAAGTGCTGGTGGATAGGATACTGAAAGTCTTTGCTTCCTCTTGCTCCTTTGAACCATAAAGCTTCGACGCATGGCACTTAACTATGGTCTGAATTAGCATTGGGCTACTGATGTCTGCGTCGCGATCGCAAGCGAAATATCGATCTGTGTTTGGAGATTTGAGATTTTTAACAATGTGTTAATTGCTAACTCCATCTGTTTCTATGCAGAGTCAGACTCGCAGTAGTGCGTTTGACCTCAGGCAAGCAGGCGAACGGAGAAAACTGACTGAAGCCCCGATAGGCATTCACAACATTACAAAGACGATGGAATACACTAATAATTCTACATCTCCTGTATCTATTATTACTTTAACCGGAAAGTAATGCCTTGAAAGTTTCTCGCTCAACGTTTAAAGTTTCAATGAAGAATGTTCGGAGTGTCACGAAGTATTTAAATACTTCACTCAGTATTTACACTGAAACAGACAGGCGAAATGTACCGTGAAATACATTATTGCGTTTTGCGATGTTTTCTGATGGCATCGCCGTATTCAATAGCATTCATTTGATTCTTCAGAGGTTTTTTCTTCGAACATCATTCAAACGCTAGTTGGTGACCTCAAGACAAGCTGACGTGTTTTTTGTCGGCTTTCGAGCGATCAAGCAGCATCATACCTCAATACAAGACCCTTAAAGATTGGATTGAGCCTTCGTAAGATGACCTTGGCACAGTTTTATCGTTACGATTTGAAGAATTGAATAGTCCTAACCTGTTTCATCTTGAGGCTTTCGCAAGAGCTGGTGAATATGCCCAAACTCGACGGTAGGAATAACAGATACTTCGCCACCGTAACAGTTTCCCTTTGAGTGCAATCATCCTGTTCACGAAGGAATGAACTATGAATAGACGTTCAGCATTATGTATATGATGGTTGGGTTCACGTCGATGTTGCGCGCTAATTTGGACACTTATGGCACTGCATACTTCATTGAGGCAACTCGTCGAGGTTTTACAGCCACTTCAAAGTGAAGCGTTCAGTCTATCTGATGCCGCTGGGGCGATCGCCATTTCTGGAGTGGAAACTGATAGTCGAACGGTGTGTCCAGGTGAAATTTTTCTAGCTCTCAAGGGAGAAACCTTCGACGGACATGCCTTCGTTAGCAAGGCTTTTAAGCGCGGAGCGATCGCCGCTATCGTCAATCAGGATAGTGATGTTGCGCGTGAAGCTGACCGTTTTGATCAGCCTATCTTGCCTGTACTCGACACATTGCAAGCATATCAAGCGATCGCTCGCTGGTGGCGACATCAGTGTTCAGCCAAAATTATTGCCGTCACGGGATCGGTAGGCAAGACAACAACCAAAGAGTTAATTGCCGCTGTGCTGGCTCAGCACGGTTCTGTTCTCAAAACTCAAGCCAACTACAACAACGAAATTGGGGTACCAAAGACCCTCCTGCAGCTAGAGCCGACCCATCACTTTGCAGTAGTCGAAATGGGAATGCGAGCAGCGGGAGAAATTGCAGAACTCACCCAGATTGCTCAACCGGATGTCGCTGTCATTACGAATGTCGGAACGGCGCATATTGGGCGATTGGGGTCAGAGGAAGCGATCGCCCTTGCAAAGTGCGAGTTGTTGGCCGATCTGAGTATAGACAGCATCGCCGTTTTGAACGGAGACGACGAGCGACTAATGCGAGTCGCGAAGGCGGTATGGACTGGAACCTGTATCACGTTTGGTGTAGAAAACGGAACGATGACTGGACAGCTTCTCTCTCCAGATTCTCTCACTGTTGAAAATACCGAGTTTCTTTTGCCATTGCCGGGTCGTCATAATGCACTCAACTTTATGGCTGCGTTAGCTGTGGCTCGTGCTCTGGAACTGGACTGGACAAAAGCCTCTAAAAATTTATCCATTCAGCTTCCTACGGGTCGGGCTCAGCGACATTGGCTGACACCCGACATCTTGGCATTGGACGAAACATACAATGCTGGAGTAGAGTCGATGACCGCAGCTCTGCACCTTCTCAAAGAAACGCCCGGAACGCGTCATGTTGCTGTGCTAGGTACGATGAAAGAATTGGGCGATCGCTCGATAGAACTACATCATCGAGTTGGCATGGTCATTCAGTCTTTGAACTTAGATTGTCTGTTCGTTTTGGCTGACCCGTCAGAAAGCGAGGCTATGGCTGATGGTGCAGGATCAGTTCCGGTTGAATGCTTTACACAGCCAGAGCGTTTGGCAGAACGTTTGGCAGCATGGGTGCAATCAGGCGATCGCCTGCTGTTCAAAGCCTCTCGAGCTGTAGGTCTAGAGCAGGTCATTGAGCAGATTAAAACTGCGTTGTCACCCGAAAATTCAGAATCCCCAGTTCCATAAATGAAGCGCCCTGGTCAAAAGCTGAGACGCTCAGCACAAACATGTTCATAGAAACCGAGGGTAAAGAATCAAGTTCAGATCCTTCACCCTCGGTTGATAATATTCCGAAACTCAGCAAATACATGTCACCGAGTTTCCGTTGTCAATAGGTATCGTTAGACAGCAGAACCGACGCCTGCGTAAGCGCCGTAGAAAAACAAACCAACGACAGCAATTACACCAAGTCCTGCAATAGTTGCAACAACCCAGAGTGGGATTCTTCCGCCTTGAGTCACGGGATTTTCTCCTAAAGACTAAATGACTAGTTACGTTGCTAAGGCAATGCGCAGTCTAAGACCAGACTACACGATGACAGGATGCGACGTAAAACATCGATCCCTTTCTGTTACTAACTCGTCATAAAACTCAGCCGATTTGAAAATATTTCTTCTGCTGAGTCTTACCGTTGCTCTCTTGCGAGAACAAGGAAACGAGCGTGAAATATTCCCTAGTTGAAAAAGTAGCTAGAGAATAAAACACCCAACACAAAAACGAGGAGCAATCCTAAATATAAGGATGTTCTGTTCAGCTCTACTGGCTGCTTATTGGGATTCTTTTGACGTTCCAGAGCCATTGTACTCTTACCTCACAAAATTATCGTTGGATAAACTGCATTGCAGCGATCGCTCCCAAAAAGAAGACACTCGGTACTGCAAGAGCATGTACTGAGAGCCATCTAACAGTAAAAATTGGATACGATACGGGCTGATTTGGATTATTGCCAGTCATGATCTATCAAACTTCCTTCTCATGAATTTTCGCAAACAGACTTAAAGCAAATCGTTTAACAGCGAACTGTTAAAACTAATTTGAATTAAACTCGTCGATCTGCTGCTTCGCTTCATAGCGATCGGTCAGAATCGGCAATTCTTGTCGCTCTTGGGTGTAGTACTCATTTGGACGAGGAGTACCAAATGCGTCATAAGCCAAACCTGTGCTGACAAAAAGCCATCCTGCAATAAACAGTGCAGGAATTGTGATGCTATGAATCACCCAGTAACGGATGCTTGTAATAATGTCTGAAAATGGACGTTCACCTGTAGTACCAGCCATCGTAACTATTCCTCCCAAAGCTGACTAACTGAAAACAAAAAAGACTCCGTTTATATCATAGAGGAGTAAGCAAAACGCAACAAGGAACCTATTAACAAATCCAGTTCGATGCTTACCCTTTCCTAGAAATATCATTGCCCTATGACGTTGCAACAGGAGACCAAAAATTTATGCAGACTCCGAAGTTCCATTGAACTTGAGAAGAGTATCACCTTGACCCAGAACAAATCCTTGATTTGGAGACAGGAATACAATCTCGTAAAGATTAGAAGGCACGCCTTCAATCGCCCGATCTTTTTCCCAGGTCTCTCCTCCATCAGTGCTGCGCAACAAATTGCCGCTACCTCCAGCCACCCAAATTTCTGCCGGGGTTCTGTAGGCCATATCCAAAAGACCCCAGCTCGTGGCAAGTTCAGGGGCAACTTGCTCATTCCAGTCTTCCAAAGTTCCTGGCTCGCTGAATTGTACCACTCCGCCTCTTGCCAAAATCCATAGGCGATCGTCGGCACCGAAGCCCATATTTTGCAAACGCCTAGAGCTTGTCCGATTGTGCTGTTGCCACGCACGCTGTCCGGGTTCCCATGTTGAATAAAAGTTACCTCGAGCAGACACAGTTACATAACGACCTTCGGGCGATCGCTCAATATTTCGGAAAATGCCTACGGCCTCTTCAACTAGAGCCCGCCAGGTTTTTCCCTCGTCTTCCGTGCGATAAATCGCACCCACATCAGTCACCAATTCGGCAGATTTGTCTCCTGTTGCAGTGATGAGCCGAGTGGTACCAGGCAATTTCTCACTCAGAGGAATACGCTCCCAGCTGTCGCCGCCATCTTTGGTATGGAGCATGATGCTGGGTTCACCGACAACCCAGCCCTCTTGCCCCGAAAAACTTATGGAATCTAGGTTGTAAACTTTGTCGTCATCGAAATCCAGCTTTCGAACAGCCCAGGTTGCGCCACCGTCTTTAGTCTCAAGAAGAGTAGAGTGCTTCCCGACTAACCAACCGTGAGACGTGTTTTCAACAAATCCGATATCGAGTACTGTTTCCTCAATCGGCAAGGAGACAACCTCCCAAGGATTGGGTTCAACTGAAGAGAGGTATGCAGTTGAACAGCTCGTGCATAGTAAAACTGCGACGGCTAAACCAACAAGCTGCTTAAAACGGTTCAAAAGTGAATGCATGGGTTGAGAAATTGCACTAAAAGAAAACGCAACTGTTAAATAAACTGACCACTGCAGCAACAAAAAACGGAGAAGTAAAGAGCATTGCTAAAGCCATATAGCCTCAGCATTACAGTCTAAACTCTTCAAATTCGACTGAATGACAAACACTTGATACACTCAGAAAAATTTTGCTTTTGCTCGCAAAAAAAATACGTCGATCTCGACAAAAACGTTGACTCAAATCGTTAATTTAAGCCATACAAGCTCATAAAGAAGATAAAACCTATAACCAGTGCACCAAAGATCAGAATGTTTTTCTGACCAGGTGTTAGTGTGTTCACTCCCATGCCATAGCTCAGATTTTCTTTGAATCCTGAAGGGCTACCGACAGGGCCAACATTTCTAAACTGACGCTTAGGAGCGCTGCAAACTGGACACCGCCACGAACTCGGGATCTCTTTGAACGGAGTCTCCGCAGAAATCTTGAGACCGTCTCCCTTTACTGGCTCATAAATGTATCCGCAAGAGTCACATTCATAGCGATCGAGAGTTTTAGGGTCGGTCTCTTGAGGATCTTCCGCGCTGTCCTGTTCGGAATGCGCAGAACTATTGGCAGACTCGGGGGAGGGTTCTGATGCTGACGCCGTAGAAATACGATCATCGGAGGAATCAGAACCTTGAGGGTTAGAATCAGTAGCCTCTGTACTCATGGTGTAAGCACCGGGATGACAACGGGCAGAATACCGAAGCAAAGCTTAAAATATCCTTGATTATTATGACATACTGTGTCGAATTCTTTTCGGCAAAACCTGTGAAAGGCCTTCTCATTAGTGACTTAGATGGCTTTATGAGAAAAAGAAGCTCGGCCTCTACCTTGGAGCGATCGCTCTCATATAGCGCTATCAGTGTGAGTTAGAGGCACATACAGACCGAGAGCATGAATTTGCGGACAACGATACAGCTAAGCAATTGGCTCAAGAGATTAGATGGCAAGTGAAACTATAGTTGGCTGCAGAACAAATTAGAGCGCTATCTAAATGTTCGCTCTCGGCAGAGGTGTCATGGATCAATTCCAGTTTAAGCTTTTCGCTGCACTGCTCATGGTGATTGACCATGTCGGCTATGTTTTTTTCCCAGGAGAGCCAATATGGCGCATTTTGGGGCGTTTGAGCTTTCCGCTGTTTGCCTGGTTGTTGGTAAAGGGGGAACGACATACACGCAATATCGTGCGCTACCTAAGCCGATTGTTAGTCATGGCGGTCATTACTCAGCCTTTCTACATGGCACTTTTCGAAGTCGCTCAGCTCAACGTTTTGGTGACTTTGGCCATTGGGCTATCAGTGATTCGGCTGGCTCGAAAATATCCTGCTCACCGCATTCTCATCGGGGCGGCGGGAGTGGCGATCGCCCTCGTTGTGCCGATGGATGCAGGAGCATATGGCATCTGCGTCATTCTGTTGATGGGAATATGGCAGCCATCAGCGCCCTTACGACAAACCCTCATTTGGTGGGTGCTGTGGCTAGTACTGCACGGAGCCTATGTTTTGACCCTTGGTCCGAGTGTTCGGGTTCAGCTTTGGGCATTGGTAACGCCACTGCTCCTCTATGGGGCGAACGGGAAGCAAGGGGCAAAAGGCCGCTGGTTTTACTGGTTTTACCCAGGACATCTGATACTGTTGTGGGTCATCAAAGCATTAGTCAATCGCTGATTTCGTTTGCGACTGCCTCTTTGCTCGTTTAGCTCAAATTTGGTCTAACTCAGTTGGCTTCAGATGGCTGATGTCATTAAACCGTCGAATTTGCCAAAGAGCAGTGTTGTGGTTATGTTGATTTCTCGAAGCATCCCGAGCCCAGCGATCGCCGTCTAGCCAAAATTCAAATCGCGCCGTGTTGGCAATTGACATTCCCCACGTGCGATCGCATCTCAGCAGAGCCGCAATCAGATGCTGCAAAATGCCGCTGTGACTCACAATCCAGACAACAGAAGAAGAGTCCGGATCGAATTCTTCTGACTCCGGATCGAATTGGCGAAACAGACCCTCCCAAAACTGGCAAGCACGATGAAATCCAGCATCCGGCAGTTCGCTTCCAGGGATAGGAATCAGATCCAGATTCTGTTCTAGCTGAAGGCATAGGTCAGGATATTGGGTTTTCGCTTGCGACCAAGTCAATCCTTCAAAAATTCCCCCACTCAACTCTTTGAGATGGTCACAAAGTCGGATGGGGGAGATACTTTGGACAATCCCAAGCTCGGCATTTGAGCGCTGGAACGTCGATTGCTTCGAAATGCCGATCGTCTCTCGCAAATTCTCGTTGGCAAACGCGGTCAACAAAATCTGAGCCGTCTGCACAGCTCGCCGTTGAGGACTGCAATACACCAGTGTCGGGCGATCGCCCTCTCGGACTAATTGCTCAGCAAGTCGTTGAGATTCTGCAATACCAGTCGTCGCCAGTTCGTCATCTAGCTGCCCCATCATGCGGAGTTCTTGATTTCCCAAAGAAGTTCCATGACGAATCAGTATGAACTTCAGCATTGGAAGCTCCCATAGCAATCTCAAATGATTTGTGAGGGGAGGGGACGGGCGCAACCCGCCCCCCTGATTGCCTGACACATCTCCTGAAATGAACAGGGATCGTAGGTTGCGATTGACTTAAGGAAACCCAACAATGCCATCAAAATCTGGCATTGTTGGGTTTCGGCAAGCTCAACCGCAACCTACATCATTAAATACTCTGACTACAAAATAAGATGTATCAGGCAGCCCGCCCGCCTCCTTCCTTAGCAGTTCACAAGCGATTTAGTATCGCTATAGATATTCGAGTAGAACTTAGAGCCAACGCAGTTCTATAGAGAAATGATCTCGAACAGGATGTCACAGCACCACTATCACAGCACCACTAAGAGTTGGGCTTGAAGGGCGATCGCTTCTTGCGGCGCTTTTCTCGCTGCTTTTGACGCTCGTACTCGATTTCTCTCAGCTTTTTCGTAATGCGCTCAAAGTACTCTTTCAAGTAGCTTTCAACGGTCGTGATCTCTTTGGACTCGATACCGAAGACTTCGTAAGTCTCGGTCATGTCTGCCGTAATAGGCTTTCCAGACGTGACCACTTCCGTAAAAGCGAGTCGATCAGCAATATTCCATCCCCACTCAAAAAATCGTAGAACACGACGCATCACTCGCAACACACCTTTCGGCATTCGTGTGACTCGTGCTTCTTGTACCGAAAGCCGCTCACAGAGGCGAATAATTTCGTAGGCTCCCCAGGCACGATTGCCAACCATTGGAAACGTTTTTCCCTGAGTTTCAGGAACGCTCAGAGCTCGAATCGCAAATTTAGCAATATCTTGAGTGTTCATGTAGGCAATCGGAGAAGTGTCTCCCATGACCCAAACCGCCTGTTTTTCCAAAATCGGAATGGCGTATTGACCAACGAGACCTTGCATAAATCCACAAGGTCGCAGAATTGTGTAGTCTAACCCTGACTCGGCCAGAAATGTTTCTGTGCAGCGCTTGAATTCCATCAGCGGCACATCAGAATATTTCTCAGCATCGAGAATGGAGAAGAAAATGAAGCGTTTGACTCCAGCTGCGACACAAGCTTGAATCAACGACACTTTGCCTTCCCAATCGACGGCTTTCATGGTCTTGGGGTCAGTCGCACGAGTCGTGGAAGCGTCTATGACAGCGTCTATTCCGTCTAGTGCTGGAGGTAAAGACTCAGGCTCACATAAATCGCCACCAAATAGCTCAGCTCCCCATTCTTTGAGAAACGACGCCTTTCGTCGGCTGCGAACAAGACAACGAATGTCATGGCCCTCATCTAATGCTTGGCGGGCTACTTGCCGCCCCAATGTACCTGTTGCGCCAACGATGAGAAGTTTCATTAGGAATCTGATCTAAAACGTTAACTTTTCATAAGATTTTATCAGAAAAGATAGAGCATCCTCTCAATCCAGGTGAGGAAAACGGCAGATTAGGTTACTCGAAGCTACAGGGTGATCGGGGCCAAGCCCCTGTTACTCATAGGGCGGAGAGAGATTCAAAAATTAGGTGCGGAGCATGAATTTAGAAATATGGGGTAGTCTTACTCAAACTCACATCGGCAGCCTATTCACTGGCTTGAGCGGTCGATTGGCGATCGCCACTGTGTTGACTTGGGCGATCGCTCTTTCATGGTTAGCACTGGTCAATCAGCTGGCGGCCCAGGGCTGGCTGCAACCCACTCTGAGCCGAAAGCTTATCCATACAGGCACAGGACCTCTCTTCGTTTTATGTTGGCTACTCTTTCCAGATTCGGTTTTCAGTCGTTATCTAGCGGTTACGGTGCCCTTCGGACTGACCCTGATCTTCTTAGCGACAGGGCTGGGCTGGCTTGAGAATGCAGATTTAGTCAAGTCGAGTACGCGCCAAGGCCGTCCTGCTGAACTGTTACGCGGGCCGCTCTACTACGGAATTGCGTTCATTGTGTGTACTCTCATTTTCTGGCGAAACTCTCCAGCGGGCATTTTGGCGCTAATGGTCATGTGCGGTGGCGACGGCTTGGCTGATATTGTTGGCCGCAGATGGGGCGATCGCAAGCTTCCGTTCAGCTCAGATAAAAGCTGGGCGGGTTCCCTGGCAATGTTTTTGGGAAGTACCGCCTTCGGCATCACGTTCCTGATGATCTTCAGTCATTTAGGCTACGTTCAGCCCGCATTGAAGTGGGACGAAACGGTGAAAACTGTAGGGGCGATCGCCCTCATTGCGACTGGAGTAGAGGCTCTACCCTTCCCAGACATCGACAACGTGACATTGACGCTGACCGTCATCTTGCTCAGCTTATGGTGGTTCTGAAAGTTGGCGGTTATAGTGCTACGCGCTGATATAAAACCAATAGTTGATGGAGAAGCCGCGCGGTGTGCGGCTTCTCCATCAATATCTGTCCTAACCTGTCTGCGCATTGCTATATAAGTGTGAACTTGCGCCTAATGATGGTTTCAGCAATGCCCTAGCCAATTCTCGATCCCATTGATTTATGGGTGAGACCTATGGGTGACTTACGGGTTCTCAACAGCATCGCCAGAGACGACAATGTCATTTGCCCCAGAGGCCCCATTCGAAGAATCTGGGGTCGAAGCTGGAGCTGTGAAAGCTGCATCAGCCGCAGTGGCCGATTCTTCAAAGGTTTCTGCTTCAGATGCATTAACCTCATCGATATCGTCTGTTACGTCATCCAGTTCTAGAGGAGCCTCGTCTGAAGAGATCGTGTTGATGCCTCTGGCCTCAGAAGCCTCCTCGAGTTGAACCTGCCCTCTCTTAGGCTGAGAACCTTGAGTAGAGTCGGGCGCTACAGTCTCCAGGTTTTGAGTTTGCTCAGGGGCCGCAATCTCGGGTTTTGTTTGTTCTGGATCAGAGATGTCTTGAGTGTTCACCTCTTCCACATCATCTGGTGAATCAATTGGTGAATCAATGGTCGTGGTGCCTGGAGCTTTCTGTTCAGGCGCTGGCTCAGTCTGGAGTGAATTAGTTTCAGCCTCAGAAGTGTTCTCGAGTTCCGGTTCGACCAGTTCGACGGGCAAGTCTGGTTGAGGCTGACTCTCTTCTTGCAGCTCTTGGACAGGCTCTTGCTCTTTTGGTTCTTCTGCTTCTTCAATATCTGTTACAGCAGAGGGATCGTAATCAGGGTCGATGATTTGAAAAAGCTGATCATTGGACAATTCCCCTCTCACGAGCTTGGACAGACTATCGCCGCCGCCAGGATGATATTGAATGATGCGAGCTGTGCCATTAAACGTATTGTCAATCAAATCACCGTCTTCATTCAGCAGTTCTAGCTTGATCCAATTTAGACCTGGCTCAAACCCCGTCAGATAGATAGGTTCCCAGGTATCAAACGTAAAGCTTTGGCCGTTGACTGTGCCGCGAATTTGCCAATCTTGAAAATCATCTTCTGGATCTTCTTCCGCGATCACATGAAGAGGCGTATTGGCGAGGTAGAAGTCGAGCATGATGGGCTCTGCTCCATAGTCTCCTTTCGGGCGGCTATAGGTAATGAGAGGTTGCTGCAAATCTGCGTCGTTAGTCGGGGTTTTGGTAAAGACATAGAACTTAATTTGGTCATAGGCTCCAGCATTTTTGAAGCTCTCATGCCAGGGACGGGATGCGAAGACGCGTAGGGTATGGGTGCCTGGTTCCAAATCTTCAAAAACGACAGGACTACTAGTGTCATACACAGCCTGATACGGACGATTGTCCAAAATCAGATGGAGATGGGGCCCTAAGCCCAGATCCGCATCTTTAAAGAGGGGCAGATCGGTGGCAGAGAGGTTGACTTCAACCTGAGTATCGTCAAGCATCGCTTCAGCTTGAGGGCTCAAAATCTGCACCTGAGGTTGATATACCTCTAGCTCTGCTCTCATTTGCTGAATCGCAGCAGGGGGCGGCACTTCCACAATTTCTTTGACAAACCGCTTGGAGGGAGTCCTTGAGAGCTTTGTCGGGCGATCTGAGAAAGGGCGATCGCTGCAGCCAGTCAGCCCCATGGCTACGACTAAGAGCCCGATCAGGAGCCTCTGTAGGAGTGCTCTTCTCCAATATTTCGTCATTTCAATCTCCGGCTATTGGCTGTATACGAAAGTATGGTGGCGACATCGACACACGATGTCACGACATCCGAGGTCGTTATTGAAACAGTATCCGTCAGTATCAGTAGAAACGGTATCAGATATCTAGGGCTAAACGGGTAATACAGAGGATGTAAGCACGTCTAGATTTGCCTCAATCTACAAAATTTTCGTCCACGCTCATATTGGTACTGCGGCACCGGACAGACTTCGAACTTAAGTGAGTAGATCTCATAAGTAAAAACGAAAAAAGTGCTGTTAACGAAGAACGAGAACTCAACCTGGGTTGAATTAAATATTTCATGATTGAGATAAACATTTATCAATGCTTTTCGTTGAGAGGCTAAAGGAATAGGAGGGACTATTGCTCTGGTTTTGCCGCTATTCTTCGCGATCGGGTTCACAAATCGACAAAAATGCAGAACTTTATAACCGGGCGATCGCCCCACCAGTGGAGCTTACATCCCTTTTTAATAGCTTTCAAAATGTTGCGCTTTGTAAACTTGCGGCTACAGGGAACCTAAAATCTGCTGTCAGACAAAAGGCGCAAACATAGCTAGATCATTGGTTTTCACTCTTTGAATTATTGTTAACCTTGTCTCGGCTCGGACAAGATGCAGCACTATAATGCACGTAAAGACCGCAACCCAACAGAGGTAAAACTCTTTTCTGGCTTGTATCTCGGACTGTAAAGTGATCAAGTTTCTCCGAATGCGTAGCCTAATGTTCATCAAAGGGCAGCCTAGATCGTTTCGGAGATGCATGCTGACACTCGTCTCTGAGCTTGAAGCTTTGGGCCGGTCTATTTGATTCGTTCCTTGTCTAGAGAGAGGAGAGTCTCTAATGACAACTACCCCACGGGAGCGAGACGCGAAAGTTAAGGTGACGGTAGATAAGGATCCGGTTCCTACTTCTTTTGAGAAGTGGGGCAAGCCGGGGCACTTTGACCGCAACTTAGCGAAGGGACCAAAAACCACAACCTGGATTTGGAACCTGCACGCTGACGCTCACGATTTTGATAGTCATACCAATGACTTAGAAGATATATCGCGGAAAATTTTCAGTGCTCACTTCGGTCATCTGGCCGTTGTGTTTATCTGGTTAAGCGGCATGTACTTTCATGGCGCTAAGTTTTCTAATTACGAAGCATGGTTGACCAATCCCACTGGCATTAAGCCCAGTGCACAGGTGGTTTGGCCAATTGTTGGACAAGAAATTTTGAATGCGGATGTCGGTGGCGGATTCCAAGGGATTCAAATCACCTCTGGTTTCTTCCAACTCTGGCGTGCGTCTGGTATTACAAACGAATTTCAGCTCTACTGCACAGCGATTGGTGGCCTTGTAATGGCTGGCTTGATGCTGTTTGCAGGCTGGTTTCACTACCACAAACGGGCTCCTAAGCTTGAGTGGTTCCAAAATGTGGAATCGATGATGAACCACCACCTAGCAGGTTTGCTAGTTCTAGGTTCTCTAGGTTGGGCTGGGCACCAGATTCACGTATCTCTGCCTATCAATAAGCTTTTGGATGCAGGTGTTGCCCCTGGTGATATTCCTTTGCCCCATGAGTTCATTCTTGATAAGAGCTTGATGGCAGAGCTTTATCCCAGTTTTGCGAAAGGGCTGACCCCTTTCTTTACGCTCAACTGGGGTGCCTATGCTGATTTCTTGACTTTCAAAGGCGGCCTTAACCCAGTGACGGGAGGTCTGTGGCTTTCGGACACGGCGCATCACCATTTGGCGATCGCAGTCTTGTTCATTATTGCGGGTCACATGTACCGTACCAACTGGGGCATCGGCCACAGCATGAAAGAGATTTTAGATGGGCATCAAGGCGATCCACTGCTCTTTGGCGGAAAAGGTCATCAAGGCCTCTACGAGGTTCTGACCACGTCTTGGCACGCTCAGTTGGCCATTAACCTAGCTTTGCTTGGTTCATTGACCATCATCGTGGCACAGCATATGTACGCGATGCCGCCTTACCCTTACCTAGCGACAGATTATCCGACTCAGATTTCTCTCTTTACCCATCACATGTGGATTGGAGGATTTCTGATTGTAGGTGCAGGGGCTCACGGGGCGATCTTTATGGTGCGCGACTATGATCCCGCCAAGAATGTGAATAACGTTCTTGACCGAGTGATCCGCGTACGCGATGCAATCATTTCCCACCTGAACTGGGTTTGCATTTTCTTGGGATTCCACAGCTTTGGTCTGTACATCCACAACGACACCATGCGTGCGTTGGGACGTCCCCAAGATATGTTCTCTGATACTGCGATTCAGCTTCAGCCCATCTTTGCTCAGTGGGTGCAAAATCTGCATACCATGGCACCGGGCAACACGGCTCCCAATGCGCTCTCCACAGCGAGCGTTGCATTTGGTGGCGATGTTGTAGCAGTGGGCGGAAAAGTGGCCATGATGCCGATCACGCTTGGTACGGCTGACTTCATGGTTCACCACATCCACGCATTCACGATCCACGTCACCGTGCTGATCTTGCTGAAGGGTGTGCTCTTTGCTCGCAACTCTCGTCTGATTCCAGACAAGAGTGAGCTAGGCTTCCGTTTCCCTTGCGATGGTCCGGGACGGGGTGGTACTTGCCAGGTCTCTGGCTGGGATCATGTCTTCCTTGGTCTGTTCTGGATGTACAACTCCCTGTCGATTGTGATTTTCCACTTCAGTTGGAAGATGCAATCGGATGTCTGGGGCACCGTGAATGCAGATGGCTCTGTCTCTCATATCACGGCTGGAAACTTTGCTCAGAGTGCGATCACCATCAACGGTTGGTTGCGTGACTTCCTCTGGGCTCAGGCAGTGAATGTAATTGGATCCTATGGTTCCGCACTGTCGGCCTATGGCCTGCTGTTCTTGGGTGCTCACTTTGTTTGGGCATTCAGTTTAATGTTCCTGTTCAGCGGTCGTGGCTACTGGCAAGAGTTGATTGAGTCCATTGTTTGGGCTCACAACAAGTTAAAGGTTGCTCCTGCAATTCAACCTCGCGCTCTGAGTATTATTCAGGGACGTGCTGTAGGAGTCGCTCACTACCTCCTTGGAGGGATTGTGACCACCTGGGCATTCTTCCTAGCCCGAATCATTGCAGTCTCAGGTTGAGCATGAGGAGGACTCTTTAGGACTTATGGCAACCAAATTCCCAAAATTTAGCCAGGATTTGGCTCAAGATCCGACTACACGTCGGATTTGGTACGGGATTGCCACGGCCCACGACTTTGAAAGCCACGATGGCATGACTGAGGAGAATCTTTATCAGAAGATCTTCGCGTCTCACTTTGGACATCTGGCAATCATCTTCTTGTGGACCTCTGGGCACCTATTCCACGTCGCCTGGCAAGGTAACTTCGAGCAGTGGATCAAAGATCCACTCAACATCCGTCCCATTGCTCATGCAATCTGGGATCCTCACTTTGGTCAACCCGCAGTTGACGCGTTCACTCAAGCAGGCGCTTCTGGCCCCGTTAACATTGCATACTCTGGGGTCTACCACTGGTGGTACACCATCGGTATGCGGACAAACAATGACCTGTATTCAGGCGCAGTCTTCCTTCTAATCTTGTCGGCTGTGTTCTTGTTTGCAGGTTGGCTACACTTGCAGCCTAAGTTTCGTCCTAGCTTGTCTTGGTTTAAGAACGCTGAGTCGCGCCTCAACCACCACTTGGCTGGTTTGTTTGGTGTGAGCTCTCTCGCTTGGACCGGGCACTTGGTGCACGTCGCCATTCCCGAATCTCGTGGACAGCATGTCGGTTGGGACAACTTCTTGACGACCCCGCCTCATCCGGCTGGTTTGGCTCCCTTTTTCACTGGAAACTGGGGAGTTTACGCCGAGAATCCTGACACGGCTGGACACATTTTCAATAGTGCTGATGGTGCAGGGACAGCGATTCTCACGTTTTTGGGTGGATTCCATCCTCAGACTGAGTCTCTCTGGCTGACCGATATGGCGCACCACCATTTGGCGATCGCCGTCATCTTTATCGTGGCGGGCCACATGTATCGCACCAACTTCGGAATTGGTCACAGCATCAAGGAAATCTTGAGCACACATAAGCCACCCGAAGGCACTCCCTTTGGCGGTTTGTTGGGTGAGGGACACAAGGGTCTATATGACACGATCAACAACTCCCTCCACTTCCAGTTGGGCTTGGCACTAGCATCGTTAGGTGTGATCACCTCTTTGGTAGCGCAGCACATGTACTCGCTGCCTCCCTATGCTTTCATGGCGCGAGATTACACCACACAGGCGGCTCTTTACACTCATCACCAGTACATTGCTGGATTCCTGATGGTTGGAGCGTTTGCCCACGGTGCGATCTTCTTCGTTCGTGACTACGACCCTGCTGCAAACAAGAACAACGTTCTTTACCGAATGTTGGAGCACAAAGAGGCCATCATCTCTCACTTGAGTTGGGTATCTTTGTTCTTGGGCTTCCATACCCTAGGTCTGTATGTTCACAACGATGTCATGCAAGCCTTTGCAACGCCTGAAAAACAAATCCTAGTTGAGCCTGTGTTTGCTCAGTGGATTCAGGCGGCTCACGGTAAGATGCTCTACGGGTTTGATACGTTGTTGTCCAACCCTGACAGCATTGCTTCTACTGCATGGCCTAACAATGGCAACGTGTGGCTAGACGGCTGGTTGACTGCAATCAATAGCGGAGATAATTCTCTGTTCTTGACTATTGGCCCTGGCGATTTCTTGGTTCACCATGCGATCGCCCTAGGCTTGCACACCACTACCTTGATTCTTGTCAAAGGTGCTTTGGATGCACGCGGTTCTAAGCTGATGCCCGACAAAAAGGACTTCGGTTATAGCTTCCCTTGCGACGGCCCCGGTCGTGGCGGCACATGCGACATCTCTGCGTGGGATTCGTTCTACCTGGCGATGTTCTGGATGCTGAATACCATTGGTTGGGTAACCTTCTACTGGCACTGGAAACACTTAGGTATCTGGCAAGGCAATGTTTCACAGTTTAATGAGTCGTCGACTTATCTCATGGGATGGTTGCGTGACTATCTGTGGCTCAACTCGGCTCAGTTAATCAATGGGTACAACCCCTACGGCATGAGCAACCTGTCGGTTTGGGCTTGGATGTTCCTCTTTGGGCATCTGGTCTGGGCGACTGGCTTCATGTTCCTGATTAGCTGGCGTGGATACTGGCAAGAACTGATTGAGACTTTGGTTTGGGCGCACGAGCGGACTCCCCTAGCGAACCTAGTTCGTTGGAAGGACAAGCCTGTTGCAATGTCCATCGTTCAAGGTCGACTTATTGGTCTTGCCCACTTCACGGTTGGATACATTCTGACCTATGCGGCCTTCCTCATTGCCTCGACAGCGAGTCGATACGGTTAATGATCTTGGCTTAAAAGGTTGATTCCAGAAAATCCTCCACAAGTTGTGGAGGATTTTCTGTTTGGGACGACACTCTATTCACTGACAAGCAATCGCCCTTCTATTTACTTTTGTTGCTTGCTTAGAATTTCTGATGGAACACACTTCTCAACATATCCGTGCGATCGCTCTCGGCTGGATTAGAAAAGGCGATCGCCTTTTTCTATCCGAAGGATACGATGAGGTAGAGCAATCCCATTTTTACCGCTCCTTAGGCGGCGGAATTGACTTTGGAGAAAGTAGTATCGACGCCCTGAGGCGAGAGTTTAGAGAAGAGATCGGAGCAGAGCTAGAAAACGTGACGCTGCTAGACTGCATTGAAAACATTTTTGAATTAGATGGAAAACTTGGGCACGAAATCGTATTCCTTTATCAATGCAGTTTTGTGGACGAAGCTTTTTATAACCGTGAAGAGATTCACTTCGAAGACGGATATCGATGGTACACTGCTCGATGGATTGAGTGCGATCGCCTCTGTTCCGGAGAACTTCGGCTTGTTCCTCCAGCCTGCCTTGCGTATCTTTAATCGAATGAATAATTAGCCCCGCATTTATTGCCGCTATCTACTGCTAGACCTAGCGCTTTGCCTTCTCGCCTGTAGAGATCGGGAGAGGCATCTAAATCGAGGTCACGTGAGTCGCAGAATCGTAGCAAAGGAGCGGACAACAATAGACCGCCGGAGTATTCTAGTTCACATGTAGTGATAGGGATAAGGGCTGTCTTAGCGATAGATTATGGGTAAGAAATCAGTACACAGACAAAAGCCTCAATTGAAGAAGCCTTTGCTGCGGCAAGGAGACAGGATGTCGAATACAGAACACATTTAGAGTTTGATCAGCTATGGAAATTCAATAGCCAAATCAAACTTTATTAAACCTAAAGTGCCTGAACAACTTGTGGACGATAGTCAGAAGGCTTGATCTGGTATTTTACGAGGTGTGCCAACTCTTGCAGCTGACTGATGGCTTCTGCACCCTCTAGTTTCATCAACTCGCGATCATCACGCATTTCTGTCCAGGTAATGCCGTAGTCAGACACCAAAAAGCGAATGAGATGGTTTTCTCCAAGGCTCACCATGAACGATGCGCTGTTCATCTGGTCGCCGCACGTGTAGCAGGACGCCAGATATCCACGCCCCTCAAGCACGGTGGCAAGCGCCTGCAGATTCATAACCAGATCTTGAACAAATCGCCGATGCTGTTCAGCAAGTCTAAAAAACATACTCCATTCTCCTGTGACCGATCTCATTGTAAAGCTTTCTAAGATTTTCTTAATATTTTATTCTTACTCATTCTTGTCGATTCATTAGCAGAAGATATTACTCCGGACAACTCACATCTAAGTTCAGAAGCTGAGTTACATTTTCCAGGACAGATAGACAGGTTATTGGTACGGTGAGCTTCATAAACAAGAACGAACGATTGTCTCCATTGTCGCTCTATGAGCCTAACCTAGATATCTGCCCTAGACTATACAAACTCTTTGGCTCGCGAAGTATTAGCTATAACACTATTCGAACTGTCCCTGAGTGAGTGCGGCTTTATCGAGAAGGAAATTTGGCGATCGCTCTATCTTTCGTTCCAAATGGATTTATTAGACAAATTGATCCACATCACGTTTGCGATGCAAGCATTCATGAAAGTTTTCACTAGCGTCCATCATTGTGACTTTTTCTTTCACTGTCGTCATCCAATACGTTGAACTCACGAGTTAGTCTTTCAGTCTGAGGATAGATGTGTTGATGATCTAGGCTGAAGAAAGCCTCTTTTAGAGAGACAGCATCTTTGGATTCTGCTGTAGCTTACCGAGGGGAGCGCGATCGCCACAAAAAAGCCCTTCCGTGCAAAGAAGGGCTCAAAACAGAAAACCTCACGGTGATTCGTGTCAACGCACTGGCTGAAGACAAGCCATAAGAGTAATGTCTCTTATGACCGGATTAGAAAACTCGTCAGCCTCAAATTTAGTTAGTAAGTTGCCACCAGCCCAGCGTCGGGCCAATAAACCGAACCGTTACCCAAAGAACAATGAGAGAACCAATCCCGATCCAGGCTCCGCGAGTGCTGAGTTTAACAAATTGTTGGGCTTGAGATTTTTTGATGGGTAACCAACGAGAAATGTTGGGTTCTTTTCCGTACTGGTCACCTAAGAGATCCTTTCGGCGCTTTGCGTCACCCATAGTCAAGTCGTAAGAATAAGTTTGGCACGATGGTAAGACCATCTTGAGTCGATGATACTACCCTCCTGCGAGCATCTGACGCCGTCGGTCTTAGTCTGAAAGAATTCTATGCAAACAGCTCAGCATCTACATAGTTGATTCGGGCATGAGGACTCAGGGCGGAAAGCACCTGCTTTCCATAGCTCCGATGGTTGACCCGACTGTCGAGTAGCGCGACCACGCCTTGAGATTCGCGAATAGGGGCGATCGCCCGGTGCAATTCGTTGAGCGTCACAGGCAATAAATAAAGCTGAAACCAATTTTGGCGGTGTCGTTTGTAGTAGGCAACCCGCCCAGCGACAAGGGGATGTTCCAATGATGGGATCGGCAATGTGGCGATCGCCAACAAATGAGGCGCAGGCAAAACCGCCTGATGCTGCTGCCAAAACTCCCATCCGGTTACCAAAATGCCGTTTTCTTCTAAACAAGTTTTCTCGACCTGAACCCGTGAGCCAAATTCAGAGGCTAGCTGAGCTGCCGTTTGGCGCTTTAGAGGCGTATCGCCAACCAGAACAACCGTCAATCCTTGCACGGAAGCGCTGACCCCTAGTAATACTCGCAGCTCATTGAGCAATGCGTGCTGAAACTGGGGCGTATTCGGCATCGGCATCCGATCGGGAAGATACAGCTGAATCAGTTCATTTTGGCGATCGGGAGAAAATTTGATGCAGGTCAGATCCTTCAGGCCCAGACGCTGCCGAAATGTTGTTGCTTCAGCTTCCAGATCGAGCAAGCCCCCAATTAAAACGATGGGCTGCTTATCCCAAACCGGCTGCAACACTGGAGCCACATCGATTGGACTGCAATAGAGAGAAAACTGCCCCTGCTGACGATCAACAGTAGTCCAAACCATCTGGTGAGGCTGCTGCACTTGTTTCAGAAACTGTCTCCATGTCTCCGTCAGGCAAGAAGCTGTGACTGGGACTTGTAATTTCTTTTCTGGTGTAAATAATGTTGAATCCTGAGGCTGATGTTGAGAAGAGACTGCACTCAGCTGCAACACAAGCTGAGACAGCAACGCTTGGTCAGATGACTCGATTAGATGGCATTCATAGGGGTTAACCGGATGTTGAAATACCGATCGCGTTAGCTGAACGCGTACATCTCGAATCGTATCCCGATGGTCTGGACAGGCCAGCATCAGATGTTCCCAGTCAATAGGCTCAAGGGAAACGGTCAACTGCTGCCGGGCATAAGCCTCTAAATCATCGACACCATCAACAATTGTCAAAACCTCGTCGGGAATCGTCCCACTATCGCTCAGGCGATCGGCCAACCAATGTTCAGGGGAAGTCAGCCAAATGCCTTGATAGCCCTCACCCGGCCAGCGATCGCCCATCTGAATCGGCTTAGGGATCTCAATCCATTGTTGGAGCCGGGGAATCTCCACCATCATGAGCCGCTGTCGAAGGGAGTCAGGCACAACCAAGACGACTGGGCCAGACCAAATCAGCGCGGGCATTAGGTAGCTCAGCCGATATCGACCAAAGTAGCCAGAGGGCGTACCTGCCTGTATTAGCGCACTGCGATTCATCCGCAACGCACGTGCGACCAACCGAGCCATCGTTAAATGATGGGGCCAGTAGGGTTCGCCTTGCTCTTTGAGAAAGGCGCGTAGCCGTTGGTGGACTTCGACTTCAATCACAGATTTTTATCAAAGAGACTATGTCTTTGCCCAGAGTATCTATTCAAAACTGTTGTTCCCTACAGTTTCCCAAGATCCGTGTACCTAGACGTAGAGCACTCAAAAATGGATCACCCAAAATTGAATGACCTTCATTGTTACATAAACGGTCGAGCAACATTGAAGAGAGGCACTAGCCAATCATGACAAGATTGGCTAGAGAGAATACAGCGTTGACAGAATCCTCTACATTCGTTACTCGTGAGTTCTGTTGAGGTAAAAAGCTCTTTGTCCACGAAGCATTCACGAGTCGATTCAGAGTGACGAAGAAATGACCAAAACCCGACTGAAATTCAGATAGAATCTTGCTGAACATCTGACTGCGCTCAGCGCCTCATACATCTTGTGACAACGATTGGACTGATTGGACTGGGGCTAATTGGCGGCTCACTCGGCTTAGATCTGAAAGCCATGCAGCATCATGTCATTGGGGTAAGCCGTAAGCCCAAAACCTGCGATCGCGCTCTAGAGCGTGGAGCTGTAGACCGCGCTAGCACGGATTTAACGCAGGTTGCCCAAGCCGATGTGATTTTCGTTTGCACGCCAATTGGCCTAATTCAGCCAACGATGGAACAGCTCGTGCCCCGTCTCGCCAGCCATAGTATTGTGACCGATGTGGGATCGGTCAAAGCACCTGTCGTCCAAGCCGCAGAAGCCCTGTGGCCTAACTTCGTGGGGGGGCATCCGATGGCAGGCACCTCCGAAAGTGGGATTGACGCCGCTCTAACTCATCTATTTGTCGATCGCCCGTATGTCATTACGCCTACCGAAAAGACACCCCAAGCAGCGACCCGCGCTGTTGCAGATCTAGCGCGATCGCTTCAGTCCCGTGTCTACGAATGCAGCCCCGAAGAACACGATCAAGCCGTTGCTTGGATTTCTCATCTACCCGTCATGGTCAGTGCTAGCTTGCTCGCAGCTTGCGATCGCGAAGACAATCTACAGGTTCACGAGCTGGCGAAAACGTTAGCGAGTTCAGGCTTCCGCGACACCAGTCGTGTAGGGGGCGGCAATCCCGAGCTAGGACGCATGATGGCGCAATACAATCAGGCAGCTCTGCTGCGATCGCTCCAAGGCTACCAAGACCAGCTCGATCAAGTGCGATCGCTCGTCCAACATAGCCAATGGGATGAGCTGGAAAACTTGCTCCGGAAAAACCAGGGCGATCGCCCTGGTTATTTATAAACTCAATGACGCTTTTCAAGACGCTCGTTGCAGCTCATCCAAGCGGGCAAGCACCTCATAACTGTGAATTGCAGGCCGCACTTTCAGGAAGATGTCGCGCAACCGTCCATCAGGATCAATCAAGTACGTGTGCCGGAGCGAGGCAATGCCCAGCCAAGAGCCATAGGAACGGCTGACCGAGCCATCTTCATCCGCCAACAACGGAAATCGCAAGCCTTCTGAGTCGCAAAATTCTCGGTGAGAATCCACATCATCGACGCTGACGCCGACAATCTGAGCATTGCGATCCTGATATTTTGCCAAATCACGCTGAAATCTTTGAGCTTCTAACGTACAGCCGGGAGTGAAATCTCTGGGATAGAAATAGAGCACAACCCACTCTCCTCGATAGTCTTCGAGCGAGACTTCTCCGTCGCCCGTATTGGTCGGCAGCGTGAACGTGGGAGCTGCTTCATCTAGAGGAGGCTGAGGCCCTCCTAGAGCCAGTGCCGACGGAGCACCCACGAGAAAGATCCAACTCGCAACAACCAGTGCAACAGCCCAGGAAAACACTACTGTCCGTCTAGCAACTCTCTGTCTAGAATGATGTGAGATTTGGGGCTGAAGATTTCTCATGCCTAACTCTCCCTTTGAATGAGGAACAACAATAGCGGAAAAAAAGCGAAAAAAATGGAGGGAGATTTGAGACGAGTTTTACTTAGGGATCAATCAAAAAATTTTGCTTGAGAGCCAATCAAAACAATCCCCTTCGACTCCATTTTTCTGTTTCTACGCACGATCCGCGCGCTTTTACATAAATTAACATTATTATTTATCGAACTTTATCCCAAAAGCTCTACCCGGTGACATAGCGCGAACAGCGTAGAGGAATTGCATTCTAAGCCAGCTCTCAGAAGCTGTTTTAGTAGAACTGCTTTTTCTGCTAAAGAATTTGCACAAGGTCTTTCTAGCTCCGTCATTCAAACTGTTCCAAGACGATCTTGAGCATTCAATTCTGCTCTCTATCATTTTGAGAAGGGGTGAACGAAAAAGTTTTCATGGGGCAGGACTCAAGGAAGAACCAGCGCTCGGTTACTTTTGTCAAGCTAGAAAACTCTGAAAATGAGAAGAAGTACGCTCTGTTTGATTTGTAGCGATATGTAGGCAACCGATCTGCACTCCAGCAAACATCAGTTAAGATGTTGTACCAACAGGACTCTTGAATCATTTTCAAGTTATCGAGATTCTCATTGGAGAAACATTTCTCCGAAAAAGTTCTAAAAGCTGAGGTTTACTTCAAGTTCTGTTTGAGTGGCGATCGCCAAATATCGCGGTAGGAAAAGAGACCTCGCTCGATATCAAAAACAGTTCTGTAAAAAGGTTCGAACCTGTTCTAATCCTTGTTCTCGTTGAAGATTCAATTTCTCTGCTGTACTCTGTATCACTCTGGTCAGGGATATCATCGTGACTTCTCCAAAGACACAAATTCAGGCGCTGATTAACAAGATTGATGAAGTATTGGATGATTCCAATGCACCTCGCTCATCAACCCAACCTGCTGAGGGTATTCCTCAACAACAGGTCTTGGAGCAAGCGCGAAATTATTTGGCATCCCTACAAGGGAGTTCGATTTCTCCCATATCACCAGAGCGCCCTCGACCAGAAATCGCTCAGCAAGAATGGTGGCGCGATCGCCCACCAACAACCAGCATTCGTCCTGCAAACCCAGTAGCGACGGGAGAAGTCGCATCACCCTCTGAATCTGCCCAGCAAGTGCTGCAAGCGATCGTTCAGGAAATGAACTATCTGCGCGTCAACATGATGCAGCCCATGCGCGAAGAATTAATGGGTCTATATCAACAACGTCAGTTTCTGACCGCTGATATTCAGAGACTAGAACAGCAGCGACATCAGCTCTTGCTCTCCCAACAGCAAATCAACCAACAGCAGGTGATCAACGACTTTACGCAGTCTCTGATGGGACGGCTGCAAGAGCAACTGGCGGCGCAGATCACACAGTCATTCGAAAATGCGCAGTTTCAGGCCAGCCAAAATGCAGGGTTGATGCCAGAGGCTCCTGTTCCTCAGCTCAATTCGGGCGACAGCGTCGGTCAAACGCTGACTCCAAGCCAGCGTTTTCAGCAAATGCAGCTATTGCAGTCTCGATCGGATGAAATGCTGACGAAGCTAGACTCGACGCTGCGGGTAGTCTTCGAGTCACTTCAGAACAATCTCGACAGCTATCAAGATTCTCTAGGACAAGGGCTTAGTAAGATGCATGGGCTAGGCCAACAAGGCGAGGCCATGTTTTCAGCTCTTGTGAACCGCTTAGCTGAGCAGCTGGGACGTGGTGCATCTCAATACATTCAGACCTCGATCAGTCCAGAGTGGGAGTTGCCCGGTCTCCAGAGTGGAGACAATGCGAGCGCTAGTAAGGTGTCACCTCGAGCATCGTCACCTAGCAACGCGGCTTCAGTTCCCGATGAGCTACCAGAAGATCAGATCGACCGCATGTTGAACTCACTGGAACCTGGGAATTTCAAATCCAGCGAGTCAGAGTCAAAACAGTCCGATGATCTTCTGATTGATGATTTGCTGGCTGAACTGCCCCAAAGCACTGGGTCTGAGTCAGTTGACTTCAACTTGGATGATTTGCAGTTGCCCATTGACGATAACTTGATGGGGGCGATCGCCAATGCCGATGAGTCTGCTTCCTCTGAAAACGAACCAGGCAGTTCCTTTGCAAATGACGAAATGGTAACGCTCTTCGCTATCGAAGAGGACGGTGTTGTTGACCAGGTGGATGACCAGCGCCTCAATCAGCTCGAAGAGAATGACACTGACTTGTTCTTACACGAACTGAATGAATTGACCAGCAGTTCTGAAGCGGATCGTGCAGAAGGCGCTACGGCTTCTGAGTCATGGAATGAAACGACAATGTCTGCTTTTGATGCAGGCAATATCCCTAGCGACTTAGACCGTTCACAGGCTTTAGACCAGGGTGGAGCTTTCTCGATTTCGAATGATTCCGATGAAGCGTTAGCCTTTCTCGATCAGATCGCAACAGATATCGAGTCTGATTTGACTTCAGAGTCAGTGGAAGAAACGACGGGAGAAGGTTTTTCTGACAGCGCAGACTCTTATTCTGCTCAATCGAGCATAGACGAAAGCAGTGCGCCGACAGACGAAATCGACAACGTCTATCAGATGTTTGACGAAGCTGTGACGCCAGGGTTGTCGCCCAATTCTGATTTAGATTGGCAGACGGACGAAGAGAGTCTGTCTGATGCGGATACTTTAGAGATGTCTCCGCCACGAGAAAATTCAGCAGATCCGGACGATGATGCTATTGCGCCTGCTTTCCTAGATGATTTGCTGTTCGAGGATGTTGCCAGTGTTGAACAGCCTTCAGAGGCAGAGTTGAACTCAGAAACAACCTATTCAGCGGCGGAAGACCAGATAAGGAGCGGTGAAAACCCATTTCCTGAATTGGGCATTACCACACAGGAAAATGTTGACGACTCTTCTGAAATGGACTCTGAGCAGATCGAGACGATTCGCACCTTAAGCGAATTGGGTCGTCTCGATCAACCCGATGCAACTCAAAAGAATGATGATTGGGTGGAGGAGCCTTCTGACAGTCTTCAAGCCGAGAGCAATCCTGCGGGAGCGGATTTTGAGCGCTATGTTATGGCTTCGCCGAATGAAGACTTGCTAGCGTCTGATGACTCAGATGCGGTTGCTGGCTCAAATCTCAAGCTCGATTCGACCACTATGCAGCGACTCGCTTCTGATTTGTCAGGATTTGAAGGCATTGATGAATCGGAAGTGCTGCTGCCCTCTGAAGAGGATTTAGATGAGTCTTTTACAGAAGATATTGGTCAGGATGAGCGATCGCCTGATTCAGAGTTAGACGATTCAGAGTTAGATACAGAAAATCCAAACCAAAATCAGCAAAACCCGACTGATACCGAAGCATCCTTTGACGAGATGCAAACTGATGGCTTCGAATTTGACATTTTCGAATCAATTGAGTCATCTGACTCAGATTCCAGTGACATTGAATCTGAGATGTCAGCCTGGGATGACTTAGACGCTGACAACTCCATGTCGGACTCGCTCTTCACGTTTAGCGAAGACGAAGACGAAGGAGATTTCACATCGGGATTTTCAGAAGCCGACGCTACAACTGACGAACAGGTTGAGTCCGAACCTTCCGTAACTGTAGATGATCTGTTTTCGACGGCTCCTTCAGATTCGACTTCGACAGACGATGGCTTTGAAGAACAGCTTGATCCGCTCGATTCGGATGAACTCCGACAAATCTTCGAAGATCTGAAAGCTTTAGATAATGATGAGATTGAGCCGAGCCCTGGAACGCAAGAGCAGACACTGGTCGATCTGCTGAAAGGAGTCAACCCGCCTAGCTTACCTGAGCAGTCCGAGGCAGGAGGAGAGCCGACATCCTCAGCGGAAACCGATACATCGTGGTCTATCTTCGATGATCTGAACACCTCCGGTTCATCCACTGAATCTGATCAAAAAAAAAATAGCGACAGCGTCTAAATCCCCTGGTTCCACAGCGGCTACAGCATCTACTTCAGATTTTTCCACCCCGAACAATCTCAATCTCGTCCACCAGTCTCGTGATTCAGAAGCGCTGAACGAGACTCTAGACTCTATTTCTGCATGGTTTGGAGCAGAATCTTTGCGTAGTGAGACCTTGGCCTCTGCTTCGAGTTGGTTGAGCGATCGCCTCGGTCAGGGCGACAACTTGACTGCTCTGGAGGAAGTCCTAGACGCTCCATCCCAAACACCAACAAACAACAGCTCAAACACCTCTTCTCGCTCAACGCCGCAACCTCTAGAGCGGTTGATTCTCGATCCAGAGCCATCCCCCTCTCAACCTCAGCTCTCCGAGGTCGCAGAGCCTCTGGCTGAGGAAACGCTTCAATCTATAGCGGACTGGTTAGGAGATGAGAGTTCGGAGCATGAGCGGTTCTGGCAGAACAGTTTGGAACAGGAAAATCTCGAAGCACCAGATCTTGAGGAACATGATTTTGAGGCAGATCGCTCCGAGTCCCACCAAACAAGACAAGACAACGGCTGGGATATAACAGATTCTGACACACATGACTCAGTTGAAAATGAGCAGCTTCAACAGCCAAACTCTCGTGACAATCAATCAAGGAACGACCGAGAGCAAGACAATCGACAGCAGAGAGAGCCTGAACCTCAGCAATCGATCGCTCTACCCATGTTGCGGTTGGGAATTGCTCCGGCACTCCATGCCAAAGCGTCTCATCCATACGAGACGCCTCCGCTTTCCCCTGCGTCTCGTTCTCACTCTCCGGTATGGTTCTTAGGCATCGACATCGGCACATCAGGAATTTCGGCTGTATTGCTCAATCGCCTGACTCGCCGTCTCTATCCGATTTACTGGCGAGTCACTCCAACACAACTTTCACAGCCGAAAGCTCCGGAAGAAGAAGCCCAACCCTTTACGCTGGACGCGACGCCTTCTAGTTTACCGAGTAGCGATCGCTGGTTTCGATTGCCTGTGCGGGTGCTGTTTGATCCCCAAAAGTATGAGCCGTCTGATCTTTCTGGTTCGCCACAGTCTCAAAGCTCCGAGCAAGCGATCGCCCTAGCGGACTTGAAGCCCTTGCTAAATCTGGGAATTCCTCATTTCTCGTCTCACACAGGAGTGTGGGAGCCCACCGTGAAGTGGTCTTCTCGTCACACACTTTCGCTCAGAGCAGTCCAGCAGGGCATTCAAACTCTACTCACGACCCTGACTCGTTCTTCGACGGGAGCTGAAGTGATCACAACCATCCCTTCCCCTGTTGAACTTTCAGATGACAACGGCAAGGGGCTGATCTGCGGTGCCGTAGGGTTAGGCGACGAGCAGCTTCAGGCTGCCTTACGAAATCTTTCACAAGTCGTGCTGAGTATCCCCTCTGGGTGGCCTGACGAATATGTTTTCAATCTGCAAAACATCGTGTTGCGGCTTGATTTGGTGCGGGAAGCCTCTCAGATTCGATGGGTCGATGAGGCGATCGCCACCGTGCTGTCTGAGCTAGAACCCGCCGACGGATTACCCATCGAGATGCCCCCACGGCTCACCCCCCAGCAGCGAGCCCGGCAGCGTCAATGTCAAGGAACAACGCTGATTCTCAATGCGGGGGCAGCCATGACTCATTTGGCGATCGCCCACGTACCTGAGCAAACATCAGACCTGCGACCTCAGCATTTCACCACCCAGGGCGTGCCCTATGGGGGCTATGCCATCGACCAAGACATCATCAGCCAGATCCTTTACCCAATATGGGTTCAGGCGATTTCACTAACCACAAAAGAAAAAGCAATCATCTCTACTCGGCTGAGTCGAGGCGAAGTGCCGATTGCGGTCATTTCCAGTACTGGATGGCAGCACCTGTCCCTCAACCAAATTAAGTTACCTGTTCCAGGAAAAGAAAACTTAGACGATCGCCATCACTTCCAGCAACATCTGTACCGTTCTGCCGCCGGATATCAGTTGCTCGATCTGGCACGGCTGATCAAAGTCGCGTTGCAACATCGAGAAGTCGTTGTCATCGTTGTCGATCAAGTTCCCTATCGCCTATCTCGAAATATCCTGGGCGATCGCGTTTTGATCCCCTATGTGCGGATGCTCAACCAGCAAATTGAATCGCTGATGCAGCGATCTGCCCAGTCTCGGGCTGACTCCTCTCATCCTGCTGCTCAATCATCTGCGGCTTCCATTCAGCACATTGTTTGTTCAGGAGGCACGGCATCCCTGCGCATTCTTGCCTTGTGGTTGCGGAAGCAATTTCCGAATGCCACGATTACCCAAGATACCTATAGCCCTCCCGCCAAGGTGATGAAGGCGATCGCCAATCCAAGCAAAGCCCACACAGCCAATTCCGATCTCTGGCAGCAACAATCTCGACAGGTGTACACCACTCCAACCTGTAGCCGAGTTGCCTATGGACTCGCTCTATTGCCGCTGCATCCAGCGTTGGCTCAGGCAAAGCCACGTCCCTATGCAGACTATTTTCTTTTGTCAGAGCTTCTTCAAGTCATGCCCGACTGCTCGCTATCGCTCAAGTCAATTTTATCTAGACTGGCTCAAAGAGGCATCGACGTTGAGTTAGGACAAGAACAAATTTTGGCCTTACTCAAAGGAGAACTACCCGCAGGATTGCAGTCGGGAGGAGAGTATCACGCCTGGTTGTCTAGCCCGAATCAGCCGTATGGAGAGGCTCTTAGCAACATGACTCTAACAGGAACCCGACTCGAACTGTTTGAGCAACTCAAATCGAAAACCTATCGTGTCATTCCAGAACAGCGAGTCGCCTTCCAACGCTATCTCAGTACCTTGTTTGTCGCGCCAGAACCTCGATCTCAAGTGCGATCGCCTTCGCTTTTCGAATAATAGACCTTGTCCCCTTACAATTCGCTCCTGTCATGGTCAATTCTGAATCGTCAATTTTGAATTTGAGTATTCAGAACAGGATTTAGATCGGGCTTTCAGTAAGATAAGATTGAAGGCTTCGCAACTAGCGCTATGCACCTTTCAACGGAAACCTTACACTGAGTATCATCAGACTGAGTATCATCAGGAAAGTACCGCTCAAAAGGCATGTAGAGTGTGTTTTGAGGAGAGAACCGTCCCTTTGCCGACTAGCTCAACCGATAGGATAGTCCAATGAAGCGTCAGACCCTTGATTTGTTTGCGTGGGTATCTCGCAGCAGCCTTTTTTTGTTCGTCGCACTGCTCCTGGTTGAAGTGGCAAGGACTCAACCCGCACAAGCATCGTCCGTTGTGAGATCGCTATCCCATCCCTCATCTCTACCCTTGGGTTTCTTGCTTGCCCAAGGGACTGCCAATCCGGCCACAGAGCTAGAGCTTCGACTTCAGCAAATTGACCGCACCACCACGTTATTTAATGTCATGCTCGTGGTTTTAGCGATGCTGTTGGCCGTGGCGATCGCAGGGTTATGGCTATTGCGGCGATCGGTGCTGCGAGAAGTGACCGAAATCGTGCAGGCGCATTTGCAAGAACTGGGAGATCTGAAGGGCAAAATCGAGAGTGGCAAAAAGGATGTCGATGTCATCATTCGAGAGTTCGAAGAATTCGCTGACGATTTGGGCGAAGAATCGGAAGAATTTCAGCGGGAAGTCGATGCCCGTCGAGACAATCTCACCAAACTATCCGCAGAACTAGACACGGTTCGACAAAACACGCTGGGCACTCTAGAGCAGTATCTTGAGACCGCCGAGAAAAAGCTGGCTGATGTCGAGGCTCGGTTTGCGGGTACCGCGTCAAAATTAGAATCCGAACTTGTCCAGCAAAAAGAAGCCACGGTTCATAGCTTAGGCGAGTCAACGTCGAGCTTTAACCAGCGACTAGAAGAACTTACTCAAGGGGTTGCAAGCCGCAAAGACGAGGTGTTGCAAACCTTGGAAGGGGCAGACGAAGACTTTGCAGAGCAGCTCAAAGCGTTGTTTGCCAATATTAATCGACGGCGAGACGAGGTGTTTGATGAGCTGCAAAAGCTGGAAGGCCAGTTGACCCCTACCTTGGACGAAATGCGCCGAGAGGCTCAGGCTCAAGTGCGGCAACAGCGCGATCGCGTCGTTGAAACCATGGAGCGGTTAGAGAGTGAGTTCAACAAAGAGTTAGAATCCCTCCGTACTGGCACACACGATCGCCGCGACGATACTGTTGATGTGCTCCAACAGCTCGAAGCTGACTACCGATCCCATTTGAACACACTCAAATCTGGAGCAGATTCAGAGAAGCAGCAGGTGTTTGACCATCTGAAAACTGTTGAATCTGACCTAACAGGCCAAGTCAACGAGCTGAAAGAAGAGCTGGAACGGCGACAGCAGGAAGCTCGCCGCAGCTTAGACAATCTGGAAGCTGAGCTGGGCGATCGCATCGCTGAGATGAAGAGTAAGACTGAAACCCAGCGCTCGTCTATTGAGAAAACGATGGCAACGCTGGAAGCAGAGTTTCAGAAGCAGATGGAGGTGCTAAGCGCCAATGCAGACAAGCAGCGAGAAGGCATCGAAGCAAATCTGGAGCGGTTGGAAGCTATATTTGAAGAACAAAAGTCTGCATTAGAGGCAAACACAGGAGAACATCAGGAAGAGATTCGCAAGACGCTCAAAAAGCTAGAAGCAGAATTTGCAGGTCAGCTCCAGCTGTTAAAAGAGCGATCTGAAGAGCGGGGTGAATCGATATTTGGCAATCTCGAACGTGCCGACTCGGCCATTGCTGAACAGCTTGCTGATATTAAGGCGGCAGTCAAAGACCAAAAAGACCGTCTGCGTCAAAATGTCGAATCCTTGGAATCTCGATTTGCAGATAAGCTGTCTTCGTTGGAATCGGGGGCGGGCGATCGCCAATCGAAGCTGTTCGAGTCCTTTAGCTCCTTAGAGACAAAGCTTGAGCAGCAGTTATCTGAGCTAGAATCGGATGCCCAAAGCCGCAAAGATAGCATTCTCAAGAATCTAGCCGACCTCACCCCCGAAGCCTTGTCGGACACCTTTATTGCTGAGGCGGAAAACCGCATTCGAGTGTTGGCCGATCAGCTCCAGGTGCTGAAATCCAATCGTCCCGATCTGTTCATGACGATTGATGAGTATGTGGGAGCCGCAGACTCAGCGATGGCTTCTGGACAACAGGCTGAGGCGATCGCCAACTATGACAAAGCCTTAGAGGTGCAGCCGCAAAACGTTAGTCTGTTGATCAAGCGAGGATTGGCTCAAGAAGCGATGCAGCGCTATGAAGAGGCGATCGCCACCTACGATCAGGCCATTGATCTCAATCCTGATGAGCCCGCTCCCTGGTATCACCGAGGACTGGTACTCAAGGATTTGAAGCAGTATGAAGCAGCCCTTGCCGCCTTTGAAGAAACCACTCAAATTGAACCCGAAGAACCCAAAGGCTGGCTCAACCGAGGCATTGTGCTCAACCGCTTGAAGCGACGAGAAGAAGCACTCGAATCCTATGCCCGCGCGGTCGATCTCAATCCTAACTACCACGAAGCTTGGGTCAATCGCGGCGTGGCTCTAGGCGCGTTGCAGCGACACGAAGAAGCCTATGAGTCTTTCGATAAAGCCGCCCAAGCCGAGCCGGGTGATGCTGTAGCCTGGTTTAACCGAGGACTTGCCCTCGAAGAACTCGACCGCTACGAAGCCGCCATCGAGTCTTTTGATCGGGTACTCGAAATCAATCCTCGTTCCTTCAAAGCAATGGTCAATAAAGGCCAGGGGTTTGTGAGGCTGAAGAAGTTTTCGGAGGCGATCGCCAGTTTCGATCAAGCCCTCGACTTTCAGCCAGACTATGCCCCAGCCCACTATCACAAAGCGGTCTGCTACGTCTCTCAGGGAGACATTGATCTAGGTTTGGAAACGTTACAGCGAGCCGTAAAGTTAGACTCTAAGTATCAAGCGGAAGCCAAAACGGACGAGACCTTCAGTCGTCTGCAGCGAGATGACTGGTTCCGACAGATCATCGGAGAGTTGTAGGTTATTGCCCCTTAGCTAATGACGCTGATAGGCCCATCGAGACTGGCGCTGAAAAATTGCCGCACGGCAGGATTGTCGGTGCTATCAATATCATGAATGGCACCATCC
Organism: uncultured cyanobacterium; assembly: GCA_937128595.1. Classification (GTDB taxonomy): domain Bacteria; phylum Cyanobacteriota; class Cyanobacteriia; order CAKZMO01; family CAKZMO01; genus CAKZMO01. The sequence continues at coordinate 980 of CAKZMO010000136.1, read as the reverse complement.
CATTGGATTTGGCCTTTGTGCATGAAAACCACTCGATCTGCAGTGCGGCGGATGGTGCTGTCTTGGTGGGTCACAATCACATAGGTTCCACACCCTTCTGCATTTTTCTGAATATTTCGAATCAGATCTTCAATCACTGTTGAAGCGATTGGATCAAGACCTGCTGTCGGTTCGTCATAGAGCAAAATTTCAGGAATTGCGGTCGTTTCGGGATTAGAAATAATCGCTCGGGCAAAGCTGACTCGCTTGCGCATCCCCCCCGATAGCTCAGCCGGAAAGCGATCGCCAATTTTGCCCAGACCCACCATTTCTAAACTCTGGTCTACCAGCTCTCGAATGTGAGAACGCGACAGATTGGAATGCTCGTAGAGTAAAAAGCCTACGTTTTGGTCAACAGTTAGAGAGTCAAACAGTGCGGCCTGTTGAAATACCATCCCGATTGCTACTGGGTCGGCACTTTCCTCTAGCAATCCTTCCCGTTTACGACCCTCCACATAGACCTCACCCGAATCCGGCAACAGCAGTCCCGCCATGATTCTCAAGATGGTCGACTTTCCTGTGCCAGATGGACCAATGACAGCAAGACCTTCGCCTTTGTAAACGGTCAGATCAAGATTATCCAACACCAGGTTGGAGCCAAATCGTTTTGAAACGCCCTTAAGTTCAATGAGGGGTTTACTCATATCTTTGGTTTCAACTATGCAGACGAGTATTCAAAACTTGTAACGTTCAGGGATGGAGAACAATGCAGATGAGCATGATGAAATTGCCATGCTCGATACTCTAGCGCAAAATTTCAAACGCTTGTGAAAATTCGGCGATCGCTCTCCATCCTAAATCTCATTCCAAATATTCATTAATTTGACGTGAAACGCGGATTAAAAAAACGGCGTTGCACAGCATGGAATGATGCGGAAAGATTCAGCTCATGGATGACCTGCGGTAGGGGCATCGCATTGCGATGCCCCTACCAAAATCAT
>CAKZMO010000135.1 GCA_937128595.1 uncultured cyanobacterium | reverse complement strand
TCTTTGCAGTAGCAGCGATATTCAAAATCTTTAACGGTTCCCTGTGCTTCAATGGCGGCAATAAATTCAGCTCGTCTTTCAGCGTCTACATACAGCTGTTCTGAAATGTTGGTAATGCTTTCGATCATTTCGCTGGGCGAAGCATAGCCGTATATTTTTGCCAAGGTCGGATTGACGCTAATAAAATAGCCCTCTGGAGACGATTGGAAGATTCCTTCCAACGCATTTTCAAAGATGCTGCGATAGTTTTCTTCAGTGATGCGGAGGGCTTCTTCGGCCTGTTTGCGTTCCGTAATATCAATGCCGACAGAAACCGCCGCTGTGCCCTGTTGATACTTTTGCACAGCGACCAAATAGTATCGCGACACGCCTTTAATTTCGACTTCAATCGTGCGGGAATCAGACTCTTTCGGGCTGGTGAGAAACTCTTGCAAAAACTGGGCTAAGTGGGCATTGCCGTTTAAAGAACCGACGGCTTTGCCAATAAAAGCACCTTGAGACATGCTCCAGCTGCTCGCCAAGTAACGATTGACGCCAATATAGACTCCGCCCGAGTCAATCCATGAGATGGGGCCGGGGACGGCGTCTAATACCGCTTCTAGCTGATCTTTGGCTTCGTGTAAGGCATCTTCTGCAATATTGCGAGCCTGTAAATAACGTTGCAACACCTGCAAAACGACCCACCAAATCGGCAGCAGCATCAGCAGACTGAGAGCCGCGATCGCACTCGCCAAAATCAACTGCTGGGCAAAGTCAGCCTGGTTTTGCTGAATGCGCGCCCGCGTGGCGTCTAGCCCTCGCTGAATGCCCTCAGTGTAGATAACTTTTTGCTGTTCATACTCAGCACTAAACAGCAAATCTTCGGCGGCGTCTTGCTGACCGCTGCGCACCAGTTCAAACGACTCGACCTCCATGGCGACTAGCTTTTGGTTGGCGATATCGGTTTGGGCCGCACCTTCACCTTCGTAGGCTTCGGGGGCAATGGCGATCGCCTCTTTTATAGCGGCATCAAGTTGAGGCTCAAACTCGTTGTAGCGATCTTCCCAGCGGGTATCGCCCGTGGCGGCATTCATGCGGGCTGACATGGTCAGCACTTCATCCAGGTGAATGATCGAGCCCACCAGATATTGCAGCCGAAAATCGTTGACGATGACGCGATCAAAGGTTTGGTAAGCGTTCCAGGCACTCCATCCAAGGGGCAGAAATAGCGACAGCGTCAGGGCGATCGCCACAACCACGGTCGCAACGGGACGATTAATCGAAATCTGAAAGAGATGAGCCAGGTAGCGTTTCATTGTGGAGTGTACTCACTGAGTTGGTTGCACATCAAGCCGTTTTGACCCTGGGGAACAACGCCTTTGATCGGGCGATCGCCGTGTTGCTGATTAAAATTTTCCAGTCATCGCTACGTCAACTCCAGAACTCATCTAGATCTAGGTTTGCTAACTCCTGCTGGATTTCCTGAAAATATCCGCTGCCAGTAATTTGAGCGACATCCTGTGCCCGTTTTGCGTGATCAATTTCTACTTTCAAGTCAGCTAGCTGCTGCTGAAATTTGGCTTCCCGCTCCATCACAGTTTGCGCCACATGCTGAAAGACACGGGCGAGTTGACCTAACTCATCAGGGCGACGGGCAATGTCGTTCAGATCTTCAGCTTTAAAGTCACCCTTTTCTAAGGCAGCCGCAGATCGAGTCACTTGATTCACTTCCATCAAATATTGATGCATCTTGTGGTTAATGGCCGCCAGATCATCCAATGCCAAGCGTAGTTCGAGCTGATTGATGACCTGTTTAGCCAACACTCGCAGCGCATCTTGCTGCTCAGGCTCAAGCTGCCGAGAAACGCGATCAATGACGCAAATTGTCCCCAAGGGATAGCCCTCAGGTGTAACGAGCGGAGCACCGGCATAAAACCGAATGTGAGGATTGGACGTGACCAGTGGATTCTGTGCAAACCGTTCGTCATCTAAGGCGTTTGGAACGATCAGCAGATCGTCTGGCTGCAACAGTGCGTGAGCACAAAAACTCACCTCTCTAGAAGTTTCATTCGCAGCAATGCCGCATTTGGCCTTAAACCACTGCCGGGTTTCGTCTACAAATGAAATGAGTGCAATAGGGCTTTGGCAAATGCGGGATGCTAGCGTTGTGAAATCATCAAAGACTTGCTCTGCACCAGTATCGAGAATTTGATACCGATATAGGGCGGCTAGTCGGTCTTTTTCATTAGCTGGAAGAGCTGCAATCTTCACTTTAAAGTCCTTGAAAGTCCTCAAGAAAAAGGTTCGTTGAATGTCTTGGATTTCACCTTACCAGTCATCTATTTGATGGCGTCCGGCAGTCCAGTCTTCTAAGTCGCGATCGCCTTTCGCTACGTTAAAAATGTGGAGGCCGAAATCTTTCGATAGATCTTCACAGACCTTCAGACCTCGTAGACTGTTGCCCTTTGCGTCTAACAACGGGGAGAAAGTGCCAATACCTAACTGACCGGGAACTAGGGCTGTGATGCCCCCACCGACTCCGCTTTTGGCAGGCATTCCCACGCGATAAGTCCACTCGCCAGACGCGTCATACATGCCGCAAGTCAGCATCACGCTGACCACGTCTTGCACATATTGCTCTTGAATTGCCCGCTCTTGGGTCACGGGATTAATGCCCCCGTTTGCCAGGGTTGCCGCCAGCATCGCCAGATCGCGAGCATTGACCATAATGGAGCACTGCTGAAAGTAAAGGTCTAGAGTTTCGTCAATGTTGTCGCTGACCATGCCGAAGTTGAGCATCAGGTAAGCCATGGCTCGATTGCGAAATCCAGTCGCTTTTTCTGACAAAAATACCGGAACATTGATGTCGTGATCTCGCCCGGTATAGCGCTTGAACATGCTGAGCACACGCTTGAGGCGTTCGGTACCGTTGTTGCCTTTAATTAGATCAGCAGTGGCGATCGCCCCCGCATTCACCATCGGGTTATAGGGACGATTGGTGGCTTCATCAAGCACAATGGAATTGAACGCTTCTCCCGTGGGTTCGACACTCACCTTGCTGTTGACGTATTCGCGACCATGGTCTTCCAGCGCCAGCCCAAAGATAAATGCTTTGGAAATCGACTGGATTGTAAAGAGCTGGTCGCAGTTGCCCACATCAAAAAGCTGCCCAGCAGCCGTGACCACACAAATGCCAAACCACTCGGGCTGAGCTAGCGCAAGTTCAGGAATGTAGTCGGCGATCGCCCCTTCATCAAGAGACTGATATTTGCCGTGCAAATCACTCAGATATGCCCGAAAAGGGGACGCGACTGACGTGATTGAGTTTGTAAGAGCTTGCAAATTTCCAACATTTGCCCCGGTATTCGATTCATAAGTTGACATCGCGTCTACACCTCCGCAATCTGCTGAGCGACCTTACGAAACTCTTGGCTAATCGGATGATCTGGGAAGTTCACGCAAAAGACTCCTTCGCTCGCGAGCTGCACGATCTCTTCTGACAGGGGAAACACTCCTGCTACAGTTTCGTCAAAGGTGGCTTCAACTTTCTGCGTTAGAGCCTCCAAATTGAGCTTGCTGTAAGCCTTGTTGATGGCGAGCAGCATGTTACGAACCTTGAGCTGTCGCGCCACATCCACCGTCACTGCTGTTCCTTGATAGTCTTGCTTATCAGGCCGCAGAATGAGCAGCAAAACGTGGGAAATTGCAATCGATAAAAAGGTCTCTTTTGACAGCCCTGGATGGGTGTCGATAAACAGATAATCAAGCTTGAGGGCTTTCACCAAGCTCCGAAATCCGTCGTTCATTAGCTTGACATCATAACCGTTGTTCAGAATACGGGCGATGTCATCGGCTTTGACACTGGAGGGCACGAGAAATAGCTGTCCGTCTCCTGTGATGCCAACGTTGGCGCTGACATCGTAAGCAACTGATTCGATCGGGCATTCACCCCAAAGATAGTGATTGAGCGCTTTCTCTGTTTGCTCTGGCTCTAGACAAAATAGATTGTGAATACCCGGTGAGGGGAGATCGGTATCGATCACGCCTACCCGATAGCCCTGCAATGCCAAGGCGGTTGCTAAGTTGGCCGTGAAGTTCGATTTGCCTGTTCCTCCTCGATAGGAGTGGATGGATACAACTTTTGGCATAGTGCGTAAGCCGCTTAGATTTGCTGTTAGTGAGCAGTTAAGTGACGCAGTGAAATCCTTGATTCGCTGGTTCAAGGGGGGGGTAACCTGCAAGATCTCAGCCTCAGCAATGACTGGGTAAGGCTGAACGCCTCAACCTAAATGCTTCACCTATAGTGATGTACGGCTGATGGGAGTAGAGTATGCAGTCCTCAGACCTAAATTCGGAATTTTTTTTGGAGCTCATGTTGGCGATCGCCCATCCTGCTCACGTTCACAGGAGATCAGCAATTTCTTTGTAGGCATAGGTGAGGCGATCGCCCACAAGTTTGATGACTACCACCTGAAACGCAGGTGCATTTTAATAATGGCTGCTATTTATTTACCTTATTCTTCATCAAAGAAATTTCTCAGGTTGTCGGCTTCTACCATCAACTCTTGGAAATAATCAGCTTCTGTAATTTCAGCCACCTGACGCGATCGCTGGTTTTGATCAATCTCGATTTTGAGTTCTTTGAGCTGCTGCTTCCAAAGCTCTTCTTGGTTTTTGCGCTCGGTGATGTCGATACAGTTGCCTTCGTAGTACAGTACGGTACCCTGAGAGTCCTTAACAGCTCTGGCCCAGACCGACACCCAGATCTTGGTGCGATCTTGCTGATATGCCTTGAATTCAAAGTCGCGAATTTCTCCTTGCTCATTCAATAGGCGCTTGAATTCGGTACGTCGTTCTGGATCAACATAGAGTTGTCCAGACACTTCATGGATGGCTTGCAACATGGCTTCTGGGGAGTCATACCCAAACAGTTGGGCATAGGCCGGATTGACATTCAAAAGCTTGCCATCGGGCGACGACTGAAAAATTCCTTCGACCGCATTTTCAAACATGCTGCGATACTTGGACTCTTCAATTTGCAGGGCTTCCCGCAGTTGACTCAGGTTCAGGTGGGTGCGCATACGAGCCAGCAGTTCTTCGCGGGCAATGGGCTTGGTGAGATAGTCGTTGGCTCCGGCGGCCAGTCCCGTCACCAGGTCATCCACTTGAGTTTTTGCCGTGAGCAGCACAATCGGTAAATCGATGGCTGGATAGCGCTCCCGCAAACGTTGGGTGACTTCGTAACCCGTCATCTTCGGCATCATCACATCCAACAGGACGATCGCGGGTCGCAACCCTTGCTCGATCAGCTGCAACGCATCTTCCCCGTTGCTAGCCTGCACGATCGAATAGTCGTGCAGCGACAGATGGTTGGCTAAAACTTGCAGGTTAACGGGTTCGTCGTCTACCACCAACACAACTGAACCGGATGACTCCAACGGATTAGATGGGTTTGCGAGGGCGTTTTCATCGATCGAACTATCCCATTTTTCAGCAGAGGCCACTGCCGAGCGTTGCAGACGCGTAGTACTCACCGCAGGTTCATACTGCCCCTCGCGGATCTCTTCCGTCGCCACGGGTAAAGTAAACGTAAACTGAGATCCCTCCCCAACGGTGGAAGCGACCGTTAGCTTGCCGTGATGCAGCTCCACCAACTGCCTGGTGACTGCCAGCCCCAGCCCCGTGCCCCCATATTCGCGCGCGGTGGAGCCTTCTGCTTGCTCAAACGCCTCAAAAATCTGCTCTAACTTGTCCTCAGGAATGCCGACTCCCGTATCAGCAACGGTTACGGCCAGCCATTCTTGATTGTGTGATTCTGGTGAGGGACGCACTTCAGCCGAAACGTTGACCGTTCCTGATGGGGTAAATTTGATGGCATTCCCAATTAGGTTATACAAAATTTGCTGGAGGCGATTTTCATCTGCTTGAGCGGCGGGGAGATCAGGAGAAACGTCATTGACTAAGCTCAAGGTTTTGGTGCCAATCAACGATTGGCTTAGGGTCAACACCACCTCGGCCAAGTCTCTCAGGCTTACGGGCTTGAGCTGTAAATCTATACTCTTATGCTTCAACTTAGAGAAGTCGAGAATATCGTTGACTAAGTTAGAGAGACGATGCCCACTCAGGGAAATCATCCACAGATTACGCTCTTGAATTTCCGTCAATTTACCTGTTGCACCATCAATCATCGATTCCGCGATACCAATCATGCCGTTGAGAGGCGTGCGTAGTTCGTGAGAGGTGTTGGCTAAAAATTCATCCTTTAGTTTGTCGAGGTGCTGAAGTTCAGCGTTCTTATGTTCCAGGGTATGGAAGGATTCTTGAAGCTGACCTGCCATCGCGTTGAAGGACTTTGCCAGTTCGCCAACCTCGTCCGATCGCTGAATTTCAACTTTTTGGTTGAGTTCTCCCTTCGCGATATCTTTGGCTGCGGTGTTGAGTTCTAGTAAGGGGCGAATGACCCAGCGAGCGGTTAAGATACCTACCCCTGTGGCGATCGCCAATGCCACAAGACACAGCAAAACTGTGTTGCGAGTGTTGGCGTAAATCTGACCCATAAAGTCTGACTCGGGTACAGCAACGACAATTAACCAGTCTAGCCCTCGGCTGTCTTGAAAAGGCAGCACCTGCAAAAACTGACGCTCGCCGCCTGTCAGGTTGAGACGATCATCAGGGAGTTTGAAATCGAGCTGCTGAGCACTTTGAATCGCATCAAAACTGCCAAATCGCTGCTGCAAATAATTGGCCGTGGATTGGATGAGGCGATCGCTGCTATCCGTGGCTTGCAGCAATGTCATCTCTTCACCCTCCCCTTGGGTCAGCGGCTCATCCGTAGAGCTAGAAAGGACTGTACCCGAACGATCCATCACAAAGGCAATGCCCGAATCTCCAATAGAGAGATCGGCTAAAAATTGCCGAATATCTTGCAGTAGCACAACATCCGTCGCGCAAACTCCCAGCAGTTGCCCTCGAGGGCCATAAACGGGTTCACTAGCGGTAATTGTCGGTAGCCCGATACCAAAGTCGAGGTAGACTTCACTCCAAATTGGCCTCTCAGCCCTGACCGCCGCCTGATACCAGGGGCGTTGACGAGCATCGTAGGGTGTAAGCTGCTCGATTAAGCTACCTCGATTGCCATTCGCACTAATCTGATAGAGCGCGATACTGTAATCGGAAGCAGCATTGCTCGCCAGTAGTGCCACAGCAGATTGGTCTTCGGGTAGGTATCGCACAGAACCCAAAAGCCTTCCCTGACTATCGCCGCAGTAGGCTGCATAAGCCAAATCAGATACTTTTAACTGACGGAGAAACTGAGCCGCATTACTCGCACCTGCCATGTCAATTTTGCCCTGGGCAAATGTGGCTCCATGAAGGCGATTAAATTCGTGGGGGCTTTCTAAATAGCTTTCTAATTCTCCTTCGATGCGAGCACTCATCTCGCTGCGGAGTTGACTTGCCAACTTATTAACCGCTTGCTGTCCATTGCGAAAGGAAAGATAACCAACTAACCCGACCGCACCAAGAATTTGGAGCACGAACGGAACAATGAGAACGGTTCGCAGAGGAACCTTAGATAACAAGCGCTGGTGTAGGGGTTTAAGGGCTTTCATAACACTCTGTTGATTCATCCTTGGACTGCTTCAGCAAAAAACAAAGACAAGGTATTTAAGACATTAGAGTTTGAGAGAATATCGGTTTTCGACGTAGAGGATGTTTGAGCAGTGTCGAATGACGCGCTGGAGCGAACATGCAGGAACAGATTGATCCCCCCGAAGTCCTCCTTAGAAAGGAGGACTTTGGAGGCTGTTTTCACCCTTTAAGAAGGGAGACGGGGGGATCTGAAGTCGTCACTGCGACTTCTCAAACACCCTCTAAGAGGATGTTTGAAAAGTATTAGACAACACGCTGGAACAAGACTGATCCCC
>CAKZMO010000134.1 GCA_937128595.1 uncultured cyanobacterium | reverse complement strand
GTCCTTTATCCATAACTGCAATCTGTTCTGCTCCTTGGATTGTAGAAAGTCGGTGAGCAATCACTAAACTCGTGCGATCGCGACTTAAATCATCAATCGCAGACTGCACAAGCCGCTCAGATACAGTATCGAGGGCGCTCGTGGCCTCATCCAGAATCAAAATTTGAGCATTTTTTAGGAGAGCACGGGCGATCGCCAACCGCTGCCGCTGTCCTCCCGAAAGCAACACACCGCGATCGCCAATTTGTGTTTCCAATCCCTGGGGCAAATCCATGACGAAATCATAGGCATTGGCTCGTTTGAGTGCATCAACGACCTCTGCCTCAGTAGCGTCAGGTCGAGCATAGGCGACATTGTTGCGAATGGAGTCATTAAACAAAAAAGACTCTTGACTCACTACGCCAATCGAACGCCTTAGGGATGCCAAGTCAAACTGGCGGATATCGTGCCCATCTATTTTGATGACTCCTTGATTTGGGTCATAAAAGCGGGGCAGCAAATCGGCCAACGTTGATTTTCCAGCCCCTGACTCTCCTACTAGAGCGAGGGTCGTACCTCGCGGCAGGGCCAGGTTAATTTCCTGAAGAGACGGGCGATCGCTCCCTGGATAGGTGAACGAGAGGTTTTCAAATGTGATTTTCTGACGCAGCCCGTCAAAGGGAACGGTTCCGTTTTCCATAAACGGCTTATCGTGACGGTTGAGAAAGTCTTCTACGACTTCCACACTGGCCGATAGATTCGCAAACTGGCTACGGGCCCCATTCAGTTGGGATAAGACAGGCAACAGCCGAAATAAGACCACCAGATAAGTCAACAACACCGCTGAGACCGCATCGAGCTGTTCTGAAAAAAAGAATCGACCGAAGCCGACAATGCTCAGCAAGGCAATAATGCCTGCCATTTCACTAACAGGGGCGATCGCCACAGAATTGGCCTGAGACTTAAACTCTAGCTTTTCTCGCCAGCGAATCAGTCGGGTCAAAATCTGATATTCTCGCTCTTCGCTGACTGATTCTTTAATTAACCGAATCCCTGTTAGCGATTCGGTTAAGCGGATGGAATATTCTTTTGACGATTCTGATAACTGGCGTCCAAAGGCTCTAGAGCGAAAAATGTAGAACTGGTTGAGCACCACCACCATAGACAACAGCACTGAAGCGACCAGCGTCAGCTTCCACGACATCGCCAGCAGTAGACCGGTAAAAATCAGCACCGTAATGGCGCTAGTGACAATCCGCAACAGGGAGCTGAGAGCATTGGCAGCTCGCCCAACTTCGTTGTTGATGCGATTGATAATGTCTCCAACGCCCATCTTGTAGAAGTAGTCGAGGTCAACGGCCAAAAGCATCTGTAGCGACTCTTCCCGAAGATCAGAAGCAAGCTGACGCTTGAGGCTGCCTCCTGTGAGAGAGTTGGCGTAGATGGTCAGATTTTTGAGGGCGATCGCCAAGACAATCGCTGCCGTCATCACACCCAAGCGATATCTGGAGGGAATGCCTTCAAAGGGGGCGAGCAAGGCTTGTAAGAAGGCGGGGGAACCCTCCACCGTCAAATCTTGGCCTAGCAGACTCAACACAACAGGCACCACCAATGCCGTGCTGACACCGTTGAATAGTGCTCCTGAAAACCCCAAGACAATTGTCCATAAAGACTGTAGGGGATAGCGTTGAGCTAACTTCAGAAGCAGAAGATTGCGAGACATGGAGATTACATTGTAGGTGGGTATGGGATGAAAGTTCGGGTAATGCTGAAGTGATGAAGACAGAGTGGTTGAGTCGTTCTAAGTCAATCCAATCACACGACCTCAGCAGGCAAGCCGTCAATCGTGCCTGACTAACAGATGATCCAAAACTGGAGCTAAATTCGCTGCCATTGCTTCAATACTGAATTTCTCTACACAGCGCTGTCGAGCCTGTTCTCCTTTTACTTGAATAGCATCTTCGTTCTGCAACATCCAGCGTAGGGTTTGAGCCATCTGATCGACGTGGCTTGGAGCGACTAAATAGCCCGTGTTTCCTAAAATGTTGGGTATATCACCTACCGTTGTCGCCAAAATAGGCTTTGCCATTGCCATGCCGTCCGTCAGCTTGAGCGGAAATTGTGCTCTTGCCGCAGGCACATCTCGCTGAGGCACAACGACCACATGCGCTGCACTCACGACCTCTGGCATCTGTTCATAAGAAAACTTTGGAAGCTTCACAATCCACTGCCCCCATCGGTTCATTAACTGCTGGTCGTAGTCATCATAAGGACTGCCTCCAACAATAACCAGCCGAATATCAGGTTCATTGATCTGAGCGATCGCCTCTAAAATATCTTCGAGTCCCTTATACGGGCGGGGGGCTCCTGGAAACATCAAGACTCGATAGTTTGAAAGCCCGAGCTTGCGACGGATCTGATGGGGATCATAAGCATCAGGCCGAAACATCTCGATATCTTTGCCATTCGGGACATAAGTACCACCGAAGCGATCGCGCAGAAATTGGGTGTGAGTCGTAATCTTGTCAGCTCGCTTGATCCACCGCTCAGTCCACTTGAGATAGACCGGGTGGTCTGGATTCCGCAGCTCGCCATCTGCTGTTAGAAGGTCTCGCGCAAACTGTTTTGGCGACGGATGATAGTGGTGGCGATCGCCACCATGCCAACTCATCTCCCAATCATCAATATCCAGCAGCAGCGGTTGCTTTGATGTCAGACATTTCAAAACACCGAGTCCAAAGCTAGTCGGTTTCAGCTTGTAGGCGTAAACGACATCTCCCTGAAGTTGACGCAACAGTTGCGTCGCAGAGCGAAAGAACTGGGGATAAGGCTGAGCATAAATCGTATAAATCGACAAATCTAACTCTTGAGTTCCGGCTTCAGCTCCCTCTGGCACGAACCCAACAATCTCGACAGAGTGTCCTAAGTGTTGAAGGGCTTGAGTCAGCAGAAAAGGACGCACGGCCCCGCCCCATCGTCCTGCGCCACGGGTTGATAAATCGCTGACGACAAGAGAGATTTTCAACTTAGCTCCTCCCCAAAGTCAGGTCATGAATCCGCAGATGGCGCAGATATTGCAGATAGCTACGCTCAGCGTCTTTCCTTGATCTTGTGTCTACGCTCGACTCAAGCAACTGCCTTCATCTGCAACATCTGCGGATACAATTTTGTCCGGCGTTGCACATTCGAAGAATGATTTTGGTAGGGGCATCGCATTGCGATGTCCCTACAGCAGGTCATCCATGAGTTGAATCTTTCCGCATCATTCCATGCTGTGCAACACCTTTTGTCCTAATGCATGCGGCTAAAGCTATATTTAACGATTTCAGCCCCAAAAAGCGATATCAACAATTTGAAGAGCGCTTATACAGTTCATGATACGGAGCGATGCCTTCGTTCAGAATGCCCGAATCTATTAGCCAGAGTCCAGCCTTCCGCTGTTCACGACAAAAAGGCTCTCACTCCGATCTGGAGCAAGAGCCGCAGTTTTTTTAATGACTGATGTGATGAAGCTAAGTTGATGGGGCTGAGTTCAATTCGCTCCATTGAGCATCAGAGTGACGTTGGTGCTTATTATCGACTTCTAAATGCACCTAACCATTCGCGAATCTGTTCGGAAGCAATGTCGCGCCCGCCCAAACCAAACGCAATGGCGATCGCCACAGCCAGCGAGCCTAACAGCAAACCAAACGCCAAATTGACGATATCGGGAGCGATGCCCATTTGCTGAAGTGCCATTGCACTGACGAGAGCAATGATCGCAATACGAGCTGCTTGACCCAGTACCCGAGCTTGACCTGAGCCAGAGTTGGAAATCAAGTTGAAGGCCAAGTTTGCAAGGTAGAGGCCGACTCCAAAGACCACGACACCGCTTAGCACTCGCAAAGAAATTCCCAAGACAGCTTGAACGATGGTCGTGAGTTCTTCGAATTGCAGTACTTCTGTTGCTGCAACAGCTCCAACCAGCACGATAGCCACTAGCGAGACTAGTCCCAAAACTTCAGATGGGGTTCGTGTAGAAGGAGTCTGAGAATCCTCTGACCGCACATAGGGCTGGGGCTCACCGATTTCAGAAGGCGGCGGCGGCTGAGTGCTGCTCTGACTGATAGAGTCTTGCAACTGTGGCAAACCTAGCCAGCGGAAGATGTTGTTGAATCCAATGCTGGTCAATAAGCTCGTAACCAGCTCGGAAATAAACTGACCGATGAAGTAGAAGACTCCAATAATCACACCCGCTGCAAAAATGCGAGGGATGATGACTAGAATCAGCTCTAGCATCTCGATTGCAGGATCAGAAATTGCGCTAATTTGCAGCTCGTTGAGGGCGGCGATCGCCGTCGGAATCAGAATCAGCACATAGACAACCGTGCCAATGATGCTGGAGAGTCCAGTACCATCGGTAGTGCTGGGATTGAGACCAAAGCGCGCCCCTAGGCGATCGGCACCTGCTGCGGCTGCCAGATTCGTCACAATACCCCGTACCACTCGGGCAACGAACCAGCCAACAACAGCAATAATGCCAGCAGCTAATACCTTCGGTAGAACCGACAGAATGTCATCCAGTAGATTCTGAACAGGCTGTAGAGGCCCCTGCAGACCTAATACATCCAGAATCAGAGGCAAGAAGAACAGGAGAACGAACCAGTAAACGGCGTTGCCAAGGGTCTCGTTGACTAAGAAAGGACTGTCTGTCGTGCCTGTCTCTGTCGTGCGCCCCTCAACTGTACTTCCGGGTGCAGTGCTTTCAGGCACAGTGTCACTAGGTGTCGTCGCACTTGTTCTGGTTGTATCCGATGTGCCACTTGCACTCGCCAAACGATCATCTAAGTTGAATCGCCCTAATAGCCGTGTGAGCACCATTTTCGCAATGGTTGCCAGCAACCAGGCTGCGCCCAGTAGCAGCAATGCACCGCCGATGCGAGGCAAATATTCAAATATCGTGCCCAAGAAGTCATTCAAGGGTTCTGATACGACTTGTAGATTGAGCGCCTGTAAAAACGCCACAATCACGAAGGCCATAATCAGCCAATAAATGGCTGTTGCTGCCCATTTTTCGATGGGTGGAGACTGACTGTTCTCATCTGCCCCAGTGATCCATTTGGCAATGCGGTTATCAATCTGGGTACGATTGAGTATTCCTTTGATGGCGGCGGCTGCAACCGTTGCAACAATCCAACCGATGATCAGGATGGCGATCGCCCCTAGTAATCCAGGGACAAAATCAGCAAATCTAGAAGCCGTCTCTGATAGAAAAGTTCCTGTTTCAGAGACATCATCTCGGACTTGAGCTAGCCAAAAACCACGACCTGGGGGACTCAGGCGTGGAATTGCAAGTTCTATCAACGTTTCGTTCATGGCAATTCTCTAACTAACAACAGATGCACCACACGGGAGCCGAATGGATCGCAAATATCTCTGGGTCAGAACTGCATGAACTCTAAAGACAATCCCATTCAGCACTGCGAAATCCTAGTACTTACAACTCGACGTGCGATGCACATGATGTAAACATCAGCATTGTCCTATAGATCATTCGAAATCACATCGAATGGTAAAGTTATTTTCGTGCTCGGAAGTTATCGATAGCTCACTATTGGATAAACCATAAACAAAGTTTTCAGAATGAGCTAAATGCTTCAGCCCGAACAGATCACAGAGTTTTAAAAAGGATTGAAATCGTGGCTATCATTCAGCTTTTCTTATCAATGATCGAAGATTCATAGAGAAAGGTGAAGAACATTATAGGTAGGAGTCGGAGTGCGCAATGAATTATGCGGTTAGCGATCGCCCCAAAAAACACTGGCATTTCTGACGATTCTCTTCGCGTCGGGCATTCATGAGGTTGCTAATGCAGGGAAAGCTCATTGTTTTTGAGGGCGGGGAAGGAGCAGGTAAAACGACACAGTTGCGTCAACTGGCTCAGTGGCTCAATGCTCATCCGTCCTTTAAACAGTTGAAAACTCAAGGAATCATTTCAGGGCTAGTCGTAACTCGAGAACCGGGTGGAACAGCTCTTGGTTCAGAGATTCGCCACCTACTTTTGGAGTACAACCCCACTCAGCCACAAGAGGCGATGTCGAGCCGAACCGAACTCTTGCTCTATGCTGCCGATCGCGCTCAGCATGTCGATCAATGTCTTCGCCCTAGTCTTAAGCAGGGGGCTATTGTTGTCTGCGATCGCTACACCGATTCAACAGTGGCTTATCAAGGGTATGGGCGATCGCTCGATCTTCCTCTCATTCATCAGCTCAACGACATTGCAACGGGAGGACTCCAAAGTGATTTGACGCTTTGGCTAGACTTGGACGTCAGCGCAGGGCTGCAACGCACGAAAAACCGAGGGCAGATTGATCGAATGGAGAAAAACGATCTGCTGTTTCACGAGCGGGTTCGGCAGGGCTTCGGAGAGTTACATCGAGCACATTCTGAACGGATAGTGAAAATTGACGCCCAGGCTAGTCCGCAAGAAGTCGCCTCTAACATTCAGCAGGTAATCGATCAGCGATTGGCTGAGTGGTATGGATCACGGGGTTGGCATCCACTTCCCAAATCGGCGTAGCCCCTCTCCTATAAATTGTCCAAATGGCTTGATAAACGGATGTGTCTAAATTACGGGGTCGAAAACACGTCTTGCCAACTATCAGGGCCAAATTCTTTTTGAAACTCGTTGAGCACCCAAGAGAGCGATCGCTCATGTTCTTGGGCGATCGCCATGAGATAGCGTTTGTAGGCCATTTTGTTTTCCAATGTGTTGTTGTGACTAAACACCGCCCCTAAGTACCATTCCTCTTTGGGCCAGCGGCTAAACGTCCGAAAAAAGACTTTTCGCGTCCAGCTGGGTGAATGACCTTCATTAAAGGTCTTGCGCCGCTGCTCTTTGAAAAAGTGACGCATTCTTTCGGTCTGCACCTGCTTGAGCTGTTCGTCGCTCAACAGTTCAACCAACTCATCGGTGTGAAGCTGAAGCTCTGTTGGCCATTGGTATGTGCAATCTGGACATTCTGTAATAAAGGTCAACACGATGCGGTTGCAGTCAGGACACTGCTTTGTCGGCACCATGCGACTATGAAGCGAATCTCGACTCGTCGGGAGATGATAGGTTTTGATATCTTCGGGAAACCCAAGTCGCTGAAGATTTCCGGCCTGATCGAGAATGATGCCGTAATCTTTTCCGGTCTGAGGCGAAATTCGCATGACGCGGCCAATCTGCTGAAAATGCAGAGCCCGAGACTGGGTCGGACGCAGTAATAGCCCAACTTCTACACTTGGCTCATCAAAGCCGATACTAATGACATTGCATGAGGTGAGCACCAGCAATCGACCTGCACCCAACGCTCGATAAAGACGCTGCCGATCTTTGATACGCGTGCTGCCATCTACCGTATCAGCCGAAATTCCCGCTGCTCGAAAGGCTTCTGCCACATGACGCGCATGTTCAACATCGACACAAAACGCGATCGTTCGCTTACCTGGCGTGAGGCGGTGCCATTCCTCGACGATGCGGGTAATGAGTTCGGGGCGATCGCACGCATTTTTCAAGTCGCGCTCATCATAGTCTCCGGCCATCACGCGAACACCGCCCAAGTCAATCTGTCCGTCTGTGGGCACCCCGTAATATTTCATAGAGGCCAAAAAGCCCATTCCCTGAAGAGTAGAAGGCACAGGAGACGCCACAAAAGTCTGGAAATGATCGCCCATTTGCCCTTGTCCAAGTCGATAGGGCGTCGCTGTCATGCCGAGATGAACAGCTTGAGGATGGGTGAAATACAGCACTTCTTGTCCAACCTGACTAAAAGCTGTGGTGTGCGCTTCGTCGTAGAAGACAAGATCTGCAGACCAGCTTCGCCACCAATCGCGCTTGCCCATGGTCTGAATGCTAGCAATCTGAATCGGAGCAGTGGAATCTTCGGGCCACCCTGCCTTGATGAAGCCGCAGCGAAGCCCGAACGCTTTCATCTTGTCGTAGGTCTGCCCCACCAGCACATCTAGGTGAACAAGAAAAAGAAGGCGACAGCCTTGAGCTTCAGCCTGGGCACAAATTTGCCCGCCGATGATTGTCTTGCCTGCTCCTGTTCCGGCAATGATAGCGATGCGGCGATAGCCCTCGTTAATTTGCTGATAGAGGTCGTTGATGAGTTGAGCTTGGTATGGCCGCAAGGTTGGCGCAGTAGAAGATGGCTCTGCGATCATGGAATCACTGTTGAAGCAATGCGATGAAGAATGAGCTACAAAAACTAGGGAATGTTCCTACTGACTGATGCATTCAATCGAGCCAGGAAACTCATAGCCGGAAGCCCATCGCCAGAATAGTCTGTGAACTTGCTCCTGAACAAACGTTCTTTATAGTTTCGTGACTATTCGGCTCTTCATCGAAGTATTCAATTTTATGCCGTGACGTCAAAGCAGTAGGCAGGACGCAGATCTGTTAAAGCGTAGGGGCGGTTGCTGCCCTGTAAGAATCCCCATTTAAAGCCGGGGCGTTCGAGTTTGCCAATGGCTCCATCGGGCGCAATTACCCAATCTCCCTCTCGTAAACTGAAGGGATTGAGTTCTTCTCTCGTTTTGCCGTTATAAATTCCCCATTGGTCTACCATTACCGGCCTCCTAGCTGAGTCTTAAAAATGCTTCAAAGTTTCACTGTAAATAGTGCTGGTCTTAAAACTGATCTAAAATCTGATCTTGCAACCTGGTACTCCAGTTAACAACGGTTTAATGATTTTGCGCGTCATCGCAATTACGTATCAGTATCCGGTGACTTCTTGGAATACCCAGGAAAAATTAGTAAATTCACATAAGGATCATAATTTTGTAAACGGAAAATCTAGCCTTTGAGATCCGCATACTCCTCGAATATAAAGGGGTTCAACGCTGTTTCAGGAAATCTCTTGCTTTACATTCAGAAGGTGTAAAAGTCTGATCCTAGTGTGATCTTTAATACGAGAGACCTGAGTAAGCTTCTGACTCTTTTTTTGTAGCTGAAGTATATATATTTACGCACATCAACATCTGCACGCTTCAGCCCGCTCAAAACTCGGCAAACGGCAGCGAAAACGACGCCTTGATAGAAACTCCCCTAATCTCAAAGAAGCGATCGCTTTCGCAGTCCATTTCCTTCCTTGGACAGTTTTTAACAGCAGGCTCTCAACCCTACCATCAGAAGCTGATCAGTATGAACGTCGTGATCGTTGTGCGAGATAGATGCGTACTGCTGCGCCGATAGTGGTTTTCAACCGCGAGGGTCAGTCAGTTGAGTCGGTGCAGACTAATAGCGGTCGCTATCTACAGTAAACAGCGGCCTAATGTAGTCATAGGCGGGTTTGTAATACCCCCCCTTACCAATTCTATATTCTGTCAGCGTCACGCTGAATTAATTAAAGTAGAAGGCCATATGTAAAGGCCACATATAAATGTCGTTATGTCATGTCGAGCGGAATGAGCCATCTCGCCCATTGCTAGGAATTGAGATTCCCCTCTCCGGTCGTAACGACATCGGATAGTTTTGGTCAATCACTTAGTCTATTCATCGCTTCCCCAATGAGTCGTGACGATGGGCAGCGCAATTGTCATCAACCTGTAGAGTTGCGATCGCCGACATTTTTTGAAGAAGAGACCGCAGTTTATAATCATGCTCAGAATCCTGCTGGCCCTGGCCTTCGCACTGCTGAGTTCCCCCAGTTCTCAAGACTTGACTGCCCTGTCATTTACTCGTGAGCCGTCGTCCAAAAAGTCAGACCTGGCTTCGACCCGCAACAGCAGCGAAGATACTAGCACCGACTCAGTCCAGTCTGCGACCACACAATCTAATCCCCAGAACCAAGTCACCTCAGCATCGCCCAATCGTCGGGAGTCCGGCATTCAGCTTTTCCCCCACGATGTGCATGTAGTCGCCTTGGACATTAGCCCCGACAGCACTCAGGTTGTCACTGCATCGAGAGATGGCACAATTCAACTTTGGAATCTAGCTACGGGACAGTCTCGCCACTTGGGTACTCACGGAGATTCGTGGATTTACAGCGTTCAATTTAGCCCCGATGGTACTCAGTTTGTTACCACTGCCGATACCTCAACCATTCGGGTATGGAACCTCAAGACAGGGCAGTTTCGCCGCCTCGAAGGGCAAGAAGGCTACGTGTGGGACGCCGCCTTTAGCCCCGATGGCACGCAACTGGTAACAGCCTCCCGCGAGGGGACGGCTCGGATTTGGGATGTGAATACAGGTCAGTCGCAAAGGCTTGACGGCCATACCGAGCCCGTCACCAGCGTCGATTTCAGCCCTGACGGCACCCAGGTCGTCACCGGGTCGATGGATAACACCGCCCGCGTCTGGAACGTAGCCACCGGGCGATCGCAGCTGCTGGAGGGGCATGAACGTCCCATTATGGATGTGGCCTTTAGTCCCGATGGTACCCAATTGGTGACTGGGTCTGCCGACGACACGGCTCGGGTCTGGAACTTGGATACCGGCCAGTCACAGGTTCTCTTAGGTCATCAGTCAGGCATCGGGGAAGTGGCCTTTAGTCCCGATGGCACTCAAGTCGTGACGAGTTCCTCCGACAGCACCGCTCGGGTGTGGGATTTGGCCACGGGTCAGTCACAAACCCTAGCCGGCCACGATGGTAGGATTTACGATCTTGATTTCAGTCCTGACGGTACCCAGGTGATCACCGCATCTGAAGATAGCACCGCTCGCGTCTGGACTCTGGACACAGGCCAGTCTCGGGTCCTAAGCTGTCATGAAACCGGACTCGACATTGCCCAGTTTACGCCAGACGGTACTCGGGTCGTGACGGCTGCCGCCGACTTTACCGTGCGGGTTTGGGATCTGACGGTTGAACGTTTCCAGGCACTTCAAGGGCACGATGGGCTGGTGTATAGCCTGTCCGTCAGTCCCGATGGTCGCTACGTCGTGACCACTGCAGACGATGCTACGGCGCGCATTTGGGATATTGAAAGCGATCGCGTTGAGGTACTAGCAGGACATGCGTCCACCGTGTCCGATGCCGATTTTAGCCCCGATGGTGCCCAACTCGTGACCGCTTCTGGAGGTGGCACCGCTCGCCTTTGGGATCTACAAACTGGCGAGTCTCAAGTTCTCGGGGGCCACCGAGATTGGGTCTACAGTGCTCAGTTTGGCTCTGACGGGGACCGCATCGCGACAGCCTCTGCTGATGGTACCGCTCGTATTTGGGATCGGGAAACGGGCAAAGTATCTCAGGTGTTAACAGGCCATGAAGATATTGTCTACACTGCTAAATTTAGTTTGGATGGTACTCAGGTAGTGACGGCATCTAATGACGGGACGGCGCGGGTGTGGCAGCTCGAATCGGGTCAGTCTCAGGTCTTAGCCGGTCACGAGTGGGTAGTTCAGGATGCGGTCTTTAGCCCGGATGGCACACAAGTCGTCACCGTTGGATATTACGACAACACGGCGCGGGTGTGGAATCTTGAAACGGGAGCGTCCCAAGTTTTAGCCCATGAGGATGCTGTCTTGGATGCAGAGTTTAGCCCTGACGGTACCCAAGTGTTGACGGCGTCCTATGACGGCACCGCGCGCATTTGGGACTTGCAAACCGGGCAATTTGTTTCCTTAGACGACCACGAGACCGGTGCCTATAGCGCTGAATTTAGCCCGGATGGAACACGCGTGGTGACTGGCGCGGTGGATTGGGGGCAGGCGGTATATCTCTGGAATCGTCAGGGGCAACTCCTAGCCCGATTTGATGGCCGGAATCCTATCTTTGGTCCAGAGGGGCAAACCATCGCTGTTGTTTTTGATGGCAAGGCTCAAGTCTACGACATTGAGACCCAGAAAGCCTTGATTGACTGGGGCTGCCAATAATCCTGACCTGGTAATCCGGGCTTTGATGTATAGAAATTTTAGGGTATTCATGAACACACCTACGCTGAGAACGGGATTAGCGCTGACCTCACTGGTGAGTACCCCATTGCTGTTAGTCACGGGAATGAACCGCTTAGCAGAGGCGCAAACAGAATCCTGTCCTACTTGGGAAACGTTAGAAGCGGTGGTCAGAGCTGATCAAATCCGCCCGCCAGGGCCATTGCCGACCTTGCCCGAGGGCTTTCGGCAGGGGTGTGTGACCGCTGAAGCGGGTGCTCATACCCTCAACGTTTACGTCTATCGCAATGACATTGAGCTGGAGTTTGCTCCTGAGGCGGAGTGGCCCGATGTCTCTGGTGACTTGCATGAGTTGTTGCCACCCCAAGCATCTGTCGTATCAGACCTACCTAGCGGACAAATTAATGCTCTGCACTTTGGCTTTGATGGAGGCTATGGCTATGAAAATATCGTTAATCGCTATCAAGCTTGGCATGAACCTTACATTAGTGCTTATGGCACGGTCACATTTCGCTACACCTGGGCTACGCTGATGCCGCCACCTGAAGAACTTCCTCCTCAAATGGCTGCCGATATGCTGGCGCGCTTGGCTACGAATCTAGAAGCGACCCGCTCTGAATATAGCCCGGAGGTCGAATCCCATATACCGGAGCCGTCTGGGGAGGTGGCTGATCGCAGTAGTTGTTGGGCACCGCTGTATTTGGCACAACGACAGATCGAGGCTCGCCCCGATGTCACAGTGGTCAAAGCTCTGACAGAGCCAATTCCAGTTGATCGATATGCCAATCCGCCAAGCGATCGCCCTAACGCCATTACCATTGCGATTGAGGGAGAAGCCGTCGAGACACTCATGGGCGATACTGCACTCCAGCAATCCATCAGTGAAGACATCTTGAGTAATTGCCCCGATGTTGGCTTGGTCAAGGTTGGCGTTTGGCGGTCGAGCTATTCAGCCATATCTGGATGGGTGGACGGAGAGCCGCAATCCTTTCGCTGTACTGATCTAGGACTGGTATCCGATCAAAAGCTACCCTGGGGTGAGCGCTATTGCGGCTTGTAGACGCTCATCAGTGGTAAATGGAGAGCACAAGTCAATGACATTCGACAGCAAGGTTGCCAACTTTTTCCAGATGGATGATGCGACTTGGGCGCGTCATGCTAATCCCTGGAGTGTGTTTACTCGTACAGCGGTGTTACCGTTACTGATTGTGGCAGTGTGGAGCCGCGTTTGGCTGGGCTGGTGGTCGCTGGGTTTAGTGGCGATCGCCCTACTATGGAATTGGATCAATCCGCGCCTATTTCCAAAACCACAATCGACGGATAATTGGGCATCTAAAGCTGTCTTAGGAGAACGGGTATGGATTAATCGCGACACCGTTCCGATTCCAGCGCATCATCGCCAGTTTCCCAATTGGTTAAATGCAATCTCCTTCATCGGTCTGCTATTGGTGATCTGGGGCTTGGTCACTTTATCGATCTGGCCCACACTGATGGGCTTTGTGTTGACCTTGGTCGGCAAATTCTGGTTCTTAGACCGGATGGTGTGGCTCTATAGCGAAATGAAGAATACCACTCCGGAATACCAAAGTTGGCTGTACTAGGATGCTCCCAGACGAGAACTGGTTTGGATAATGAACTTTGGCCTCGTGTTCATCGTTTTTGTTCCGGCCACAATCATTTCCAGACATATCGCCCGCCAACACTACAATCTCGTCCAGTTCTGGAGATTTGTTCAAGCAGGGTGTCCGCCGTGGATGCGTTGGGGTCTAGCCGTCCTCTTCGGCTACGCTGCTGTTGATTTAGTGGCATTTATGATCGCCAACACCGTTCAAACCACCGACGAATTGCTGTTTTGCCCCGATGAGTACCGCCCCACGGCGGACCACCAGAAAAGGTCAAAGCTGCATCATCAGCCCAGCCAGCCAAAAACTGGTCAATGTCTCCCCGCGATCGCGCCGCAAACTGTTCTCTTGCTCGCTTCTTAGCTATCAGCGCACCAATCATATGGCCTCGTTGAAACGAAATCTCGCTAGCGTTGTTAACTACAACGGGGACTCAGAGCGATCGCCCAGGCGACGGCGATACCGTCCCGCTAAGTACATGCCAGTTGAGAATAGCCCGACGCTAAACAGCCCCATCGAAAAAATACCCACGGAGAAAATACCCACGGAGAAAATGCCGACTGAAAAGATTCCGGCAGAAAAGATGCCAATCGAAAACATCCCCGAGGCAAACACGCCCATGGCAAAATCGCCCGCTGCAAAGTAGCTTTTGGCAAATTCGCCCGCCTCAAAAGGATCACCAACAGCAAATAAACCAATTAGCGCTAAGACGATGCCGACCGCTGGGCCGATGTATTTTGTGGCTGAATTCATAAAGCAATTGAATGGACTTCAATAGGCATTGTCAAGAACAAGTCTAAGGAGCTGAGTGATACTCACTCATCTCATACCCTCTAGCCTGAAATTATCTCTGCCACCTCAAAAGATCATCCCTCAATCGAGACAGATTCCAGGGTTTACGCCTCAAAAGCCTTTCATGAACTCCCTGAGGGGATTGAGGCTAACTATCCAGCACGATAATCCTGCAACATTGGCTAAGACCAAATCTGACTTGCCATGATGCGATTCAAGCGCTGCCGATGGCTATGGCAACACCCCCGGCACAATTAAGGCGTAGGCTAGGGAAACCATGACAGCGTGAATGGCGATCGCTAACCAAGTGTTCTGTATGCGTTGAGTGAGGAACGGCAAAATTAGAAAAAACGGCAAATCAGCGAGGCAATTCGACAGCGTGTAGAGATGAAAAGGCACGTTCCACAGCAGCCCGTTGACGAGCCAAGCCCACTGGCCGTAGGTCAATTCCTGGCGGGGCAACGCATAGCCACGCCACACCAGTTCTTCTCCCAGCACGCCACCCACGATCCACACTAGCCAAAACGGAATCAGCCAGATATTTTGGGGCTGCAACGGCACGCCCATAAAGGTGGCGACACCACTCTCTGGCGCGATCGCCGCGTATGGATCTACAAAAATTTCGGGCACCACTGGCGGTAGGCCAAAACCGGGGAACTGCTGCAACAAGGGAATTGTCCAAGCAAGGGCTTCATTGAACACTAGAATCACCACCGCTGCAATGGGGACACGCCACCAGTACCGTAACGGCAGCTTTTGCAACCGAAACCGCTGTTTGAAGGTAATCCAGGTCGGCTGTTTATGCCATATATAGGTTGATACCACGACCCCAGCATTGGCGATCGTCGGCACCAGCACACAGGCAGACCAGGCAAAAATCAACGGCATTCCTGCCGCGACTAAGCGAGGCACGAGGAAATGAACACCCGCGTAAATCAGTCCCCCTGGAATGCCGAAAATCAATAGGGACTGCCAAAACGGTATCGGCTTTAGAGGAAAGGAATCACTTACTCGCACGGTGAGTAGACAGGGTTTTCAGCTAGGCTCTCGTGATATTAACAGCTGTTTTGACCAGTTTAAGTGAACAGGTGCCTGGATGTTTGAACGGTCAATCTGCGACTTCTCTGGCGCGATCGCTCATCTAACGACCTTTTACTTTTTTTGCCTGACAATAGCTTGATTCAGTCTTAAGAGAGTTTCGAGCGATCGCACAGTAATAGAATGATCTAAAATACCGCTCTGTCTCGTCAGGTGCTTTCGAAATCGTTTGCGAGTCCTGGTGAGTGTCCTGATAATTGAACCTAGGATCGCGAAGTCTTCATTCCTGGTTCAGGCAAAATCCCAACAATGACAAGTCGTTATCCTTGCGACAGTGGATATGCCCGTAGCCACTACCAGCAAAGCAATCTGACCCATTTGAAGACGTAACCGACCCCTTGGGTTTCGGCTCTCACTACTGCGATAAAGAACAATAATAGTTACATTATAAAAAGATTACAAAATATTACGGGGCTAGACGGGCGTAATTGCTGGCTGATGTGCAGCTGTATATTTTCATCTCTCTTCCTCGGAGCAATCTCTAAAGGGAGCAATCTCTAAAGAACTTGGCTTTTAGAAGAGTGACTCTATTTCAAGTGTTACTTCTACAAATTGACCAAGCCAATAGCGGAGCCAATGCTTCGAGAAAACATCGCCCCAAAGACAGTCAGAACAATCAAAGGTTTGAAAGCTTATGTTTGAGTACTTCACCGAAAAAGCGATCGCCATCATCATGTCAGCGCAGCAAGAAGCTCGACGGTTGGGGCATAGTTTTGTTGGAACGGAACAAATTTTGCTGGGGATCTTGAGTGAAGGCACCAGCAAAGCCGCCCGTGTTCTAAAAGATATGGGATTGGAGATAGAGGCAACTCGCCAAGAAGTCGAAACTATCATTGGTCGTGGAATGGGCGCAGCGGCGGCAGAAGTTCCGCTAACCCCAAAAACAAAGCGGGTTTTGGAAGAAGCGTTTAAAAAAGCTGGCGAGTCGAAAAGCACAGCAGTGACGCCAGAACACCTGCTTTTTGCCATCACCGAAAGCGGCGATAGTGTTGCCATCCAGGTGTTGAGAACGCTTGAAGTTGATCCAGACGAGGTGCGCTCGAAACTCTTGAATGAAGGGATGGAAGGATCTCCCGCAACGGTATTCGCGGGTGGTGATAGCTCCTCTGCTAGCACTCCTTTTGGCGGTAGCCGCAACCGAAGTGTCCTAGAAGAGTTTGGTATTGACCTGACCGCCAAAGCATCAAGTGGTGAGCTAGATCCTGTGGTAGGGCGCGATCGCGAAACGGAGCGAGTCATTCAGACTCTGGGACGTCGTCGAAAAAACAATCCTGTTTTGATTGGAGAACCGGGTGTTGGCAAAACAGCCATTGCTGAAGGATTGGCGCAGCGCATTGCTGACCATGCTGTACCCGAGCTTTTGCTAGAAAAGCGCGTCATCAACCTCAACATGAGCTTGTTGGTCAGTGGCGCACGATTCCGGGGTGATTTTGAAGAACGGCTCAAGCAAATTGTGGAAGAAGTGAGAAAAGATGGCAACATCATTCTCGTCATTGATGAGGTTCATACCCTTGTGGGTGGAGGCTCGATGGAAGGCGGCGTTGATGCAGCCAACATGCTGAAGCCTGCTCTAGCAAGAGGAGAGCTGCAATGTGTCGGGGCAACGACTCTTGATGAATATCGTAAGTACATTGAAAAAGATGCTGCTTTAGAACGGCGCTTTCAGCCCGTTAAAGTAGAGCCTGCTTCTGTAGAAGACTCCATTGCAATCTTACGCGGGCTGCGGCAGCGATACGAAGAGCATCATCGACTCATCATTAGCGACGAAGCCATCGAAGCGGCGGCAGTGATGGGCGATCGCTACATCATGGATCGGCATCTGCCAGATAAGGCAATTGACCTCATGGACGAAGCAGGATCTCGTGTTCACCTGCGTCACAGCAAAAATTCTCCCTCTCGCGAAATCAAGCGTAAGCTGCGCCAAGTTCAGCAAGACAAGAAAGAAGCAGTTGCGCTTCAAAACTTTGATCTTGCTCGTGAGAAGCGAGACGAAGAAATTGCTTTAGAAGACCAACTGCAAGGGCTTCATCAGCCTACGGTGCAGCCCAACTCGGATGATTCAGCCAACAAGCAACTTCAGAAAAACATGCCGGTTGTATCAGAAGAAGATATTGCTCAGGTCGTTGCAGCTTGGACGGGTGTTCCCGTTAACCGACTGACTGAATCTGAATCAGCGATGCTTGTGCATCTTGAAGATGTGCTGCACGAACGAGTGGTCGGCCAGAATGAAGCTGTGATGGCTGTTGCCAAAGCTGTTCGTAGAGCCCGAGTCGGGTTGAAAAATCCTGCTCGTCCCATTGCAAGCCTTATGTTCGCAGGCCCAACTGGAGTGGGTAAAACCGAGCTCGCTAAAGCACTGGCTCAGTCTGTCTTCGGTTCAGAAGAGGCAATGATCCGGCTCGACATGTCGGAGTACATGGAGCGTGCCAGCGTTTCCAAGCTAACAGGTTCGCCTCCGGGCTACGTCGGGTTTGATGAAGGGGGGCAACTGACAGAAGCTGTTCGTCGTCGCCCTTACTCGGTTATTCTGCTAGATGAAATCGAAAAAGCTCATCCCGATGTTTTCAACCTGCTGCTTCAGGTTCTAGAAGATGGGCGTTTGACCGACTCAAAAGGTCGAGTCGTGAGCTTCAAAAACACTCTGCTCATCATGACGTCCAACATTGGCTCTCGCGTTATTGAGAAAGGTGGCAGCGGTCTGGGATTCGGGTTTTCTCAAGAGTCTGAAGCAGATTCCCAGTACCATCGCATTCGGTCGTTGGTGCAAGAAGAAATGAAGCAGCACTTCAGACCTGAACTGATCAACCGTATGGACGAAATCATTGTCTTCCGCCAGCTCAACCGAGAAGAAGTGATGGATATCGCCGATGTGCAAATGCGTCAACTGAACATGCGTTTGGTGGAACAAGGCATCTTGATTGAGATGACCGAAGCCTTCAAACAGCATTTAGTGAACGAGGGATTCGACCCTCAGTATGGAGCGCGTCCTCTCCGTCGGGCGATCTCACGTCTCATCGAAGACAGCTTAGCAGAAGCTTTATTAGAGGGATCGGTTGAGTCGGGCGATCGCATCATTTTCGACCTTGATGATGATGGTCATGTGCAGCTTCAGTCCGCCACTGTGCCTGAGCTAGTCGAAGCTATGCAGGGCTAATCAATAAGTGTCGATGAGGGCAGATAAACTCTGCCCCTATTGATCGGGCTCATCTCAAGGCAAAACCTCACTCAAAGCAACAGCGTTGCAACTTTACGGAAATCGTCTTAAACGGGGCAGTATCTCATTTGAGTACTACCCCGTTTTCTTTGAAAAAACTGTGTAAGTGCTACGCGTTGATATAAAACCAATCGTTGATGGAGAAGCCGCGCACCGCGCGGCTTCTCCATCAATATCTGTCCTAACCTATCTGCGCATTGCTATA
>CAKZMO010000133.1 GCA_937128595.1 uncultured cyanobacterium | reverse complement strand
CGCGCGGCTTCTCCATCAATATCTGTCCTAACCTATCTGCGCATTGCTATAGATGTTAAAAGTAAACCTTAAGAAAAGATTAGAGTTACTCGTCTGCCTACTAAGACTTATCTGCTTATCAAGTTAGTCGGTCAGTTATGGAAGCCTTCGGACAAGAGCTTTCGCAGTTTTGATTCAGTGAACGCTTTTCTCTAGTTGCTGGGCTGCGTCAAAAAGTCAGGCAACCCTTCCTCTTCAACATCATTGACAACCGGCAACTCGACAACTGGAGCCTCGACAAGAGCTTCTAGTCCATAGATTTCTAGAAATGTCAGCCATTCATCTGTGCGATCGCGGCGTGTTCTAGCTAACTCATCAACGGCTTCGTGCCAATTGGGAGCTTCATCTTCAACATTAGGATTTACTCGCTCAATCCATCCACTCACGAAAGGATTTTTGGATGGCTCTTGCTCATTACACACAACCATCAACGACCATTGATAACTTCGCCGAGGCTGTAGAGGAGGCATGCTGTCGGGAACTTCAACTCTGACAATACCGGGGTTCTCTGGGAGCTGTACTCTAAGGGGCTGATCAAACAATTGATATTGTGAATCATCAATCATCATCAACTCCGCAACACCGCCTTCACCATTACCCAGGTCGCTTGTGTAAGACGTGAAAAAATAAAATACTGGATGAAGGGAATTTGTAGTACCGTGATTGTCATCACGTACTAGCGCTCTTAGACCAAAGCTCGATGGAACATCCACAGAAGATGAAGCGTCCTCTCTCCGGCATCCTTCATCTCGAACGGCTCCGCCGCTAGCGCGCCCTGAAGCAGAACCCTGAGGACGACTGCGATCAAATAGGCGACGAATTCGCTCTCCAATGCTCTGCGCAGAGGCAGGCTGAGGAGGAGTTAAGATCGGCAAAATTGCAGTAGCTAACCCTAGAGTGAGTAGCAACCCAACGACCGTGCGTTGCAGACGGGTACGCTGATTTCTGCCATACGTTCGTCCCATAGATTTTTGACACCCCAATGATTCAGGTCTCAGTATATCGCTAGTAACTACAGTGCTGAGACGGCTTTTTACGCAGAAAAGAGGACTCTCTTTCCATCCATATCGAGTGTTTGTATGGCTTTACTCGATGATCATCACCGATCGAAATTGCTGGACTCAACGTCATCCCCTTTGAGGAACTGAGTAGAATCCAATCGTCGCGCGGGAGATTTGGCCTCAGCCCGATTGCGACGGCGTATGTAAAGAACCACATAAACAAAAGCCGCCAACTGAATAGGAACCCCAGCCGCATATATTTTGAGAAAGGGTAGGGATACGTGGAGTTGAGAAAACGCAGCAAAGTAGGCAACTCCGGTAAGTCCCAGAGCAACGTATAGTCTTTTTTTATGTCGAACTGGAAGATTTACGAGCATTTTACTCCGGGTCACAGCGCTTTGCTACCTGCTACGATCGCCTGCCAAATTGATGTTTCTACAAACGAAAACGGTAATTGACCACTGCCATAGCGAGCATAGAGTCGAAGCCCATAGTAAGCAAAAAAGGCTCCCAGGAGTCCAAAGCCCCAAAGTGAGGGACGCAAATTCGCAAATTTGGAAAACACGGGCAATGGTCTCCGCAGCCCCAACTCCACCATCATATGAACCGCTGTCAATACGCAAAACATAAACAGAAGTGGGCCAAAGGCGTGGTATACAGCAGCAGTTGCCCAATCTCCTCTAGCGATCGCCATAAACGAGCGAGTCAGACCACAGGACGGGCTAATGATTCCGACTATCCGTTGAAACAAACAAGGCCCCGACGACAATCGAAAGCCCCAATTGTACAGAAATGAACCGAGTATAGGAGCTAGACACAACCCCAAAACAGCCCAGCGTCTCAATCGACCATTCTGGGTTTCCAATCGTTGAGTCGGAGGACAAGAAACTTTACTCAGCACGATGGCGATCGCTCAACTCGCAGTTTCAACACAGCATTGCATGCAATTCAACTTTGTCGGCAGAGTTTAACAATCCTTAGAACCAACCCTTTTTCCCATTAATGTAAGTGCTAACAAACTCTTCGTCAGTTTTAGTCAGGTAAATAATGCCTTCGGCCAACCCAATGATCCCTGTGATTGCTCCACCAAAACCACACGTTAACAAAGTGATGAGGAGCATAATGACTCCCTCTTGGGTATAGCCCAAGATAAATTTGTGAACTCCTAAAGAGCCGAGCAAGATGCCACAAATGCCCGCAGCGATTTTTTTGTCTGCACCAGCCGAGGATGAACCTGTCATGAGTGTCAAATACTCCTGTGTTGAACAGCAATGTCAGTAATACCTTTGATTGTGCTGTGTTGCTTATTGCCACTGCCCTAGGTTCGAAGCTGGGAGATGATTGTCGCGATTCCGTACGTTTCTTTCCGCGACATAGAGCGCTGGCATTAGCTTGCAATACCCCGCAGTATTCAAAGGATTACGCTAAAAGTATACCCATGTCAGTCGCTAAGACGCCTATTTTGTCAAACTCCGCAAGCATGATTTGAACAGTATTTGCTTGTAAGATGCTTATTTCCAAACGTATCTTCTAACGGATGGGGCGATCGCCCGATTGAGTAGCAGGGTAGAATAGCCTGCGAGCCACAACGCAAGGGAGAAAAGCGGCATGGATGTTATTCCTGCAATCGATTTATTGGACGGTCACTGTGTCCGCCTCTATCAAGGAGATTACGAGCAGTCTGAAGTCTTTAGCGCTAGCCCGATCGAGGTGGCCCGCGAATGGGCTTCTCAAGGCGCGACTCGACTTCACCTCGTTGACCTCGATGGCGCTAAGACAGGCAGCCCTGTTAATCAGCAGGTGATTGCAGATATTGTGCGCGCCATAGATATTCCCGTGCAGGTAGGAGGCGGATTGCGCGATCGCCAACGGGTCTCTGAAACCGTGGGTCTTGGAGTTAGTCAAGTCGTTTTGGGAACTGCTGCGGTAGAGCAGCCCGATCTCGTGACCCAAGTCTGCGAAGAATTTCCAGGACAGATCATCGTTGGAATCGACGCTCGCAATGGGAAAGTCGCCACCCGTGGATGGGTCGAGACGTCAGAAGTAGAGGCTGTAGATCTTGCTAAGCGCATGGTCAGTCAAGGAGCCAGCAGCATCATCTATACCGACATCCATCGAGACGGTACGCTAAAAGGCCCCAATAAGGAAGCGCTGAGAACATTGGCAGGCTCAGTGTCGATTCCGATCATTGCCTCTGGAGGCGTAAGTTCGATTCGAGATTTACTGAGCCTACTCAGTTTAGAAGCTCTCGGAGTAACCGGAGCGATCGTTGGACGAGCACTTTATACCGGCGATGTTTCCTTGCCAGATGCCATCAAAGCAATCGGCAATGGGCGTTGGCAAGATGTTCCACCCAATCTAGGGACATCAGGGTTTGCTTAAGGTGCCGAGGGACTCTGACAGTCTCGACATGCAACATTCCCTAAACGGCCTCTAGGCTGCTCACATCTAGCGCTGGTTTTAGGGCTGCCTTATACATTGACTTACGAACCTCAACCATCACTGATATCAGCCGGTCGATCTCTTCGTGAGTGTGTAGTGCATTAGCCGTAATCCGTAGGCGTGGCTTTGCAATAAACCAGATGGGCGACACCCAGATGTTGTGCTCAACTATCATTTTGCGAGCAAAAACCTTCGGATTGATTTCCTGAGGCAGCAAAACTGGAACGACGTTCGTTTCACCGATCGCCTCAAAGTCGTGCTCAATCAGGCGCGATCGCAGATATCGAGTATTTTCCTGAAGTCGTTGGACAATATTCGGATTTTGGCGTACTTGTCGAATGCTCTCCAACGCTGCCGCTGTAATCGGAGGCGGCAGTGAAATCGTACCGATTGAAGTGGGTGACACGTTCAACAACGGCTTAAGTTCAGGCACAGGGCTGCTGATCGCAGCTCCAGCTGATGCCGCAAATTTCGAAAACGTGGTCATGATCAATGGCACAATGCCTTTGTCAAGAGCCGTCTGGGGCGTAATCCCAAAGTGCTCGTAGATGCCGCGACCTGTTGCTCCCAAAGCTCCGCTGGCATGAGCCTCGTCCATCACCAAAACGCTATCGGGATAGGCCGACATAATTTCAATCATGTCAGGCAGCGGCGCAATGTCTCCATCCATAGAGAACACAGCATCGGAGACAACCAGAATCCGATCATCCGGGCGAGCGTAGCGCTTGAGCTTCCGTGCCAAGTCATCCATGTCGCAATGACGATAGGCTCGTACCCGCACCCTTGGGCTATATCCGAATAACTTTCCCGAACGCGTTCCGGCATTAGTAATCGCCGAAACAATACACCCGTGGTTGAGAACATCGCTCAGAATCAAGGTCTCACGAGTATGTTGAAACCCTGGCACTGGGATTGCAAGATGGCAGAATGCATCCATCAACGCCTGTAATGCCATCCACGCATTTAGAAACAGCTGCGTGTGAGGCAAATGCTTAAATTCGGAAATTTCATTTTCAAGCTGGCGGTGGAGATCAATCCGACCACTCAAAACCGAGCAGGAACTATTGGACGTTCCATACTGCTGAATCGAGGCGATCGCCGCCTGCTGCACAGCTGGATTCTGAACTAAGCCCAGCACATCATTCGTGCAGAAGGTTAAGACTTGACGACGCTCACCTGTAGCTGCTTCTTCAATATCGACTAAATTGCCTGATCGCCCATGACAAATGTATTCATCGGGCTCAAGTCCACTCTCATACCAACGCTGGACGTACTCTTGAACAACTTGCACGGTTAAACTCCCCTCACCTTTTACTCTGGTAGACTGCTGCTTGCTGTTGGCTCCAACCAAACCTATCGTTTTTCTCTACTGGTGTAGATGGACGCTGTCGAGGCTGATTCAAAAAGCGATCGCGATGCTCATTGCTCCTAACCTGAAGCAACAACCAGCCAATCACCCTGCAAACACCTTGACTTCGTTTCAAGTCAAGAATTTGTTGGTGGATCTGATATGCACGAAAAATATCAATCATCAATGGCTTTCACCTAATCTGAATCTGCCAAAAACTCCTTTACCTGTGAGGTAACGGTGTGACAGTTCTATAAACTCGACACATAACACAACCAATGCCACAGCAATGCAAAGCCATCCTCAAACCATAGTCTCTGTTTCGGTTTCAGGGAGCGACGCAGCAGATAGGCTTGCCGGAGAACGAGACACGGAGGCTTGCCGAGAGAGACTAGGTATATCTGAGGATTGTTTTGATTGTTGCACAAATTGCTCGTACTGCCGGACAATCACCCGTTGAAGCGCGATGATCGCAGGATTAATTTCCACAAATCGACGGTCTGGATCACTGCTGTATTTGCGTTGTTCGCTTTCCATCATCTCGATGTCCTGATCCAAGAATTTGCGCAACATAAAGCGCTGAACAACAGCGCTCAATAGCGGGTGCAGGAGACGAATCAGCCATTTCGGGAGGTTGAGCTTGAAGAAGAACAAGGCAAACGAACGACTTTTGTCTAGGTCTACCGGTAGACGCATCAAGTAAACAGACGAAACTCCTTCGAGAGAGCTGGCATAGTGCGGATAGCGATAGTGAATAGAAATTGGCAGCGTCGTCACCTCATCTGCCCGTTCACAGAGCCCTAAAAACTTTGCCAAATGCCCTTTGTAAGACACATTGTACTTCGCGAAAACAGAGGAATCTGTTGCTTTAAGTTCTAGCAGTGTCGGGTCAAACCAGCCTTGAAGTTCTTCGTGCAAAAAGCCATGGAACACGTCCATCGCATTCTCATTGCAAATTGAGAAGTGCGCCGCAAATTCCGCAGTAATCGGAACCATGAGCCATTCGTCGCTATCGTATTCCGCAACGTGGGGAAGCGGACATTGGTCAGCCAGACTTGGATCGCCAGGAAAAACCC
Source organism: uncultured cyanobacterium (assembly GCA_937128595.1). Taxonomy (GTDB): domain Bacteria; phylum Cyanobacteriota; class Cyanobacteriia; order CAKZMO01; family CAKZMO01; genus CAKZMO01. The sequence continues at coordinate 12,841 of CAKZMO010000133.1, read as the reverse complement.
AAATCAGCCCGTATCTTTCGCGCACCGGATAGCTTCGCACGGAGGCGCAAGGCAGCTTCTGATCAGCGGATAGATAGGGGATGCCCTCACAGTGTCCATCAGTTCCATCAAAAGTCCAGCCGTGATAGGCACAAGCGAGATAGTTACCCTGTACCTTGCCGCGATGCAGCTCAACCCCACGATGGGGACATCGATCTTCGAGAACATGAGCGACTCCCGACTCATCGCGGTAGAGTGCTAAACTTTGTTGCCAAACTGCCGCAGGCTTAACTTGACCAGGCTTGAGTTGAGTTGACCAATCGAGTGGATACCAATAATCGGGATTGATGCCAACCTCTCGGATGTCCGTCGGAACGGCTTGGCTTTTTAATGTAGTTGCTAGATCCATAACTACCTTCATTGAGCTTGAGCCTGATTTGCGGTGAATATGTGACAAGGGTGATAACGAGTTTTCCTGAAGAGCGCGATCGCCATTATTTTTGCTAGGTGACTCTTCGGTTTTGGAAAGAGCCAGAAATCTGAGAGAGCAAAAATCATAAAAACAAAATTATAAGAACGTTGATGCAATGAGCTTGAAAGGCTTGCAACAGCTAGGATTAGCACAACCCGTCCCCGTCACGCTTTATTTTGGCTTTATTTTGACAGAGACAAGTTCCTTCTCGTCTTCACCCAAACGGATCCGCTATCTTCACCTGATGGCATCAACGCACTGAACCGATAGCCTCCAACGATCTGAGAAACATATCAGACTCAGTCTTTGTGGATCGACAGGTAAAGCACGAATAAAAAGGAACATATATTAAAAGTTGAAAGAATATCTTCGAGGTTGCAACGCCGATTCGTCAATGCTTTTAAGATCGGAGGGCACTAGCGTACTACTTTTTCAAGTGCCTATTTTGTAGCATTAGGACAGTTCAGGAAGTGAGACAGTGATAGGAGATCTAATCTCCATAGATTTAGAGCATTTAGTTCAGGCCAAGGGTTCAAATTCTTCTGCTAGCCTGAATCGTTGACAGCCCTAAAATATGCTGACAGCCCTAAAATATACAGAGATTTGTTAACGGTCTTGTGTCGCTTAAAGCAACTCGGCCTTTGGCTCCCAATCAAGCTACCGAACCTTTCCTTTCACTCAATGCAATGCTTTCACTCAATGAATGTTAGAGAGCAAGCAACGGGTGAGGCTCAGGGCAATGAGTGCAGAAGTTTCGAGGAGCAACGTAATCCAGCCTTTCAGTAGTCATCCCTTCCTCCATCGCAACCCTGAATAGATCCGCATCATTGCAACGAGGCTGTTTCAGTAATTACAGAGACAAATTCATGCCGCTTCCGGTCAAAGCCCCCCGTAGAACTTCCAAGCCCGCTTCACCCTCGAGATCGGTTCAGCTCTGTGTTCTGATTGCCGCTGGGTGTTTGACCACGATGACAGGGGGCATTGTTTCTCCTGTGCTGCCCGAAATGGTGCAGCAGCTTGACCTTGATCTTCGTTGGGCTGGGCTTTTAGTCAGCATCCATGCCTTGGCGATCGCCCTATTTACTCCAGTTTTCGGCATCTTGGCCGATCGCATTGGAAAACTAAAGGTCATGCTCCCGGCTCTGTTGTTCTATGCTCTGTTTGGCGTAGCCGGAGCCTTTATGCCCACTATGAATTGGCTGCTGGCTGCACGGGTCGGGCTGGGGATGTCGAGTGCCGCGATCGCCGCTGCTAGCATTGGTCTTCTCGGCATCATGTATGACGGTGAAGCGAGAACGCGGATCTTGGGCTATGCAACCAGTGCGATGACGACCGCTAGTGTACTCATTCCTCTCGTAGGAGGATGGGTAGGTTCATTCAATTGGCAATATTCCTTCTATTTGTATGGCCTCAGTATTCCGACGGCTCTAGTCGCCAAGCTGCTGTTACGAGAAGGGCGATCGCGCTCCAGCGCCATTGACACGAGTCAAAATAAACTGCTTGGAAAAACAATTCGTCACCCTCAAGTACTGCGGCTCTATCTCACCATCGCGATCGCTGCTGCGATCGTTTATACCGTCGTCATCTACACGCCGCTTTATCTCAAAGAAGTTATCGGCGCAGGGCCTGCCCTCAATGGCTTTGTGTTGGCGATTCGAGCGGTAGGGGCAGCTCTGGTTTCCGCCTTTGTCGCCAGCCGTTTAGCAAAGCGTATTGGGTCTCGCCGCGCCATCGGTTTGGGCTTCATTGTGATGGCTTTGATGTTAGGCACCATTCCTCTGCTTCACGATATTCGCTTGATTGTTCCAGCAGCGATCGCCTTTGGCATGGGATTTGGAGTCACAGTGCCAAACATCTACGATGACTTAGCGACGCTGTCACCACCAGAGGTGCGCTCTAGCGTGCTGGCTATCGGCACAGGAGCGAACTCCCTAGGCCAGTTTACGTCACCCATTCTGCTCGGTCCCCTATGGAGTACGATTGGGCTTGCTTCCGTGTTTTATGCAGCAGCGGCAGTGGCGTTGATCATCGGCGTGATCATCGGCAGTCAATCGCAAAGACCCAACAAGCAACTCCTTTAAACTCCTACAACGTCTCGAAAAAGCTGTGATAGCATGAGGCGTCATTGAACAGACAGTTGAACAAAAATCTGTTTGTGCACTGCAAACGAGAGGCTCGTGTCCTGAGTGCCCAAGCGCTTTTCTCTCAATCTTTGCAGGGTTTTCATAGCCAAGAGCATCTGAGTCCCACAGAGATTTTGTACAATAAATCTGTACTGGATGCTCCCTGTGCCTGATACTACAAAGTCAATTTAGGGACAGAAATCACCACGCTCTAATTTCTCATCACTCAATCATTTAAACTTGCATCTATCGACATTGGCGATCGCCCAGCGTGGGGATCATCTAGCGAAGCGAAGGAGACTGAACATTATGAACAACTGCATGTTGATGGCCGAAATTATCCAAGACCCTCAACTTCGTTACACCTCTGATACCCAAACGCCAATCTCCGAGATGACGGTTCAGTTTGAAGCTTTGCGTACTGGCGATGCTCCAGAAACCCTGAAAGTCATTGGGTGGGGGAACTTGGCTCAAGAAATTCAAGAGCGATGTCACCAGGGCGATCGGATTCTCGTTGAAGGACGCCTCAGCATCAACTCCTTCGACCGACCTGAAGGGTTTCGGGAAAAGCGGGCAGAAATGACCGCTCAGCGTATCCATTTTGTGAACAGCTCCGGTGAATCCCTGCCCAACCCGTCATGGGTCGGTGGCTCAGGTTCAGGCAGCAGCCGAGCCCCAAGTCCAGCCCCTAATCCTAGCCCAACTGCCCCTAGCCCTGCGCCCTCAACCCCTCAACCCACTCCGTCTCCAGCAGACTATGATGACATTCCCTTTTAACGCAGCAACATGGCTCATCTGAGGCAAATGGCCGATGGGTCGTTAAACCTTTGTGTCGAAGTTTGGTCTTTTTTGAAAGATTCAGTAATGTGAAGTGAATCTTCGCGGCGTCATTGATGTCATCAGGATGCCACGGGCATCCAACCCAGGGTAAGGCTCGTCCGCTCGTCCGCCTCTATGGCCGACGTTCTCGTGATAGTATTTTTGTACTGAACGTTTCATAGACGCGAGTGTATATCAAGCAAGTTGAGCTATCTCACTTCAAGTCTTTTGGTGGCACGACCCAAGTTCCACTGAAAAACGGCTTTACCGTAGTGTCAGGGCCAAATGGTTCAGGAAAATCCAATATTCTAGATGCGCTGCTTTTTGCGCTAGGGCTGTCTAGCTCGAAGGGAATGCGAGCCGATCGCCTCCCCGATCTTGTCAACCAGGGCTACAGCAGTGGCCGTCGTAGCACTTTAGAGGCCAGCGTTACGGTCACATTCGACATTAGCGATGTCCCCGAATCATTGCTGACACCGGAAGAAGAGAACGAGTCTTCTGGCCCTTCAGTTCCAATCTCTTACGCAGCCATTGATAGCGATTTGACTGGCAGCGATCGCCCAACTGAAGCCGATTCGACAGACAATTCTTCTCACTATAGCGAGATGGGATCTGAGGGTTTTGAGATTCTCGATCTTGAAGCGGATGACCAAAACGGTGCAAAAACACAAAATGGGTCAAACACTCTTGCTGCAAATGGAAACGGGACTCACGCCCCACGGGAATGGACGGTCACTCGACGGCTGCGGGTGACGCCACAAGGCACATATACGTCTACTTACTTCATCAACAACGACTCCTGTACGCTGACGCAACTTCACGATCAGCTTCAGCGATTTCGGGTTTATCCCGAGGGCTACAACGTCGTTCTCCAGGGCGATGTCACCAGCATTATTTCGATGAATCCTCGCGAGCGGCGAGGCATCATTGACGAACTCGCGGGTGTTGCCTCCTTCGATCGCAAGATCAACCAGGCGAAAGAAAAGCTGGAAGCCGTTCGAGAGCGAGAAGAGAGATTTCGGATTGTCGAGCGAGAGTTGACAGACCAGCGCGATCGCCTCGCCAAAGATCGCATCAAAGCTGAGAAATATCAGCGGTTGAGACAGGAATTTCAATCTAAGACTCTGTGGGAATTAGTCTTGACTTGGCGACAGCAGCAGCAGCGCGTTCAACAAACAGAAGCTCGTATTGTTGCCAATCAGCAAAGCATTGCAGCTCTGACTCAGGACATTCAAACTCAGACTCAGACCATCTCCGCCGCAACCAGTGAACTGGATCGACTTAATACTCGTGTCAAAGCGCTAGGAGAAGATGAGCAACTTGCCTTACAGAGCACTTTAGCAACGCGGGAAGCTGAATCGAGACAGCTGCATCGACAAGAACAAGAGCTAGCCACAACTTATCAAGACTTGACTCTTCAACAAGAGCGGACTCAGCGAGACATCACTGAGCAACAGCAGCAGATAGAAGCGTTGGTCGTAGAGCAGCACAGTCAAGGCCAAACGTTGGCAAAACTGGAGAGCGATCGCACCACAGCCCAAAACGATTTAGCTCACCATCGCCAAGCCGCTAGCGAGGTGGCCGCAGCTTCTCAAGCTTGGGTTAATGAGCAGACGGCTTTGCGTCACCAAATTGAAGAACTGCTGAGCAAGGTTGAGCCTCAGCGCACCGAACAGGCGCGGCTTCAAGAACGCATGAGTCAGGGGACTCAGTCGGCGCAGAAACAAATCGATGCTCTCTCTGAGATCGGCCGCCAGCTCAACGACCACCAGCAGCACAAAGAGCAAGCCGAAACGGCTCATCAAACCTGCATCGAACAAGTGCAGGCGATCGCCCAACGCGTTGTGGCGTTTGAGGCTGAGCTGCAAATTCAGCGAGACACGCGCGATCGGCTTCTCAATGAGCAACGCCAAAAGCAACGTCAACTCGACAAGCTAGAGGCTCAAACCCAGGCTCTACAGGAGACCCAGGGAACATACGCTACCAAGATTTTGCTCCAAACTGGACTTCCTGGCGTCTGCGGATTAGTTGCTCAACTGGGTAGAGTCGATTCTCAATACCAAAAAGCATTAGAAATTTCTGCTGGAGGACGACTCGGGCATCTCGTGGTCGAAGATGATCAGGTCGCCGCCGCCGGAATTGCGCTGCTGAAAGAGCGTCGCGCCGGACGAGCAACTTTTTTGCCCCTCAACAAAATCAAAGCCCCTCGCCTCAACACAACTCCTGCCTGGAGCCGCCCCGATGGATTCATCGACTATGCAGTCAATCTGATTGATTGCGATCGCCTCTATCGCTCAATCTTCGCCTACGTCTTTGGCAACACTGCGGTCTTTAGCGATCTCAGCACGGCGCGTCGTAGCATGGGTCAATTTCGCATCGTCACTCTCGACGGAGAGTTGCTAGAAACCAGCGGAGCCATGACAGGGGGCAGTCTTTCCGGTCGTCAGAACAGTCTCCACTTCGGCACGGCGGAGGCGAGTGAATCGGCGGAGGCGATCGCCCTTCAGCAACGCCTTGAGGAGATTACAGCAATTCTTGATCGCTGTGATGGGGCGATCGCTCAGGCTCAAGTCCAGCTCAACGAAAACACAACGGCTCTAGATGTCGGCCGTCAGCAACAGCGAGATGCCCAACTCACCCTCGATCGCCACAGTCAGCAAATTGACCTGCTTACGACTCAACAACGCCAGCTTCAGCTCCAAATTCAAGAACAGCAGCATGAGCAAGAACAGGCTCGCGGTCGATTAGCTGAATTAGAACAAAGCATTCCGCCACTCGAAGCAACCTTACAGCATCGACGCCAAACCCTATCGGAATTAGAAACGTCTCAAACCCACAGCAAATGGCAGCAAATCCAAAACATCATCCGAGAAAAGGAGACTCATCTTAACGAAATACAGCTTGCCTACCGCGCCATCGAGCAACGGCTGCAAGATTTACAAAACCAGCAACAGCGACTGCAAGAGCGGATTCAGCAGGGAGACCAACAAATTCAAGCCAGTCGCACTCAACAGCGTCAGCAGCTCAGTCAGCAATCAGCTCTAAAAGAACAACAGCGCCAGCTTCTAGAACAAACTGAGGCGCTAAAGTCTCAGCTCACGACCCTCGAACAAACGCTGGCCATCGAAAAACAAGTGCGCGATCGCGCCGAACGTCAACTCCGCGAACAGCAAACTCTTCAGCAGCAGCAAGAATGGCAGTTGCAAAAGTTGCGAGATACAGGAGAGGCGCTTAAAGCGGATTTGCTCAGTCAGCGCAGTCAACTCGATACTCAGACGGCAGAGCTTCCTGATCCATTGCCTGAAATCCCCAAAGAACTCTCCCTCGAATCACTTCAGCAAGAGCTGCGATCGCTGCAAAAACGAATGCAGGCCATGGAGCCTGTCAACATGCTGGCCCTAGAAGAGCACAAGCGCACTCAGGAACGATTAGAGGAACTCAGCCAAAAGCTCACAACCCTCCAGGAAGAAAGAACCGAGCTTCTACTCCGCATCGAAAACTTTACGACCCTTCGACAACGAGCTTTCCGAGAAGCTTTTGACGCTGTCAATGAAAATTTCCAGACTATTTTTGCCGAACTCTCAGATGGCGACGGATATCTTCAGCTCGACGATACGGACGATCCGCTCAGTAGTGGTCTCAATCTTATTGCTCATCCCAAAGGCAAACCCGTGCGGCGTCTCGCATCGATGTCTGGTGGCGAAAAATCCCTCACTGCCCTCAGCTTTATCTTTGCGCTCCAACGCTACCGCCCTTCTCCCTTCTATGCGTTCGATGAAGTAGACATGTTCCTCGACGGGGCAAATGTAGAGCGTTTAGCTAGAATGATTAAGAAGCAGACTCGGCAAGCCCAGTTCATTGTCGTCAGTCTCAGAAGACCCATGATTGAGTCATCAGAGCGTACTATTGGGGTGACACAAGCTCGTGGAGCTTACACTCAGGTTCTAGGAATCGAACTTCCGCCTCAAGCGGCTTCAGTATAAAACGCTCAATCCATGCGATTCGGTATGCAAGGGCTGCGCAAAGATAGTCATCACTTGCTTTGATGCGAGTTCAATTGATCTCCGCTGAAGCAATCAGACGCTAGGTATCCGTAGGCGAAGTATACATCAGCTAAACCAGCAAAGCTTCAACACACACAGCCTTCGTAGAAGCTTCCCTAGACATAGAGGATTTAGCCTTCTGATATCTTTCTATCTCATTAGAAGCAGATGGTGTAGATTCCGAACCTTTAACCGATCTGTTTATCCCAGAAGTTGCACAGCGACTCTGTTATGATGACCTAACTGTTACCAACATCTGTCGTAATATTGATTACGATTCGTGCTCAAAACTGAGCCTTAAAATTCGTTCAATAGTCACTTAACACAATTGCAATCAGTAGGCTAACTCGATCCGAGATTAGGACTCGCACATGACCTTCGAACATTCTTGCCAACGCGTCGACATTTTAGGAACCCAGGTAATCACGCGCGATACCGGAAAGCGCCTCGGAATTGTCACGCAACTGTGGGTCGATATCGATCGCCGTGAAGTCGTTGCGTTTGGTCTGCGCGAGAATATGCTATCTGGAGTTTTATCTAATATTCAGCAAACGATGTTGCTGAGCGACGTTCAGCAACTGGGGGACGTTGTGTTAGTCAACGATGACACCGTTCTCGACAATGAAATTGATGTCGAAGCTTTCAGCAGTCTCATTAACTGTGAAGTCATCACAGAGACAGGTGAATTGCTGGGTAAAGTACGTGGCTTCAAGTTCAATGTCAAAGATGGTCGCGTGACCTCTATTGTTGTTGCATCTCTAGGTATTCCTCAAATTCCAGACCAACTTATCAGCACATACGAGTTGTCGATGGATGAAGTGGTTAGCAGTGGCCCCGACCGCCTAATCGTGTTTGAGGGTTCAGAAGAAAAATTAGTTCAAATGTCAGTTGGCGTACTTGAACGCCTTGGCATCGGAGCAGCGCCCTGGGATCGAGGGGAAGACGATGACTACTACGTTATGCCAACCTCACCATCCAACCAGCTTGGAACTGGCGCGCCAGCAACACCGCCTCCCCAAGCCAAACAGGCTCCCGCAGTCGAAGCTCAGGAAACATGGGACGAGGACAATTGGAGTCAGCCCCAACCTCTACAAGAGCCGCTTCGGATACCAGAGCCGGTCTATGAAGAAAGTAACTGGGAAGACGAACCCGAACCTCAGCGCGAGGCCGCTTATCTAGAAGCGCCTTACGCCGACTACCAAGAAGAACCTCAGGTCGAAGAAGTAGAGGACGAGTCACCCTACGAGGATTATGATGTCACTTCAGATGCGTGGAGCGACGATGACAATCCAAAGCCTTACGATGCACCCAAAATCAACATTCCTGAGAAGAAGCGTGTCGTAGAGTACGAAGAAGAATCTGACTACTAACAGCCCAAAACAGTTGAGCGTAGCCAGCAATGTTAGCCCATGGTTGATCGATATGGTGTCAATTCAAGTCGTGAACAAATAGGTGCAACGTGAGCTTAAAAGATGTGATTTCTGATGAAATCAAAGCCGCGATGAAGGCAAAGGACAAAGTGCGCCTAGAAACGGTTCGCAGTATCAAAAAAGTAATTCTAGAGCGCGAAGTCACTGCGCGAGCCGATGGAAAAGATAACTTAACGCCTGAAGAAGAGATGGAAATCTTGACTCAGCAGGCGAAACAGCGTCGTGACTCCATCGAGCAATATCGTAAGGCGGGTCGAGATGAACTCGCAGAACAAGAAGCTCAGGAGCTTGCGGTAATCGAGACGTTCTTGCCAGCACAACTCACTGACGACGAGCTGGACGCTGCTATCGATGAGATTGTGACCCAAGTCGGAGCGACTTCACCCAAAGACATGGGCAAAGTGATGGGAGTCGCGATGAAGCAGCTTAAAGGCAAAGCCGATGGTAAAAAAGTCCAAGAAGCCGTCAAGAAAAAATTGAGCAGCTAAAGTCGTTGCAGTCACTTCTGAGGCTTGAATGTTACTGGAATGCAGCGATCGCCACAATCAGCTCTTTAGCAGCGCTCCTATTATCAATATCTGAGTTCGACAGGGCTAGCATAGCTTGCACAAACGTTACGGCTTCAACACCAATCTCACGACTGAGTCAGTGTTGAAGCTGGTTTTGAATCCACTTTGATGCTGAAGCTCGACCCTACCACCAACGCATTTGCAAGTAGCCTTGTGTTGAGAGACTTTGCTCTGTTTCGGTGAGCCATTCCACTTCTTTATACGTACCAAAGATGTGATCCCACCAATCGACACCAAGGCCAAAGTTGTGGTGCCACATGTTGTATTTGTGATGCACGTAGTGAACGGGCATCTTCATCCAAAAACAGCGAGTTGGATTTTCGTGCTGTAACTGATGAGCGTAAGCTGAAAAAGCCGCGTAGAACAAAGCACCCACGACCCAACCAATACCCGCTTCTACCGAAAACAGAAACGGAATGGCCATGGCGATCGCACTTCCTTTGATGTAGTCAAAAAACTCCCACAAAACGCCCTGCCCTTCATTGCGGCGATGGTGGTCTCGATGACGCTTTCCAATCCGAGGGGAAGCATGCATCAAACGGTGAATCCAATACTCCACAAAGCTCGCGAATATAAACGCTGCCACCGCAAAGATGACTGCAACCATGCTTCTGCACTCCTACACACTCAAAAAACGTTCAATAATACTTAACATTTTAATGTCTTAAGGCCAAAGCATCACAACAGGCTACAAACCGTCCTTCAGATTCGCCAAAGCTGACTCGCACCTCTAACCGCGTCAGACACTAAGGCGGCTATGCTCTAACTTTGCCCTAATAATGACCTCCGCTTATTTTTCAGTCAGTGACCAAACTCCATCCCAATCGTCTGGCGGCGGGTTCTCTAACCAGTGTTGACAGCGTTTCAGTTGCTCTTGAGTCGCTTTGTCGTTATTGTCGATTTCTTCCAAAATCATCCCATATTGCCCCATCGCCCGCGTGAACCTGCGGTCAAGGTAGTGTTTTCGGCCCTCGTGATACAACTCAATTTGTCGTTTTCGCTCATCTGGGATAGGTTCTGTTTTGAGTCCGACTAATTCGTAGATCCCCACCGGATTGCTTTTACCTTTCACACGAATGCGATCCAGCTCACGAGTCCACACAAGGTCACGGCAAGGTTCGTAGGTACTTTCGCTAATGACGATATCGCAGCCATACTGCTTTGTCGCGCCTTCTAGTCGCGAACCTAAGTTGACCTCGTCACCCATTGCCGTAAACTCCATGCGTTTACTCGAACCGATATTGCCACTGATAACACTGCCAGAGTTGATTCCAATACCAATCTTAATAGGAATCAAGTTTTGCTCAGTACGCTGTGCATTAAATCGAACCAAACGATGGCGCATTTCGATGCTCGTTTGCACTGCCCGCCATGCATGATCTTCTAGCTTCAATGGAGACCCAAACACTGCCATGATGGCATCTCCGATGTACTTGTCTAACGTGCCTTTATATTCGAAGACGGCATCCACCATCAGCTCAAAATATTCGTTGAGCATATGTACCAAATCTTCAGCTTCCATGCTCTCTGCAGTGCTTGTGAAGCTGCGAATATCTGAGAACAGCACTGAAACATCTTTGCGATCGCCCCCGAGACGAGCCTCACCCGAGAGCAACAGCTGCTCAGCCACTTCCTGGCTCATATAGCGATACATCGTGCTCTTGAGACGCTTTTCATCGCTGATGTCATCCATCACGACCAGCGCGCCGTAGACATTGCTAGGATCTTCTACATCAGCAATAGAGTTGATCGAAAGGTGGACACTATGCTGGTCGCTCTGCTCCTCTTTTTGAGCTGAAACCAGCGTCTGCTCAGGATAATACTGCTCTCGGTCAACCTTTGTTGCCGGATTCAGCGCACTTTCGATGCAGTCTAGAAAGCTGCGCTCTTCAATCTTGATCAGATTTTTGACGGATTGCCCCGTAATGTCTGTCCCCTCTCCCAACTCCAAAAGCTGTAGAGCACTCTCATTCGCGGCGATCACCCGACCCTCATGATCCGTGGATAACACAGCATTGGAGAGCGATCGCAGAATATCTCGCTGCATCTGCTCTTGCTGCTTCACCGTATTGAACAACTTTGCATTTTGCAGCGCGACACCCGCCTGAATGTTGAATGCCTTCATAAACTCCATGTCATTGCGGTTGAAGCTAGACTTCCATCGCTCTGGAGGGGCGGGCCAGTCCGCTGGATTGTACTCGGGATGCTCACCCTGGCGAATCTTATTGATTAGCTGAGTTACACCAATCAGCTTGCCATCTGCGTTAAACACAGGCATACACAATAGGCTACAGGTGCGGTAGCCTGTCTTTTTGTCGGTTTCTTTAGAGGTCTCTGAACCCGGCTGCTTGTAGAGATCAAATCCAATCATAATAGGCTGACCGCCCTGAGCAACCTGGCCTGCATAGCCAGCATTGAGAGGAATGCGAATTTCTTGCAGATCCCCTTTAATTGGAATTTTCGTCCAAAGCTGCTGCTTTTCCTCATCGACTAACCATAGGGTGCTGCGGTCGGCCTGCATCAGAGTTTTGGCCTCTTCCATCACCCGTTTGAGGGTTTCTTCAAGATCCAGGCTGCTCTCACTCAGAGCTTTGGTCGCCTTCATCAGAGCAGATGCGGCCCGTTGCTTCTGAGTCGCTTTGTAAAACGACCGCGACGATTCGAGAATAAGACGAATGGAAGGAGAAAACTCATCAAATACTTTGTGGTCTTGCTCAGTAAAACCTTCCAGGTCAATTTTTTCGTCTAGAGAAGCGCTGGGATCATAGACTGGTTTCAGCTTATTGATCAGCTGAACAACCGCAACCAGCTTGTCATCGTCATCAACCAGAGGTAAAACCAACATCGTGTAAGTGCGATAGCCGATTTCTTGGTCTTTCTGCTTCGCGAAGCTGGCTCGTGGGTCGTCGTAGAAATCAAATGGAATGTTAATCGATTTCTTGAAGGTTGCGCACTCGCCCGCAATCCCATTCGCGGCAGGGAACCGTAGCTCTAAGTTTTTGCCTGCTTCATCTTTGGCAATGATCGACCACAGCTCGTTTCTCTCTTCATCCAACAAATAAATAGTCGTGCGATCGGCGTTCAACAACTCTGCAGTTTTGAGAGTAATCGACCGCAACATTTCATCGAGGATAGAGTCAAACCCCTGGCTATCCAGCAGCGAGTCCAGCATGGATAGGGTTTGATTAACAACCTCAAGTTTTTGCTCAACATCCGTTACAACTTGCTTGAAAGTATCCTGGGTCAGCGGGGCAAGAAATGCAGAGAAGCTGCCCTTAGGAGCCGCCAAAGCTCCTCCTTTTCTACTCGCCGCGTCTTTGCTAGTAGCATCAACGGAAAGACTGCTATTACTCTCGATCTGTTGATTTCTCTGAGACTCCTGCTGCTCATCATGCTCTACGACCGG
>CAKZMO010000132.1 GCA_937128595.1 uncultured cyanobacterium | reverse complement strand
TCTTGGCAATGGTGGATTCGGCATTGCGACAGACGGTGATGACGGAGACTTTCATGGATATGACCGCAGGATGGAGTGATGGCTGGTGGTGGGGCGATGTGGTTAGATTGACTATTATCTCATTGGATATGTCTGTCTCATGGGATTTTTGAGATGAGTTGGAACCATTAGACTTGGGGGCGCTTGCCCCCAAACCCCCGCTGAGAGACGGTTGCGTCCCTCAGACTCCCTCCAAAAGGGTGGGTTGGCTGAGATAATTCAGGGTCTGTACAGGTAGGTTCCTTATTTCTCCCGTAGTTCCTGTAGGTCGGGTTAAGCGAAGCGAACCCGACAGAACTATAGCTACAGCCAGTAGCCTTAGGACAATTTTGTGGGCGCGCACCGCGTGCTCACAAAATTGTCTATGTCCTAACCAAGCTGACTACAGCTATATTACGAACTAGGGTTGAGTTAGGAGTAGGTATTGTTGAGTTTGCGAAACCCAGCAATACCCAGCTTTTCGTTGGGTTAAGCGATAGCGAACCCAAGCTACCGAATTAACTAATAGGGCTGAGGATGCCGAAGTAGAGGAGAATCAGGTCTTGGGAGCCTGTGTTGGTGATTTCGTGAGTTTCGCCGGCTTCGACAGCGATGCAGGTGCCGGGATGTAGGGCATGGAATTTGCCGTTGATGGCGATCGCCCCTTCCCCTGATTCCACAAAAAACACTTCGCTCATATCGCTGTGGTGGTGGGCTCCGGCCACTTCTCCTGGCCCAAAGCGGGCACGGGAGAAGTAGACGAGGTTGCCGATCTGGCCTGAACGCAGCATCATCTGTTTGGCGATCGCTGCATTGTGAGACACGGCCTCGGCAGGCAGAGCATCAAGGGCGCTGATGTGCATAGATTCTCCCGGAGCCAGCTTGTTAGAACAGGTTAGAACTAGAACAGGTTAGAACTAGAACAGGTCGAGGTCGGTGACGGCTCCTAGACTGCTCGACGACACCAGCTTGGCATATTTCGCCAGGACGCCTTGCTCATAGCGAGGGGCGGGGGGTGTCCATTGAGCGCGGCGCTGGGTGAGTTCCTCGTCAGACACGTTGACCTGCAAGAGACGGGCATCGGCATCGATGGTGATGGAGTCGCCTTCTTTGACTAGGCCAATGGTGCCGCCTACCGCTGCCTCAGGGGCGACGTGACCGACGACCATGCCGTAGGTGCCGCCAGAAAAGCGTCCGTCTGTAATCAGCCCGACCGAATCGCCTAACCCCGCGCCGATAATGGCGGAGGTGGGAGCCAGCATTTCTCTCATGCCGGGGCCGCCCTTTGGCCCTTCGTAGCGAACGATGATCACATCTCCGGCGCTGATTTTGCCGTCGAGAATGGCCGCGAGGCAGTCTTCTTCCGACTCAAAGACCCGTGCAGGGCCAGTGATGCTGCGGTTTTTGATGCCCGTGAGCTTGGCAACGGCTCCTTCTGCCGCCAAGTTGCCTTTGAGAATGCCAAGGTGACCACTGGCATACATAGGGTTGTCCCAAGGGCGGATCACGTCTTGATCCGTGGAGGGTTCAGCCGGGATGTCGGCCAAAACTTCGGCAACGGTCTGTCCGGTCACCGTGAGGCAGTCGCCGTGGAGCAAATCATGCGCTAGCAGCATTTTCATCACTTGAGGAATGCCGCCTGCCCGGTGCAAATCAGTGGCGACGTAGCGACCAGAAGGTTTCAGGTCACACAGCACAGGCACACGAGCCCGAATGGTTTCAAAATCGTCCAGCGTCCACTCGATTCCTGCGGTATGGGCGATCGCCAAAAAGTGAAGCACAGCGTTAGTAGAACCACCCACCGCCATGATTACCGACACCGCGTTCTCAATAGACTTGCGGGTGATGATATCGCGGGGTAGCCGCTGATTTCGAATGGCATCGACCAGCACATGGGCTGATTTTTCGGTGCTGTCCGCCTTTTCCTCATCCTCTGCCGCCATCGTCGAAGAATACATCAGGCTCATGCCCATCGCCTCAAATGCCGACGACATCGTGTTTGCCGTAAACATGCCGCCGCAAGAGCCAGCCCCCGGACAAGCCCGCCGCTCTACTTCGATCAGCTCTGTCTCGTCGATTTTGCCTGCGCTATATTGCCCTACCGCTTCAAACGCGCTGACCACCGTCAAATCGCGCCCGTTGTAGTGCCCTGGCTTGATGGTGCCGCCGTAGACAAACACCGCCGGAATATTCATGCGGGCGATCGCAATCATCGCACCGGGCATATTTTTGTCGCAGCCGCCGATTGCCAGCACCCCATCCATGCTTTGGCCCATGCAGGCGGTTTCGATAGAGTCGGCAATTACCTCCCGCGACACCAGGGAATATTTCATCCCTTCCGTGCCCATCGAAATGCCATCGCTGATGGTGATGGTGCCAAACATTTGGGGTTTCGCGCCCGCTGTTCCCAGAGCCGCCTCGCCCCGCTTTGCCAAATCATTAATCCCCATGTTGCAGGGGGTAATAGTGCTGTAGCCGTTAGCGAGTCCCACGATGGGCTTTGTGAAATCATCGTCTCCAAAACCCACCGCCCGCAGCATGGCGCGGTTAGGCGTCCGCTGAACGCCTTGAGTAATGGCTTGGCTTCTGAGGTTATCTGGCATCTGACGTGTCCTCGGCGTGAACAATTCTATTTAATCGCGAGACCTGCACAAGTGCGATCGCCTCAAGATTTTCTCAAACAGTAAGCCTGACAACCAAGAGATTTTCGCCATAGCTGAGATAGATAGCGTGAATTAAAGTCTGAAGAGTAGGTTTACCTCTATTTCACGTTTAGCAAATTAGGGAATGGGACGTTGTCGGATTTGATTTCTCGTGAGGACTGTGAATTTTCCTATAAACGTAACCTGATGAACACGAATTAAACTGAGAAGCAGGGAACATTTTCATTTGCCAAGATTTTCATGGCGAAGTTGAGATAGGTAAGGCAAAGAGAGCTTCTTCTCTCATGCATTCTGCAGCAAAGGCAAATACCGCACGTACAGATTCAGAAGTGAGAGAAAGGTAGTTTTCCAAGACCTGTTCTTCGCTCCAACCTTCGGCAAACAAGCCTAGTAAGAATTCAACGGAGAGCCGTGTGCCTTTAACGACGGGTTTTCCCAAAAGGATATTGGGATCGGAGTGGATATAGTCTTGCCAGTTCATTGGAGAGCATTGAACTCATCGTCTGAATACGAAATGCGCTATCAGCGCAGTGGTCATCGCACTTGGTGTATGAATGACTATATTTCATCGATACTTCAATCGAGAAAA
This sequence comes from uncultured cyanobacterium, assembly GCA_937128595.1. Taxonomy (GTDB): domain Bacteria; phylum Cyanobacteriota; class Cyanobacteriia; order CAKZMO01; family CAKZMO01; genus CAKZMO01. The sequence continues at coordinate 9,871 of CAKZMO010000132.1, read as the reverse complement.
CTAAAACCAAATCTATGCGGGAGCTTTCAATCTAGCAATTTGAGCAGCACCTGAAGTTTATGCGGAGAGCTATGATCTTGCTGAAGCAAAAGTTAGCAACTTCTGAATAGTAACGAGGAATAGTGTGCAAAATGGTCGATACTCTGAATAAGCCATCTTCACTGATTCACGAAATTCAGCTTGAAAAAGTTGATGACTGGAATCTATTCAAATTCAGTGATTCTCTACAACTCCGCATGGAATGCCTTTTAGAAAAAAAGAAAGCGGATCAAGTCACTCTAGATGAAATAGCTGAGTTAGATGCGATCGGAGAGCTAGACCGCATTTTTACTCATATCAACGCAATGCTTGCAGCTCAAAATGCCGATTAGTGGGGAACTCAAGCAGATCATTCGAGAACGAGCGCACTATCTATGTGAATACTGCCATTCTCCTGAACGGTTAAGTGCAAATCGGTTCACCGTTGACCACGTCATTCCAAAATCTTTGGGCGGTTCTGATAGTCTTGATAACCTTGCGCTTGCCTGTCGGCGCTGTAACGAGAGGCGCTATAACTTTGTGGCTGGTATTGACCCTGATACGCAGATCATTTCTCCTCTTTTCAATCCTCGTCAACAGAGATGGGAAGAACATTTTGTGTGGCTCGACGAAGGTATCGTGCTTGAAGGAACGACGCCGATTGGTCGCGCAACTTGTGTTCGGCTCGATTTGAATGATGTCCGGTACCCCGAAAACGATTCCATTCGAGAGACAAGACGATTTTGGATAAAAGCTGGGTTACATCCGCCCGTAAATGATCCGATCGAAGATTAATATCTGAATCGGGTCGGGGTTTTGCGGGCAGAGAGGGTCGAGGTTGAGTCGGGGTTCCAGTTCTCTTGAGCCTGCCTCAACACGTAGGTTGCGACATTCGTAATCTCTTCCTCAGAAAAACCCTCCCCAAACGCAGGCATAACGCCTTTTCCATAAGTCACTTGCTTCATGATCGCGGCAATAGAATCTTTGCCATAGCGATGCAGGGCTTCCAGGCTGAGGTTTTTGTCCGGCACGATGAGATTTTTGCCACTGATATGGCAGACGGTGCAGTTGTTCTGAAAGATCTGCGCCCCTCGTTCTAGGCTGACCGTGATTTCTGGATTGATTGAAGACCCGTCTGGAATGGAGGCAAGCGGTGTGGCGATCGCCCCTCTTACATTCCCCACCCACAGTCCGATGCAGAGAAAACTACTGAGGCTAATCCATAGCCAGCGAGGGAATGATGTTGCAATGGGCAAGGACTGTGGGCGATCGCGCGAGGATAATTCAGTTCGGATCGCTCTCTTTTGGTTTGGCGATCGCCCTAACCTGCTCACCATTGCGCTCAGTTTCACAATCATTTTGTTGACGAATCATGAAGCTCTTTAAGCGATGCTACCTCGCTTTCGAGCTTCTTTGTAAGACGTGCCGATGTTTTGCAGCCCTGCCCGAATCATCTGATGTTCGAGGAGAGCAAAGAATCGAGCGCGATCGCCCCCTCGCACAACCGCCTGATTGTGAGCTTCCGCGAGTGCCACCGGATAGCCATATCCCTTTTGCACCTGAGCAATGGTGAGGGTGAGTGCGGTGTCGAGCAGTTGAGGCTCGTTGGCAACCCAGGCCGGAAACTCTAGCCGTGCGATTTCTGCGCCCACGTGGATATAGCAGAAGTGAATAGCGTGATCTCCATAATTGCTCAGAATTCGAGAAGCACTGCGAAAGATCGGACTCCGCTGACCGGGCTGGAGCTGCGTCATCCAAATGGCGGTATCGCGTAAGGGAGATAGAACGTTGCAGGGAGCCGTATCAGTGCTGCCAGGACAGTGAGTCGCACAGTCGGGCACTTCGTAGGGGCAGGTTTGCAGTCTCAGTAAATTCGACACTTCGCCACTACGAGAAGCGCTGAGATAGCCCACTAAAGGAATGCCTGCCTGCTTCAGTCGATCCCAAGCTGCCAGCATTGGAGGAAGGAGGCGATCGCGCGCTTCTAATGGCAGCGGATCGAGAAACCAGTGAATCAGCGAACCGTCCACCATCGCAAGCATTGGGGGCACTGTAGCGGAATGTGCCGAGGGGTGGGAAGTCAGGCGATCTAAGGTGGCTAGGGTCAAGTCAGCGAGTTCGATCGCCTCTGTCACCGTGCGCCGAAAGCCCATCCATTCTTCAGTCCGAATGCCCCACTGCCGCGAGACGTACAGATCCTCTGGACGGTAAAACACCTCTGGCACGCTATCGAGTAGGGGATGGCGATTTTGCCCATAGTGCAGCACTACCCGCCCTACGTTAATCAAGTAGCAATAAGCAATTTCATGGTGGCTGGGCGCAATCTGTGACCCGTCAGTCGCGATGACAGTATGGCATTCAGGGGCAGTGGCGATCGCCCGTCGGGTGTTGAGCGGCTCCAACGGCTCAGCCGCTGTAAACCCAAGGCGATCGCGCCACTGTTGTAGCGACTGGACTAAGAGAGTTTGCTGCGATCGCGCCTGCGCCAACAATTTTTCAGCCCGTTCGAGACGGTGGCGCGTGGCTGCGGCCTCTTGATTGAGGTGAGTGCCAATGCCTTCCATTTGCTGAGCCAGCTTGGTCAGATCTAACACGACTGGAATCTCCAACATTACGAGGAGTTCTGAATGATAAGTCTTACTGTGGAATGCGTTTGCTTGGCAGCAATGCACCGAGCTGCCTTCGGTTTCTCCTCAAATTTTCACGAGAATAACTACGAGACTTAGCGATGCGTTTGCCGATCGCACGCCCCCTTGCCCAATGGCGATCGCGGTCTCTTAGTGCTTTTGTTCTGGCTTATTCTAGACTACCCTGAGGCTGATTGAGCAATAGTGGCTGCTCGTTTTTGCACTTTCATTCAGATCAATGGGAATTAAGATCAATGTCAATGGAGTTTCGAGGTCTATTTGTTGGGCTCATAACCCTAGATATGGTGTATCAAGTCGAAAAATTGCCGCAGCCTAACCAAAAATGTGTGGCGATTGATTCGACTCTGTCAGCAGGGGGGCCAGCAACCAACGCAGCGGTGGCGTTCAGCTCTCTAGGCAATCAGGCGACGGTGCTGGGCGGATTAGGACAGCACCCGATTCAACACTTGATTCGTAAGGATCTAGAAGAATGCGGAGTGGCGATCGCCGATCTGCTGCCGCACCAGACGGAACCTCCCCCTACCTCGTCCATCCTGGTCACAGAATCCACGGGCGATCGCGCGGTGGTATCGCTCAATGCCGTGAAGTCTCAAGCCATGCCCGAGCAGATTCCAGACGAGATTCTTAATCAGTTAGACCAGCGTCAGTTTGATGTGATCCTGATTGATGGTCATCAAATGGCAGTGGGAGAGGCGATCGCTCATCGTGCTCGTCGGCTTGGGATTCCAATCGTTGTCGATGGCGGCAGTTGGAAGCCCCAATTCGATACGGTGCTCCGACATGCGGACGTTGCAATTTGCTCAGCTAACTTTTATCCGCCCAATGCTGTAGCTTCAGAAACAGTGATGGATACCTTAGCTGGCTGGGATATTCCTCATCGGGTGATCACACGAGGGAAACAGCCGATTTTGTATCAATCAGCCCATCAGCCCACGCTTCAAATCGCGACAGCTTCCACGCCGGTCGTGGATACCCTCGGAGCCGGAGACATCTTTCATGGAGCTTTCTGCCATTACTGGCTACAGCAGGACAACTCCCCTGAATTTCAGCAAAAAAAGCCTTTCCTAGAGATTTCAAAACCTGAAATGAATCAGCAAATCATCCATTCCCTCGAACAAGCAGGAACCGTGGCTGCTCAAGCCTGCCAGTCGTTTGGAACGCGTCAGTGGCTGCGAGAGACGCATCCATCGCGCGCTAAACGGGTCTCCAGTTGAAATTTTTCATAAGCACGTCCAGCTACAAGTTATAACGGAGGAGAATTATGTTTAGACCCATTGAAAAAAGGACTCATTTAGAGGCTTACACTAAACTCTATGGCTTACGACACTGAGACAATCGTTGCAACCAAAGCGGTTCTTGCTGCGGCTCAACTGTGTGAGACGGTTCGCAGTCAAATTTCCCCTGAAGTAATTGAGAAGAAAGACAAAAGTCCAGTGACGATCGCCGACCTGGGGGCACAGGCCGTAATTTGTCGTGCGATAGATGAGGCATTTCCCAACGATCCCGTCGTGGGCGAAGAAGATACGACAGATTTGCGTCAGCCTGAAATGAGCGATCGCCTCTCGCAGATTGTTTCTGTGGTGAAAGCGGTCGAATCCGACGCATCACCCGACAACGTACTGGAGTGGATCGACCGAGGCAATGGTCAAGTCTCACCTCGCTATTGGACGCTCGATCCCATCGACGGCACGAAAGGATTCTTGCGCAAAGACCAATATGCGATCGCCCTTGCATTGATCGAGGATGGTGAAGTGAAGCTAGGTGTTTTGGCCTGTCCCGCCTTGACGTTCGACTCATCGCAGCCTGGACTGTTGTTTGTCGCAGCTAGAGGGCAAGGGGCAACGATGGTGCCATTTTCAAGCGGCAAGCTCACAGGCGATCCCCAAGTGCTGAAGGTGGTCAGTGCGAGCCAAACTGATGACTTTCGCTTGGTGGAAAGCATGGAGTCAGGTCACGGGGATCACTCTCGTCAAGAATCTGCAGCAAAAGCCGTGGGTATCACTCAAGACTCTCTACGGATGGACAGTCAGGCCAAATATGCAGCCGTTGCCGCTGGCAAAGCAGCTCTCTACTTACGCCTGCCGTCTCCCAAAACCCCTGACTACCGTGAAAAAATTTGGGATCATGCCGCTGGAGCGATTGTTGTTGAAGAGGCAGGTGGGCGTGTTACGGACATGTTTGGCAAGCCGCTCGATTTCGCCAATGCGGCTCGCATGATGGACAATCAGGGCGTTGTGGTCAGCAACAGCGATATCCACGATGAGGTGATCCAAACGCTGAACAACTAAGCGCCAAATTTTTCTCAAGGACGCTTGACCTTCAACCGACTTAGCTTAGGGCTTCGTACTGCGGTACGAAGTCCTTTTTGATTGGCTTCTCTTCGCCAAACGCTGTCAAACATTTCGATTTGTAAAGCACTGCCAACCTTTCTAAAGAATTGACAAAGAAAAGCAACACGAAACATTACGAACAATCGGAAGAAAACCCTAAAGCTTTGCCCAGATCAGAGCTGTCGTCATTAGAGTGATAGAGGTAGGCGATCGCCCAGGCTGAGCAACGACTCAGCTTTAGCAAAGTTGGGTAAGCCTCTTGAACCCGTGCAGAAAATCTAGCCTGAGTCGAATATGCACTAAATTCCTTCCACATCAAACTGCATCGAGATGATTAGGCATGATGAAAAGTCGGTTTTACATCTGCAGAATCAAATTTCTATCGTTAGCTTCGCATCGTCGTAAACGAACAGAAAATGGTCGCTAGCTTAATGTTGTTTTAATAAATCGAGCAAAATTCTAAAGACCGTATTTTTTGGAGTTTGAGGATCTGAATTTTGTCTCAACACTCATAAGATCGGGAGCCTGTCAGGTTTGCAACTAGCGCAAGCTCCCCTCATCCCCCAGCCCTTTCTCCCGCTGCTGGAAGAAGGGGAGCAAGAGATTCAAAATCCCTCTCTCCGCTGGGAGAGGGGTTTAGGGTGAGGACGACAAAAGTGACATGCTCCCCATAAGATCTCTCATTACAGGTCAAACGAAACAGGTCAAACGACAGTTCTTGAAAAGAAAAGATCTCTGGGTTACAGGATCCGAAAAAGAAGATTTTAACTTCCTTAAAAGTAGTAGGTGTTCATTGAATTTACAGCTACTTTGTAAGCTTACACAGGAGATAGATGAATGACTGATTCTGCCCTCCATACCCAATCATCTGTGGAGCATTTCGTCTCAGAACTGACGCAGAACTCGGGTTCTCTGGAGCCTCGCAGTCAAGCAAGAACGCAAATTCGTCGGCTCGTTTGGAAAATGGCGATCGCCACGTTTATTTTGATGGCGATCGGCAGTGCCACTCGTGTGATGAATGCGGGTTTGGCGTGTCCCGATTGGCCTCTTTGCTATGGCACGCTCTATCCCGCACAGCAGATGAACGTTCAGGTTTTTCTGGAGTGGTTTCATCGGTTAGATGCTGCCGTCATCGGGTTTATGTCGATTGTGCTGATGGGCGCAAGCTGGTGGCATCGTCGCATCTTACCTGGATGGATGCCTCTAGCATCAGTTTTGGTGTTTGGGCTTATTGGTTTCCAAGGCGTATTGGGCGGCTTGACCGTGACTCAAATGCTGCGGTTTGATATCGTCACCGCTCATCTCGGAACTGCGCTGCTGTTCTTTATGACGTTGCTCGTCATCGGCATTATGCTGCTGCCTGCAACTCAATTCACTCCTGGTAGCGACAATCGTTCATTTGAGAGCGAGTCTGCTGAGAATGGGACTACAGCAGCAACCTCGACAATCGAGCCTGCAAGAACCAAGACGAAACCCTCGCTCCAACACATTCACTGGGTTAGTTTGAGTGCGGCCATCGTGATTTATGTTCAAAGCCTCTCTGGAGCTTTGGTTGGGTCTCGTTGGGCGCTCCATCAGTGCCTCAATCTTGAAAGCCTTTGCACAGTGATGAATAGCCACCTGATCGGTGTGATTCCTGCTAGTCTCGTTTCTCTAGTCGTAGTGGGCATAGCATGGCGCAACACGACTTTACCGTCGTCGATACGGCGTCTGGCGTGGGTCGTTTCGGGACTCTTAGCAACGCAAATTCTTCTAGGCGTCGGCACCTTCAAGCTACACCTCCAAGTTGAGCTGCTGACGGTTAGCCATCAAGCGGTAGGGGCAGCACTCTTAGGCACCCTGCTAACTCTAGCCGTGACTGGATTTCGCGTTCAGCGATTGAATGCTGAATGGGTCTAACCTTGCTGGCACCACACTAGGTACTAAAATTCGTTGCCACTTTTTGGGACTCTCACTTTCGATTTTTTTCAGCTTTCTCAGATTTATCACTCCTTGCACAGCCTGAAGCACATTCCATAGGAATTCACGTATGCACGAAACATTGACTACGGCTCCCTCTCGTCACCACGAGAATATCCTCCAGGTGATTCGGAGCTATACACAACTGACGAAGCCACGCATCATCGTGCTGCTGCTCATAACAACAGCAGGCAGCATGTGGTTAGCGGCTGAGGGACAAGTTGATCCGCTCTTGTTGCTCGTGACGCTTCTAGGGGGCACTTTAGCAGCCGCTTCAGCAAACACGATCAACTGTCTCTACGATCGCGACATCGACTACGACATGGAGCGGACACGCCATCGTCCCCTTCCTTCGGGTCGGGTGCAGCCCAAAGATGCTTTAATTTTCGCGATCGCTCTCGCCATCATTTCCTTTACCCTGCTAGTGACCTTTGCCAACTTGTTGAGTGCGTGTCTCGCTATGTCAGGCATTGTCACCTATGTGTTGGTGTACACTCACTGGCTCAAGCGCCACAGCACTCAAAACATTGTGATTGGTGGAGCGGCGGGTGCGATTCCTCCTCTCGTGGGCTGGGCTGCGGTGACGGGTGAGCTGAGCTGGACAGCCTGGGTTCTCTTTGCCATTATTTTTATGTGGACGCCCCCTCACTTTTGGTCGCTGGCGATGATGATCCGGCAAGATTACGCCAAGGTGGGCGTACCCATGCTGCCTGTGATTGAGGGAGATGCGGTAACGGCGAAGCAGATCATGTACTACACCGTCATGCTGATTCCGATGACGCTGCTGCTGGTCTACCCGCTGCATGTATCAGGAGCGGTGTATGCGATATCGGCGATCGCCCTGGGAGGTTTGTTTGTCGCCAAGTCATGGTCGCTCTTGCAAGACCCTGAAAATCAAAGCGTCGCGCGCTCCGTTTTTAAGTACTCCATTTTCTACATGATGCTGCTCTGTGCAGGCATGGCAGTTGACAGCTTGCCTTTGACTCGCCAGATAGTCGCTTCTGTTTCAGACACCATGATGCCGTTGATTAACGCGATGCTAGCTAGCATGTAGAACAGATCCGCTAGACTTCTGCTTGCGTAGACTTTAAGAGGAAAGGGCGATCGCTCTTTCCTTTTTTGTTGGCTTCTTTTGTTGGCTTCTGATCGAGGGAAAAGCGATGTCCTAGAATGGAAATAGACAAAAGTTGAGATTTGTATCAATTCTTTGGGAGCGAGCGTAAGCTATGGGTTCTGCGGTTCTAATTGAAAACCTCCAGAAGCGCTACGGTGAGGTTGAAGCGGTTAAGGACGTATCCTTTGCGGTTGAACCTGGCGAGATTTTTGGGCTGCTGGGGCCAAATGGTGCGGGTAAAACAACGACCCTGCGTTGTCTCTGTACTCTGACGATGCCTGATGCTGGGCGAGTGGAAGTGACAGGAATTTCGGTGACAGATAACCCGAAATTGGCACGGCAGCGGCTCGGATACATTGCTCAAGAAGTGGCGATCGACAAAGTTCTCACCGGAAAAGAGCTGCTGGAGCTTCAGGCGGCTCTCTACCACATTCCTCGCAAGGAAGCCCAAACCCGAATCGACAAGATGCTTCATGTCTTGGGCTTGCAAGACTGGGCAAACAAAAAGAGCGGAACCTACTCAGGCGGAATGAAAAAGCGCCTAGATTTAGCCGCAGGCTTGCTGCATCAGCCCAATGTGCTGGTTTTGGATGAGCCGACGGTCGGTCTCGACATTGAAAGCCGCGTGATCGTGTGGGACTTTTTGCGGCAGCTCCGCGACGACGGCACCACAATCCTGCTCACAAGCCACTACCTAGAAGAGGTAGACGCCTTAGCTGACCGAGTCGCCATTATCGATCAGGGAGCCGTCATTGCCTCAGGAACTCCCTCTGAACTGAAAGATCGGATTGGGGGCGATCGCGTCACTCTCCGCATCCGCGAGTTCACACCTGACGATGAGGCCGAAAATGCCCGCTCGATGCTGAAGCAGCTCGCATTTGTTCAAGACATCATCATCAATGAATCTCAGGGAAATTCTCTCAACTTAGTCGTTGATCCCAATAGCGATGCCCTGATAACCATTCAGCAGTCGCTCAAAGACGCTGGATTGCCGACCTTCGGCATCTCTCAGGCTCGCCCCAGCCTCGATGATGTTTATCTGGCTGCAACCGGGCAGACGCTGATGGACGCGGAACTCGCAGCGGCTTCAACCCGCGATCCAAAACAAGTTAGAAAAGAGGCAATGCGTTAGAATTCTGGAGATTTTCGGAGGATTGAGCCTTCAAAAATTCTCTGAAAATCGACGTTCTTGGACGATAGCTATCGGCAGCCTAGACTATCGCGGGTTGAAACGCCTGTGACAGGATTAACTCCATCCGCGCGATCGCACAGCTGGCTGATCCAGTAGCGGTCGATAATGGCTTCAGAAAAGTCGGTTCCTGTAATTGTTGCGTCTTCAAAACTGGAGCTAGTAATAATCGCATCAATCAACAGGGCATTGGTCAGGTCTGCGCCCTTAAACGAGACGCGATCGCCCAACACTTCCGTCAGATTCGCGTTCTTCAGATTTGCGTTTGTAAACGAGCCTTTCGTGAGAATGGAGGCTTGCAAATTCGCGTTTTCAAAATTCGCGCCTCGCATTTCAGCCCCCGCAAAAGACGTACCTGCAAGATTCTTGCCTGAAAAGTCGCGAAATTGGAGATCGGTCAGCGTGTAGTTAACGGCCTGATCTTGAGCCAGAGCCCTCTCGGAGAAACCACCTACTATTGCCAAACTGACAATCAGAATACTCGTTGCTGCCCATACCGCAGCTTTTGAAGCGATCTGCCGTACTTCGTCACGCATCTGTGTCCACATAAGCCCACTACATCTTCACGGTGTTCAATCGACGCTTGCGTTGTTACGTCTGTTTACACTGTACA
>CAKZMO010000131.1 GCA_937128595.1 uncultured cyanobacterium | reverse complement strand
GAGGCGGGGGACAACCGGGGGGTTGCGCTGTCTGCCTTAGGCCGCAACGAAGAGGCGATCGCCTCCTACGAAAAAGCAATCGAAATCAAACCCGACTTTGCTAATGCTTATTTCAACAAAGCCTGTTGTTATTCTCTCTGGGGTAAACCTGATGAAGCAGTTGCAACTCTTCACCAAGCCATTCAACTCGACCCTAAATACCGAGAACAAGCCAAAACCGACAGCGACTTCGATGCCATTCGCACCGATCCGCGATTTCAAGACCTTGTGAACGATTAAAACTTCGGATTTTAGATTTTAGATTGGGGATTTTAGATTGGGGAGAAGGCATTGTTAGGGCGCATCTTGCCACTCGCTCGACAGCCGCCGATAATTAAAATCTACCGCCGCCGGATGACACGACACACAGCTACTCAGGTTCACCCGTTCCTCAAACTCCACCGTCGGATGCAGCGCCTTAAAATAGCGAGAATTTCGCACGCGATAGGGCGTCGTCTCTTCTTCATTCAACGGTCGTGAAAAATATTCGAGATACTGCCAAATCAAAATCCGACCGGGGTCAACCAAACGCGGAATTTGCACCCCATAGTGCTGAGTATCTTGCAGCAGATCAACCCAAGTTTGACTGGGCATCACCGCTGGAGGAATGCCGACATGGCATGTAGCGCAATTCTCCAAATAAAGCTCATGGCCCAACTCAAACCGAGGCGGCACTGGGTCAATAGTGCCTTCTACTTTAGGAGCTGCATTGAGCGCTGTCTCAAGAGCCGCTGCCTTTGAATCCGCTGTGTTAGAAACCTCAACACTGAGTTTAGGCGCAGCCGCAAACGCAATTTCTGTCGCAGGCGAAGTCTCCCCATTCCACAAGTGTCCTAGCGTTAGACCCAAGACCACACAGATCATAAGCACGATGCCACGAGTGAATAGTCGCTTGGCGACGCGCTGAAATCTAGCTTTTGAAGAGTTAGACGAGTGGCTCATGGTGCTTTTCCTGTGAATGTTTGGCTGAAAACTTCGTCTACAGAGACTCTACTCAACCCATGCCGAATCTTATCGTATCCGGGAAGCGCCGCTATGGATTGACGAGGACAGTTTCTCTACAGAAGACTCTGTTATCGGCTGCTAGAGTCAGCATGTTCAGCTCAAACGATCGTCGCCAGAAACCTGATTGCCTGATACATCTCCTGAAATAACCAAAACTCGTAGGTTGTGGTTGACGTAAGGAAACCCAACAATGCCGTTAAAATCTGACTGTGTTGGGTTTCGCAAGCTCAACCGCAACCTACATTATTAAAAAATCTGGCTATAGCAATGCGCAAATAGGTTGGGACAGATATTGATGGAGAAGCCGCGTGGTGCGCGGCTTCTCCATCAACTATTGGTTTTATATCAGCGCGTAGCACTACACAAAATAAGATGTGTCAGGCAATCAGGCCAAAAACTCTTGATCCACTCTTCCTGTAATCAGTTGATAAAATCATTTGATGAAACGTTTTTTGACTCCTGGGTCGAAGCGTTTGTGCTAATTTTTGCCTATGACTGACGGTCTAGGTTGAGAGTCTAGAGCGATTTTTGTGTTTCCATCCTTCAGCGAGGTTCTATGGATTGCAGCTCCGTTCAGTTTTATATGCATAATGCTGATCCCCTACCAGGGCAGCCCTTTCTAGATTTTGAAGCCCTGCTAGAGCTATTTCGCTGTGCCGCGTTTTGGGCGCGCGATCGCCAAATTGATGATCTGAAAACTGCCGTTGCCAACAGTCGCCCCGTGGTCAGCGCAAGAGATGGCGATCGCCTCATTGGGTTTGCCCGTGCTACGTCTGACGGGGTTTACCGGGCGGCGTTGTGGGATGTGGTGGTTCACCCGGATTATCAGGGAGCAGGGTTGGGTCGCAAGCTGGTCGAAACGGTGCTGATGCATCCCCATGTCAATCAAGCCGAACGGGTCTATTTGATGACCACGAATCAGCAAAAGTTTTACGAGCGCATTGGTTTTGAGGAAAACAAAACGACGACGCTGGTGCTGTTCAACACTACTGATGCGACAGAGCGTGATTCTCTAGAAATTCTGACTCATCGTCACGCTCAAGATCGTCTCAGCGAATCCTGAGGTCGTGCCTAGAATCTATGTGCGTTCGAGCAAGATTCCCTGGCTGTCGCTCATGGTGAATGAATGCAAATCGTCGATCTCAAGCCCTGGAGAGGCGATCGCCACTGTCCATTCATCAGGTTCAATCTGGAGCCAATCTCCGGGTGTGGCGGTCAGTGCTTCTCCCCCCATATGCACCAGCATGGCAATTTGATAGGTCGTGTCTGCACCTTCTGACTTGGGAGCTGATCTCAAACCATAAAACAGGGTTTGCTCATCTGTACTAACGCGGTTAAAACGGTCAAGGCCGCTGAGGTTCTCCCTGAGCCAGGGGTTCGCATGTCGAAACCGCCGCAAGGCTAAGTTGAATGCAACTTGGTCGGGATCGATGATGTCCTCTTGCAACCAGACATTACACATCTCATGGCAATCTTCCATGAAAGCGTGGGCAAATTTTTTCAGCTGTGACACATCCAGCTCAGACAAAACCTTTGACTTACCAGGCACGTTGATTTTTTGCAGTTCTGAGGCTGATTTGCGAGTTTTGGCCTCCTGCTTGATTTCTTCATCGTCTGGATGAGCCCCTAAATATCGCTGGCAAATATGCGCGACTTCATCCAAATCATAGTGAGTTTCTTCGATCGCATCGTTCAGCCCCCGCACAAACTGCCGCAGTTCACCCAGATGGGCAAATCCCATCCCCTTCACCCTGGGAAACAACTGCGGCCAGTCGTAGGTTTCAGGGATAATTTGCCAGTCGAGAAAGCCGCCTGCTTCTTCCGCGACTACTTTGACCCCGTAGCGATCGTCTGTGTTGCGCAAAAATCCCCAAGGGGCACGCATTGTACAGTTGATGAAGTCCATGGGTAGCCCCGGCGCAAACCCATAATTCATCAAGGTGATGGCTGGATTGTCGTAAGCATTGTGAAGCACCTCGGGGAGAGAATTGCCCAAATTCCAGTTGATATCGAGACTTGGGTCAACTTGCGTTCCCCGTCGCAGGGTGTCATGGTTGCCGCATCCTGTAATCCAGTCTGCTCCGATATGCATCACTTCGGTGACTCGTCGCCACTTCCTGTCCCAAAACTTCTTAACACTGGGCGTGTTGTGGGCAAAGATCAGCGGCCCCCACTGAAACGAGTCAGGCTTGAACTCGACAATATCGCGATAGGTAGAAATTTCTTCCCAGCCCTCTGCGGGCCAAGGCCGTCCGTCTTCGAAAATGGTGAATAGCCGTCGTTTGCTGTCCCCTATTTCCTGTAGAACTTCAGCCATGTCGCTGAGATACGCATCGTCATATTCGACAGCACCAGAGAGAGGGTTGAAGAATTTAAAGTCCTGTGCTCCATCGACTCGAATGCCATCTACTCCTGTGTCGTTTTTGCGTCGCTGCATTTCTAGCAAGATGGCACGCACAGTCGGATTTTGGTGATTAATGTCTTGCCCATACATGTTTGGGCCTTTCATAAAGCGACCATTGAGCAAGTCAATGGCCTGATTGTCGGCGTGACCGTAAACGATGTCGTAGATCAGCTGGATTGGGCCTGTTGGGAAATTGTGGAGCGTCTCGCTGAGCTCGACCAGCTCACTCGGGCGCAGCGTCTCCAGCACCGATGGATTGGTGGCAGAACACCCGAAAATAACGATGTCATAGCCCCAGTTTTGAGTATTGGGCTTTTTCAGGGTGACTTTGATATCTTCGGCTTCGATGTCGATATCCTCAGTCTCGGGATCCATTTCTCCAAAGTCATGGCCGCTGAAGATGAAGAACCCGTGACCTAGCTCATGCTTTCCCCGATGTTCCACCGTGGGTTCAATCGGCAATAGCTGAACCGCATCGTAGCCGATGAAACATTGCTCGGCTGGAGTCAATGATTCATTGCGCTTGAGCTTGTTGGCGATCGCCCGATAGACGCGAGTGAGACTGGCGATCGTGCCATCAGGAGATGCGGTGTTGACATGCAGCTGGAGAATGTTGCGCGGGGCCTGAACCTGAACCACACCATCGTCATCTGTTTCGCCCTGGGAAAAATAATCTAAATCTTTACGGCACTGCTGAGTGGAAACCATATCGTAGAGTTCAGCAGGTGCATACACTCCGTAAGGGTAGGAATAGCCTAAGCAATCTCCAATCACTCGGACTTCATTGGTTTCCATATCGAGGTATCGCAACCAATAGAAGGAACCAAAGGCTTCTGGAGTCCCCGGTTTCATCCCTGATAGAACGCCCCAGAAATATTCGCCTTGCTTTTCCAGGTGAATAGAGTCTCGGCGAAAGACAACTTTCTGCGTCGGTTTTGATGGATCGATGGCCTTTTTCGGCGTAAAAATTTCGAGATAGATATTCTTGGGCTGAATCATGTCCGCACCCAATTCAGGTGCCCAGAAGCCAATTTCTGTCAACCCATCTATGGGACGATAGTGAGCGCCTAACTTACTAGCAAGATGTTGCGCTTTCTTAAATAAAGTTTCGTCTGAAGCTTGAACTTCATGGGCCCAGTCTAGTAATTTCTGAGTGTCCTCTTCGACGAGCTGAATTGGAGATACAGACGTTGCAACCATAAATTTTTTGATTATTTTTAGATGCTTTGCTTAAGTCAGCTTTGGTTAAGCTGGACAAGTCAATGAGCGCTGATTCATTCATCAGTTTATGCTGTCTTTCCCGCAGGCTTTGCTCTATATGAACTCGTTGTGATGATCGCCCGTTCAAGCAAAACCCTGCGGGATTATGTATCGTAACGATTGTGAATAGAACTGTCTAGGGATGTATATCCGAAGGCAACTGTATTCGATCCTCCCTAGAGATCTGGGTTCACGTTATTCAACTATCGGATGGCAAAATGTCGGATGGCAAAAACGAAAAGCAGCACGTGAAATATCCCTGGTCACTATGCTGTGACAAAGTTCTACCTCCGTAGCTAAAAATCTACCGGGAACACTAAAGTTAGCACCTAATTGGCGATCGCACCGATATCGCACCGATACTGACATCATGACAGGTGTCGAGTCTAAACTTGAAACGGTACTCGCTCTCAGCGGAGTTACAACTCTAGAGCAATTCCACAGAGCAACTCCAAAATTTTGCTGATTGTTCTCGATATGCGCTCAACGGCGTAGCCCACATCGCCCCTTTAAAATCGTCTCATCTCCCTCAACTCAGCCGTGGCTGTCGCTTCGCGCCAACTGCTTCTCAATGAGAGAACCTAATAACTTCACAATTTCCGAATTACCCATGACAGGATTTGAAGTCATTGTGGGTATCATCGCCCCTATATGGGTTGTCGCTGTGCAAGTCAGGAGAAAAATCAAAAAAATTAAAGATAACCTTGAAATCTAAAGGCAAACGCCAAGATGCAAGGGCAAAATTAGATCGCTTAAACTAGATCAGTTTTGTAAAATCGAATTTGGTCTAGCTTGAAGGTATCTATATCAGTTGCAATAGAAGACAGGTGTGGCGATCGCCATTTCCACATGTCGCGTCTGAAGCTTTGCGTCATGTCGGCTTGGCCGAACCCATCCAACAATCAGTTTCGACATTGGTTACGGATGGTTCGCTGGTGTAGTCGAGCCGCCTACATTCAGTCATACAGGTTCTAAAGACTCTAACAGGATTTTTTTGGACGATTTAGCAAAATTTCGATCGTTACCGTATTGGCTTTCCGCGAACTCTTCTGCTCTGTCAACTCACAGCACGTTTAGAACCCCCCAATTTCAAATACTTACAACCTTTTGAGATAAGCTCTTAGTCTTTTTTTATTTTGAACTGTTTTTATTAGCGGCACGTTTCTTCCCTGCCTGAACAAAAGTCTCAAATTCGACCCTCAGGTCACAAGGCGTTTTGCCAACTTGCTCCTTTATCACCCTAAGCACTCGTTTTCCATAGGAAACAAACGATGTCTAACCGAACATTGATCCGGGCGACCCAACAGTTGCTTTCACAAATTCATCAATCTGCCAAAAAACTGACTCGAAGCCTGGTGCTTTGGTTTCTTCGAGGTTTGCTGCTCATTGGTCGCCAGCCTAAGTCGGTTCGGGGATTTGTGCTGCCTACTACCGTTCTCCTCTTGCTGCTACTGACTCTAACGGTAGGAGCGATCACCCTACGAACCTACAACCGGACGAATCAGGCGATCGGAGAACGGCAACAACGTGTTGTTTACAACGCGGCGACCCCCGCTATCGATCGGGCAAAAGCCAAGCTGGAATATATGTTTAATCGCCAGCGAGATCCCCGATTTCCCAGTGGCATCCCGCCTCAAGGCAAGCTCCAAGCCATGTTGAGAAACGATGGCATTGATGAGGGACAGCATCTAATCGAAGATGAGACTGGAAATGAAACTGATCCTTATACCTTTCCAGACGAGGAAGCTGCCGCTGCCGAGTTAGATGGGACTATCGATGTCGATGGCAATGGACGTGCCGATCGCCTCGATATAGATGACGATGGCGAACCTGACAATGCTTGGGCATTTCGGGCTGATACAGACGATGATGGAGATCCCGACGCTACGGTAGCCTACTCGATTATCATGACGCGCCCGCTCCCTGAAAACCCTGGAGATCCAGACCCGCTTGAAGCTCAAAGTGATGTATCGATGGCTGAACGTGCGGATGCACTGCAGGTTCGGCACGCACCTCTCAGCCTCAGCAACGCGAACAATCCTGCCTGTAACTTTGCTGAGGCAGGCGAAAGTGCAGGTCTCGGCGCGGGCTGGTTCACAGATCCTGCGAACAGTGCCCTTCTTCGGAAGAATTTTCAGGTCGATGTATACGTTTTACCTGACAATACCAATGGAACGGTCTCAACCCTAGAGTTCCATCAAGACCGTCAAATGGAGCAGGGCAACAAATGGGGAGCTTGGTTCCGCAACGACTTGGAGGTGTTTCCCGGTCCTCGCTTCAACTGGAACGGAGCCATGCACACAGAGGGAAATCTGATCGTTGGAGGAGATGACTTCAGAGGATTTTTGATTAGCTCGCCTGCTTCTTGCTTGTATGAGAAACCGTCATCGGAAATTACGATTGCCGATGTGGTTGCCAATGATGACGAAGGAGTGCCCGCATTTCAAGGGCAGTTCATGAGTGGACAAACAGGAACTGATAGTTTTAGCAACGAAAAAAATTACTTCCACATTCATGGCAATCCTCCAATTGCGAACGACGGAGGACTTCAGGAAGTTGATGCTCGACCCGCTGATACTGAATTCTCTAATGGGAATGATTCTGTTCCCGCTAACCCAAGCCTGATCGACTACACGCTTGACCCTATCGTTCTGGCAACTGAAGATATTTCCAAAGCACGAAACATTGCTGAACCCAATACTCCTGAAGATTTTCGGGAAGCCGCATGGGATGATCGAGAGCTAGTCAAGGGAGGCCGTCTATTTAATCGGTCTGAAGAAACTCCCTTCGTAGACGATGCGTTTAGAGCAGACAACCGCTACGGGCCAAAACCGCGAATTCGAGGAAAACGAATTCCGGGCAACATTGGCGAACCGATTACTGGAGATCAGCTAGATACAGGGAACCAACCCTTAGTGGATGCTGAAATGATTCGCACGGTTCCTCCTGCGGATGATGATGACGGCAGCAACCTTGGATTAGACGGTTACTGGGATCGTCGGGCTCGTAACCAGGGAATGCGGATTTTAGTCAGTCAGCGACTTGAACTCGGAAATGCTCATGGCTGGGGCGGCGGCATTAACCCCAGCGATGGAAAGTACCGCAAAGATTTGGACGCAGAACCACTAATGCCGTGGGATAACTGTGATGTCAACGCTAACAACGCTGGCCGATGTCATGAAACTCGTCAACGTCGGGCACTCTACGACAATCTCGCTGCTGTGCAGGCCACTGCTTTTTACCATGCGGGTGAGAGTGGTGGAACCGAGGCTCAACGTGACTTTCCATTGGCTTGTATGGTTTCTACCGTTCATCCCGGAACGGCTGAAACGCTCATCCTCAGCAGCACGTTTAAAGACCTGAAAGAAGATCTCGTTAGTTTTCTACCTGCGGCAGGGCCATACAGCGCTGCGGGGGCTCCAGTGCTGAGCAACTTTTTCCTAGGCACTGGAACAAACGGCTGGGAGTACGAATCTGCCCCTAGCAGCATTGGCAATGAAGCTCAGTTTGGCACTGCTGTCGAAAGCCCAAACCATCCTCTCGGAAAAGCATTGCGGAATTTGGCTTACTTCGCAGGCGATCCTGAGGGAGGCGCGCCCTCCTTCGAACCGGTTGACAATGCCGCTTCAACTCGTGTACATCCCTATCCTTGGTTGTCCACGTGGGGAGACTTTTCTGTTT
Source organism: uncultured cyanobacterium (assembly GCA_937128595.1). GTDB lineage: Bacteria > Cyanobacteriota > Cyanobacteriia > CAKZMO01 > CAKZMO01 > CAKZMO01. The sequence goes on along the minus strand of CAKZMO010000131.1, from coordinate 2,597 downwards.
TGCGACGAGTTTTGTCTCAAGTTGACGGGCTGTCAGCGGCAGAGGGCAACCCAGCAGGAGGCGTCGTCTCTTACGCAGATTTGAGTCCTGCCGACAAAGCTACCCTGCATGCTTCTGCCTGCACGATTGGTATGTTGGCCTACGATGTTGGGTTTTACGAAAATCTCGATTACACCGGAAACCCCGCTCTAATGGGGAATCTAGAAGCCCGCATTGGTCGGCTCAACGGGTCAGGAACCACTGGCCCAGCACGACCCGCAGCGGTACGAGCAGTTGGAGCTGATGAGGCGGTTGAGGGATATATCGCTGGACTAAAACAGTGGAATCAAGCGAGACCTGCTGATGTGCCACGTCAAATGGTGGCGTTGGCTGAGGCGATCGCCCTCAAAGAACAAATTGCGCGCGATCGCCGCAACGGCTTCTATTCTGGCGATCGTCCTTTGGCCTTAGCTGGAGCAGATCCACTTACTGCTTATCCCAATATCAGAGACCGTCTAGCTAGAGATGCGGAAAAGGTAGCCAAGTTCCCTGCTCTCAAGTATCTTTTCCCAGGCGATATCTCCGATAGTTCTGGAGCAACAAACGTAGCCGATGGTGTAGTTGATGAAAACGATAACTTTGCAGACGAGGAAATTGACCAGCGGATCAACTCGTATGACTATCGGCGACCAGAGCGTCGAGTGCGCGATCGCTTTATTGAACGCGATGTAAATGGAGCTATCGAATTTAGCAGCATTGATCTCCGTGATCCAGACGTACTGGACGATTTGGCAATCTTACCCAAGAGTAGTGTTGGGGACTGGGTACTGCCCCATGCAGGTGCTGGAACGGGCACCACAAACCTCTCTAATGCGCCCGATGGTGTGTTGATTAGCTGTCTCAGTGCTGGCCTTTGCACCAATGCTCCAGGAGCGGCAACGATGGCACTGGAAGAGGTTGGATTCAAGGACTCCGCTCTCTTCAACGGTCGTGAAATGTTGCCCGTGCGCACGTTAGATTTGAATCTCGAACTGTTGCGGGAGTCCAGCAGCGGATTGACAGATGATCGCTGGCTTCCCAATACGGGAATTATCTACGCGTTTCGTGAAGACGCCGTACGGGAAGATATGATTACGCGCCCGACAGCGGCAGGTGGAGGCGCAGCTGCGGCATGGAATGCTTGTGGGCAAGATTCTGTATTTTCCGATCCAGGGGCAGGCAACGCTAATTGCTATATGAGTGCCGGAACGGTGGATGCCTTTGACTCGGTTGATCCGCCTCTGAGCAGTGAAAATCGCATTAGCCCCAAAGGAGTAGACTACTATCCCGATCCCGATCGGCGTCCCCACAGTTTTCGTCTTCGTAATGGTAGAAGGGTTTGGCGCGAAACGGATGATGAAGGACGAGGTCTATCATTTATTACAGATGATCCCGTTTACATCAAAGGGGACTTTAATCTCCATCAGGAAGTTGGCTGTGCAGGCAATTGTCCTTTAGAGGAGTTCGAAGAAGAACTAGACGACGACTTTGGAGACTTCTACTCGCGAGATACTCTGCAGCCAGATTTTGCTCGCCCTAATAGTGATCAGTGGCGACCTTCAGAGATTCTGGCTGATGCGGTCACGATTATTTCTGACAATTTCTGCGACGGTAGTATCGAAGATATTATCCGTACGGTAGGTGAAGGGGCGGGTTCCGAGTTAGATAACTCGCTAGTGACCAACGTATACAACTGTACAAATAGCAGCCAGCGAACCTCATATCTGGCGATGAATCGCCCGGAAGATGACATTAGTCCGGTCAACACGGTTACAGGGGAGAGAGCCCGCTTCTTGCACTCTAATCCCTACGATGTGCTGTTCTACAACAACGATCGGAACTACGATGACGATAGCTATGAAGCTCAGTGGCAAGATAGGGTCTTGAACAATACGCCGACGACTCCTATCGTCTGGTCACGTAACGGCAACCCAGTAGACGTAGATACTGACGAATACGATCGCCGCTACTTTTTGTTTACAGATGAAAAACCTCTGATCACCAATGGTAGAAACCGAGTCAATGCCATTATCATCAGCGGTCTCATTCCCTCTCGGAAAAATCAATCTTACGGAGGCCTACACAACTTCCCTCGATTCCTCGAAGACTGGGACACACTGTACATCTCAGGTTCTTTGCTACAGCTAAACTTTAGCCAGTATGCAACCGCGCCGTTTGCTCAGCGAGCTTGGGAATCTGGCCAGATTCCGGGTGCAGGTGGTGATTCAGGGTTCATCAACTACTACGATCCTCCTCAACGGAGATGGGGTTATGATGTCGCTCTACAATATGCTCCGGCTGGGCCATTGGCTGAACGATTTGTCAGCATTGGTTCTAGTCCTCGAAGCGAGTTTTATAGTGAGCCTCCTGCCGACGATCCCTACATGGTGAACTTGTGCGAGAAGATTGCTGAAAATCCAGCCGAAAACTGCGCCCAATAGATTACACCTCTTCTGTGACTCCTCACCTTCTACAAGGTGGGGAGTTTTCGTTTTCATAGTTCAAGAAATAGATCTAGATTGAGCGATATAGCAATGCGCAGATAGGTTAGGACAGATATTGATGGAGAAGCCGCGCGG
>CAKZMO010000130.1 GCA_937128595.1 uncultured cyanobacterium | reverse complement strand
AAACGTAGTCGCTGCACTGGTTGGCAAAGGGCGATCGCGCGCTCCCGAAAAGCCTTTGCTAGAGCTGCTTTCGTTTGTGGGTTACCACGGCGATGTTCACCAAACAGCCAAAAATCTTCCCTTCGTGGATCGACGGCTGGTCGAAATTGCCCGTGCCTTGGCGACTCAGCCTCAGGTGATGTTGCTGGATGAACCCGCTGCCGGACTCAGCAAAACTGACAAAGCCACGCTCGCTCAGCTCATTCGCCGCATTGCCAGCAGCGGCATCAAAGTGATTCTGATTGAGCACGATATGGATCTGGTCATGGATATTTCCGATTCTGTCGTGGTGCTCGACAGTGGCAAGGTCATTAGCGAGGGCAATCCCGCTACAGTACAGGCCGATCCCCAGGTGCTCGAAGCCTACTTGGGAGCTGAAAGCCCAGAATTAGGGCGATCGCCCACCTCCCAGTCCGATTCTCCTCTACTTGATATTCAAAATCTCTATGCGGGCTACGGTTCCCTGCCAGTACTCCATGACCTCTCCCTCACGGTTTATCCAGGCGAATTGGTGTCCGTGGTCGGAGCCAACGGTGCAGGCAAAAGCACCCTGCTCAAAACAATCGTTTCTAGCCTGCCGATTCAGTCGGGGCAGATTCAGTTTCAGGACAAATCTATTACGCGCAGCACCATTCATCAGCTTGTCAATGCAGGCATGTCTTTAGTTCCTGAAGGTCGTCAGGTATTCGCCAAGCTCTCCGTCATTGACAACATTCGTCTAGGCGCATTTTCTCGAAGTGATGCAGAAATCGAGTCTGACATCAACGCCATGTTGGAGCGATTTCCACGATTGGCCGAACGTCGTCACCAACCTGCCGGACTGCTCTCCGGCGGAGAACAGCAAATGTTGGCGATCGCCCGAGGACTGATGGCACGTCCGACTTTGCTGCTACTGGACGAACCTTCTCTGGGACTGGCTCCTAAGCTCGTGGTAGACCTCTACGAAACCTTGGCGACTCTACGAGACGAAGGCATCACGATCTTGCTGGTGGATCAGATGGCAACCCTAGCGCTGTCAGTGAGCGATCGCGCCTACCTACTCGAAACTGGGCGTATTGTGCAATCTGGCCTGTCTCAGGACATGCAAAACAATCCAGCGATTCTGCAAGCCTATCTGGGAGTCTCCCAACAGGCTGGTTAGTCTTCCATTACTTCAGCTTCAAACTCTTCCGTCAAACGATAAGAAAACTGTCCGTCTGCTGCGATTCGTCGTTTTGCTAAAAACCCTTGAGAAATCAATAATTCAAGGCGATAAAAAAGCTCACCTGATTTGTGAGAGTGACCCATTTTAGACTCGATTGCACGTTGTTTGCTCTCGCCTGAATCACTACGTTTTTGGACAACACATCCCAGCCGAGTAGGTGAGCTGTTCCAAGACTTCGACCGGATACTCCCGCCGTTCCAGCATGGCCTGTGCTTTCTCCGACTCTCCCCCTTGTACCGCGAACTCTAGAAAGAGAATGGGCAGAAATCGCTGTAGGCTAATTGCGGCGATCGCCACAGCTACGCCCAGTAGTGCTAATGCCCAACGCCGATGACGCTTGAGCAGTTGGAGAACCCGCTTCATGTCAGCCAGCAGAAAAAACAGACCGCCAAACAGCAACATCGCAATCGTGCTGGACATCGTATCCGCCCAGTTCTCTGGCAAGGGCGATCGCGAACCGAAGGTTCTGAACTCCAAGCTCCAATCAAATAGCGTATTCAGTGTCCCTGCAACTAGAAATAAAACTGCAAAAATTAGAAAGATCTGACCAATAAGCTTAAAAATATCTCTCATTAACTGCAATACATATGACTTTGTCTTCTATACCTACAGACAGGAGAAGAACGTTCCCGAACAAGTCATCGCCATCGCTTTAGCGCACTTCGACACGACAGCCAAACGGAGTGGCTGTCATCGTTGTGACAGCCCACTCCGTCCGAATAAACAAATCGTCAGGGGACGAAATTCACTCTTTCATGTCCGTCAAGTCAACCATTAAGTGGTCGTTGTTGTTAATTCCAGTGCAACTTCGACTTGCTCAACAGTGACATTTGTGAGAATGGCGATTGTGGTTCCTGTTACAACCAACTCCACCCCGCTGCCGACACCCACGGCCATGATTTCCGCGATATCGAATCCATCGAATCGAATGGAGTCATCCCCGGCCAGATTAAAGCCCTGAATGGTATCGACGCTACCGTTGTCGGCAATCACAAAAACATCATCGTCTCTGCCACCGAGGAGGAGGTCATTACCCAGCCCACCAACAAGTAGGTCATTACCATCCTGTGCCCACAGGAAGTCGTCGCCATCCCCACCAAAGAGCAGATCATCGCCGCGACCGCCCAAAAGCTCGTCGTCCCCGTCACCACCCCGTAGGAGGTCATCACCGACTCCGCCGTGCATGAAGTCGTCTCCGGCACCACCAGCCAAAACATCGTCGCCCAGGCCACCCCGCATGAAGTCGTCTCCAGCACCACCGCGAAGAATGTCGTCGTCGCGAAAGCCGAATAGCTCGTCATCGCCTGCACCGCCAAGGAGAATGTCGTTTCCTCGGTTGCCCCGGAGGTCATCATTGCCTGCGCGACCAATACAGCGATCGTCGCCTGAACGGCCAAAGCAATGGTCATCGCCCGCACCACCGTCCATGCGATCATTACCTCGTTGACCGAAAATCAGGTCATCACCATCTAACCCGTGAATATCGTCGTCTCCCCCGCGACCTTTGAGGCGATCGCCCAAGTTACCGCCAATCAGCATATCCGCTTCGATGGTTCCGGTCAGGAAGAAGACATTGACATCGATATCTACGACTACATCGTTACGAAGGCTGAGATTCTGAATGACAATATCGTTCTCAGCAGACGTTTCTTCCTCGTCGAACGGCTCATCGCTAAAGAATTCAGCCAGATACTCAGCTAACGCATCTTGCTCCGTTCCATCGAGGGCAAATGTGGCTTCCCCTGTGCTGGTGCTTCCAAACGCATCGACTAAATCAACTCGATTGGTTCCTTCGAATTCGGAAAAGGGATACCCATCGCCGCCATTGGCTAAAAAGTTGAGCGTTACGATTTTGAACGACTTGTTGCTTCGAGTAACGATTTCACTATCACGCACCAGAATTTCAACGATACGGTCTTGGTCATCAACGATCGCCAATGTCTCGACACGTTCTCCAGCAGGTTGAGTTGGGTCAAAACTAAACTTCAGCCCCGCAATCTGGGGAAACTGACCCGGAGTGGCTCCCTCTTCTGTTGCGGATACCGCGTGCTCTACTACCTCAATAATTTGTTCGACTGTGAGAGTGAGAACCGTCAGCTCGTTGTTGAATCGCAGCGTATTAGTAATGTCAAGCTGGGAAATTTCCCCCTCCTCCTTGCCCGACAAAGGATTCTCCTGAGGGGGGAGAAGATTGCCTTCGCCATCAACCTCACCAATTGGATTTCGGATACCACCGCCATTCTTAAAAGAGATCACCACATCGCTGTCAAACTGTTGTGCGACAAACAAATTGGCTTCTGCGGTGATCACACCCATGTTGGTGGATTCGGTGCGCACAAATTCGCGACGACCTTCAAGATAGACACTCGTACTGCCAAAAACATTGGAATCTTGAGCAATAACGACATCTTGAACCGCGTCGGTGAGCTTAGCGACTTCAGACCCTTTTGTGCCATCTGCGAAGGGGTCACCAAGCCCATCCCACAGGTCATTAACAACGTCATCTGTACTTGCAAAAACACCGCTTTCATCGGCATCAATGGAGTTGAGAATAATGTTGCCATTAGCGTCAAAGTCAACGACGAGACGACCTAAGTAGGAATACTCTCCGGGGGTTCCAACGATAACCGCAGGATTACCATCCGCGTCTTCAGTCACGAACGGATAAGGCTGTATTACGGCATCTCCGGGACGAATAACATCGGTTCCATCGGCTTGCAGAGTATCGGAACCGCCCGCAATGACAATGTCTACGCCACTGACTAGACCAATCAGCTCTTGTTCCAAGGCAAATTGCTGAAGGTGGGTAGACAAAATAATCTTGTCAATTCCAGCAGCAGTCAGAACGTCAATTGAAGGCTGCAAAATCTGTGCAAGGGCAGCCATGTTGCTCGTTCCAGCTCCCGGATTCAAAACCTCTACGTCTCCAGTCGAGGTGATGCTCTCTAGCAGAGGGGTTGTTGCGCCAACCACTCCGATTCGATCATCTGTAGTCGTTGGATCCTGATCTTGATCGATGATTGTGAACGGTGCGATCTTGGGAGCATTGGCCGCTGCCTCAAGCTCTGCCGGACTCAGATCGGCTGGAACAGACTGAAATTCAGTGCTGTCAAGAAGCTGAGTAGTAAACAGATCGGCCAAATTTCCATCGCCTGTGAAATCAAGGTTCGCACTCAAGTAGGGAAATTGAGCCCCTAACCCATTCACCGTGTCGAGCACGCCATCGTCGTCATCGTCGTTGATGTCCGTTGCAATGATGTCAGGAATGATGTCTGTTCCAAGGTCAAACTCGTGATTTCCAAAGGTCGCAGCATCAACACCCAGAATGTTCTTGATCTGAATGTCAACCCGACCGCTGCCTTCCTCAAGATCGAGACCGTTGAGTCCCAGCAGAGTTTCGTAAGACTCATTCAAGACTTCGGCAAGAGACTCGTCAGCGGCCGCCGCAAAGAAAGGGCCTGGTATATAGCTATCTCCAGAAGTAATGAAGAAGGAGAAATCGCCGTTAGAATCGGCCTCTAGCTCTAAGCCCTCTGTGATGGCTGCAAAATTTGGAGCACGATCTAGAGCCTCAACACCACCTTCTAGGTCTGAAGCATGAAGAATTTGAATTGTCATAGCGCTACCTCAGTGCCACTGGAAAAACTGGAAAAAGTCGTCTCAATTTCTCAAATCACAGAGACGATCGAGTTATTAAACAAATATTCAACTAACGGAAACAGGTCGGACAGAAGTGGCTCAAAGCTCACTTCAATTAATTGAGAAGCCAAGCCGAACAGTAGAGCACTGAACAATCGAAATGCCGGAAGAACAGAGTTTGAAAGAATAATTCAGCTTTCTCAACTTTAGAGATCCAGGGATTTTCAGGGCTTATAGAGCAAAAGCTCAATCCCTTCTAGAGTTAATCAACAATTGGAATCCAATCGGTTAAGTCTCGATTAAACTTCGGTGGGCAAGGGTTTAAACTTTGATTAAACTTCAGATGGCTTGTGTTGTGATGAGCCTCAATCCATAGAACGAAAAACTAAAGAAAGGTGCCCGCTTCAAATCTTGGTACAGAAAGCCTGAAGCGTTTAGTTTTCAGCAGTTTAGTTTTCAGTAACTACAGACAATTATCACTACAACTTCGTGGGTCTGTTGTTTGAGGGGCTCAACAATACCAAGCGTATTGTCTGCAACATGCGCTGCGAAGCTTCCCCTCGATAGTCTTCAACAAGTTACAGACCAAATCAAAGTTACAGACCAAATCAATTGACTGAATCGTTTCGTATGACTTCAATCAGCCCGTCCGGAGTGGCGATCGCGCAGAAGAGAACCATCCAGCTCACTAGGTCTTTCATGCTAGGAGATTGGGGGGCTACTTCAGGATGAGTTTTTGTCTATCGGTGGGGGGACATTGCTTAACGCAGCTTTACAACACGCAACAATTGGGTTAATGTAG
>CAKZMO010000129.1 GCA_937128595.1 uncultured cyanobacterium | reverse complement strand
TGGTGTCAATCGTGTTGTGAAAGATGGCGTGTTGTGAAAGATGGGGGCGGAGGGACTTGAACCCTCACGACCTTTTCGGGTCAACGGATTTTCATCCTCCTACAGCTTTCGCTGCCGCTCTGGTGTTCAGTCGCTTCATTTGAGCATTCAATCGGCTGAGAAAACCTTTGAATCTAGCTGAAACCACAGCGTTGAGAATTGGACCCTCCCTTTACCCTCGACTTAACGTTAGGGTAGCTCCCGTCGGGCCTCTGCACCTTCCGAAACACCGTTTCGGCTTGGCTCAGGATTGCCATTTCTGAATCTCTACTAGAGAAAAGTCAGGTTTAGGTTTCCCTGAGTTTGAGAGCATTCACTTAAACGATTTCTCGAATAAGGCTCAGTTTTCTAAGTCCGTAGCGTCTACCATTCCGCCACGCCCCCCAAAGGCGATCGCCCTGTTGGTCTCAAGTCAATCTCTAGCCGTTTTTGACTAAAGATATCGTTGGTCACTAGGCATAGTGCTATGTGTTCGCACTGTGTAATCGCAGATTGCGTCTTCCATTCCACCACTATTTGGGCATGGATGCAACTCTCTATTCATCCTTTGACACGATTGAGCAAACAAGCTGTGTTGAATCATGTTGAATTCGACGCGATCGCCAGCGCTTGTTCAATCAATGCTGATTATGTGCAGTATCGAAAACGACTATGGATGCTGATGATCTGCCTACGTCAAGATGCAAGTGAGGCGTTAGAATCAGAGCAATCGACGTATCAACAGCACCTGCAACTCGTTATGGATATTTTGACACTTGCGCTTTATGCCATTCTGGGAGGAGCCTACCTTGTGGTCGTGCCCCTGGTTGGAGTCTTCTATCTAAGAAATCGGTGGTTTGTCGCTAGCTCAATCGAGCGCGTGCTGATGTACGGTCTTGTTTTCATGTTTTTCCCCGGCTTTTTGTTGGTGAGTTTATTTCTCAATTTCAGACCTCTGAGACAAGAAGTTTAGAACAAACCTTCATGACAGAAGGTCTTCATTGCAGCGGCAAAGAAATGTGCACGTAGTGAAAAGAATGCGTGTGCAACGAGGAAACATATGCGCAGAATAGATGTTTTTCTGATCGGCATCGGCCTTTTTGTGGGAGGTGGCGCGCTTTATGCAGGATTTCAAGCTGCTGGCCTAGATGGGCTGGATGCCGGGATCTGGGCGCAGGGTGTTTTAGTGGTTGGGTTGGTGGGATGGCTGTTGACGTATCTCACTCGGGCTTTGACTAAGAACATGACCTACAACCAGCAGCTTAAGGACTACGAAGATGCAGTTCTTCAAAAGCGTCTAGACGAGATGACTCCTGCACAGCTAGAGCAGCTTCAAGCTGAAATCGAGCAAGAGAAAAAAGTGAAATCCTCAACTGACTAGGGTTGTGTCTACGTTGCCTGTGTGAATGACTGCACTGCCTCCCTCTCCTCAGAAAGCATCGCCGTTGCAGGTCTTTGGCATTCTTGTGGTTGGGGTTTTTTGCGTCTCGACCGCAGCAGTTTTTATTCGACTGGCGTTGGATGCGGCGGGAAACCCTGGAGTCGGATTTAGCCTGGTGCTATCGGCCTCAAGGCTGACGCTGGCATCGATCATCTTGTTGCCAACATGGGCAAAACTCAACCGCAGGCCGTTTCAGAAACGTGCGATCGCCTATTCTGCATCCGCAGGGGTATTGTTAGCGATTCACTTTGCCACCTGGATTACGTCCCTGTCTTACACCTCCATTGCCGCATCCACAACCCTCGTGACCACTAATCCGGTTTGGGTCGCGATCTTGTCATGGCTGTGGTTTCGCGAAACTCTGTCGCTCAAAACGATTGTGGGGATTGCGGTGACTCTCGCCGGAGGGCTGATGATTGGGCTCGACAGCGGTAGTAGCGCTCTCGTCGGGCAAAATCCAACCTTGGGCAATTTTCTCGCCTTGGTGGGGTCGTGGACGATTAGTCTGCATTTCTTGCTGGGTCGAGAGGCTCAGCGAAATGGACTGACGGTCGGCAATCATGTGGCGATCGCCTACAGTGCTGCAGCCCTAGTCTTGCTACCGATGCCTTTTTTCTTTGGCACGTCTTACTGGGGATATCCGCTCGAAGTCTATGTGTGGATCGCGCTAATGGCGTTGTTTTCGCAAATCTTTGGCCACACCAGTCTGAACTGGGCAGTGAATCAAATTTCGCCAACTCTAGTGACACTGGCGATTTTGCTCGAACCTGTTAGCTCCAGCGCCTTGGGCTACTTTGTGTTTGGCGAAATTCCTAGCATTCGAGTCGGCATTGGTGCGGTCATCATTCTCTCAGGAGTAGCGATCGCCGCTCTGGGTAGCCGTTCTCGTCCGCATCAAAATGAGCAAGGAGAAGCGTAGCGATGCCAGTTAAAGATTATCGCGATGATTTACTCACTCGACTTTCAAATTCGGAGTATGCGGCTCACGCTTTGAAAGCAGCCTCGGATGAGACGTTATCCTGATTTCGGTACTTCGTGCTGCATGTTTAACGATGGAACTTCAGTCTGCGCCAAGTCAGCTCTAAATTATTCGGTTCATCGTTTTTGTCGGTGGGGCGATCGCCCTTCACCTGTATCGTTACTCAAAAAGCGTCTGAACCCGGCACTGAAACTCAGGCAAAAGAGGACTGGTTAACGTGTCCGCGACAAAAAGCGTCCGTGTTTTGCGCAGTATCCCGTTTTCTCGCTGGTAGATTTCTATCGCTTGCTGTTGGCGATCGCCAATCCAATATTCCGTTACCCCTTCGGCAGAATAGAGCTTTAGCTTTGTCTCGCGATCGCGCTTCTTGTCCTTTTCAGTTTGAGACAACACCTCGACGACTAGCTCTGGCGCTCCGGTCAAATGTCCGGCCTCGTCTAAAAGGTGCTCCATTCGCTCGTTGCTGACCCACACCACATCTGGAATTACGCTGTCAGACTCAGAAAAAATTATGCCGGGTGAGAAGACAGCTTTGCCTAACTGACTCGTTTTTGACCACGCTCTGAGTTCGACACAAATTGCACCTACAACATCTTGGTGTTTGAGATGAGGGGCACGGGTCACAAACAGGTCTCCATCGATAATTTCGTAGCGGTTGCTGTTTTCTGGGAAGCCCTCTAAATCTGAGATAGTCCATCTAACCCGGTTTGTTTCTGATGAGTCGGCGTTGCACATTTGATGAATGTGCAACGCCACAAGGTAAGTGCGGTTTTTCAGTCCGCTAGCGCTTGACATTGAAGATAAACGCTCCTGACTTCTAACATCATGCTTTCACAATGACGATCCAAAACAGGCAGCCCAATAGCAGTGTCGCGAGATGTTGAGGAAAGAGCGTTCGAAAAGAGCGACGAGCAATGCGATGGGTGAGAAAAATGCTGAGCCAGCATCCTCCAATCAGCGTCACTGCTTGCAGAAATGACACCACAGCAGGATCCGCCACAGCGATGGGAAGAAAGCTGCCATCGTAGCCAAAAGTAGCCGCAGTCACGGGTAGAACTTGTCCGGCTTCGTTCAATCCAAGGCGTAAATAATGGGCTAAAGTTCCGCCCCAGACGAGCGGAAGATATCCGTAGGCAAGTGTGGTAAACGAGCGTGGATTAGGAGTGGGATCGAGCCAACGAGTGAGTTGATGGGTAAGTAGGGCGATCGCCCCTGGAACAGTGAGAGCGGCGATCGCCACCAGACTATGAACCGCAAAAGAATCAAGGTGGAGGGCTACTGTCAACTGCTGCTCAATTTCAGGCAGGCGATGTAGAAAAACCGCTCCAAACAGCAGGAACAGCAGAGCAACTTCGTGGGCCGTGGGCTTGTGAGTTGTCCAAAGCTCAATGCCGGGAGGTCGCAGATTAAACTCCACCGAGCGATGGGGACAGGCTTTGAGACAGGTCATGCATAAGACACAATCGCGATTTTCCTGAAGCTGTGCCGGATGAGAATAGATCGGACATCCCCCCGTTTCTTGTCCTTCCCCTTTTTTGGGGCCGCCTTTGTAACACTGATAGGTAGTGCAGGTGGCGCTGCAAATGCCCTGCTGAGCACGCAGTTCGGTCATGGAGAGCTTCGCAAAGAGACCATTCATGCCGCCGATGGGGCAAAGATAGCGACACCAAAACCGCCGTTCAAACAGGGCTGAGAAAATCACTGCTCCAGCCGTGATCAGCAATAGCAAGCACCCTGACAAATAGGCCACGTCTTGCAAATCCCACAGCTCTTCCCACAGCAGAATGAGGCCAAATAAGCCAAACATGAACCAGCCGCCCCACCTCTCGGCCTGACGCCTCGGCCAAGGCATCAGGTCGCGGGGAAAGAGTTTGAGGGAGATTTTTTGAACCAGTTCGCCATAGATCATGAACGGACAGACCGAACACCAGATGCGACCCAAAAACGGAAATACGAGCAGGATAACAGGCCACCACCACGCCCAAAAGAGGTTGAGTGCAATGTTGCTATCGCGAGTCTGAGGAGCAGTCATCAAAAGGTAGACGACACCAGCAAAGGCAGCAAGGGTCAAGCCATAGTTGATGCGGTCAGGCCACCAAGGACTGTTGAGAAACTGACGCAGGCGTGGATAGAGGTTGAGGAGATTCAACCGAAATCGGCGCTGATTGGTGCTGCTATCTGACCAAAAGATTTCTTCGGTCAAAACGCGATCGCCCTCAGACTGGATCAACGCTCGGCTGATCATGCTCTCCAGTTCAGTTACGTTGCCCGGAAAGTCATAGCCCTGGAGACTCCGAATCGCTTGGGGGTCAACCTCAGGCTTCGGGATGGCGCGATCGCGACACAGCAGATTGGTGTAGTAATCAACCTGAGCTTCGATATCAGCTTTTCGGACTCGAAGAGGCGGAACTTTAATAACGTGGTCAATCAGAGACTTGCGCTTGATTTCTGGCAGAACTCGCTCAGAGGTTAGAATAATCCGGGCATTGCATGTTTTCGGCAACGCGGGAACTTGCGGATCTCGCTCGATGGGCAAATACGCTCCGGTTTCGAGCAGACGAATCAGTCGGTCTTTAAGTCCTTCAGGTAGTTCCTGAACATTGTTAAGAACCAGAGTGCCATTGCCCACCCACTCCAGCAGTCCAGGTTTTCCTCCGGCCCGTCCAAACAGTTCAACTCCACTGGTCTGCACCGTGTCGCAGTTGATTTGAACCAAGGGCTGACGGCGATCGCTCGATCCAAAGTGAATCAGCGCCGCCGCATTGTCTTTGCCTAAACCTGGCTCTCCAAAGATCAGCACATGGGAGGGGCGATCGCCCTCTTCACTGCGCCGCATATTTGACGCTTTTCGAATGGCCTGCCGCAACCTTACGGCATAGCGACTGGAGCCAATAATGCCGCGTTTGACTTTTGGCACCAGATAAGGACGAAGTGCAGTCTGACGCTCCTGCTCAAACTCCAGTTGAGACGATACCTGATCTAGCTCAGCCGCGAGCTGTTTTGAAAAGACCTGGTTGATTTCAGGATGTTGCTTGACGAGTTCTAAAAAGCGATCGCGCGGCACATTCCACAATGTGCAGTTGGTCAGGGTGATAACCGTTTGTTCAGCGGGTTCGTCGAGCAACAGTTCCCGCAGGTACAAGACTGAACCTGGCAGCAAACTTGTCGCTTGGGCAATCTGATTGGGCTGAGAGCGATAGCTTTCGAGTCGCCCCGACTTCAAAATGTACAAAAAATCTGGGGCGGTATCTTCGAGACCCAGGCGACGATTGGCCTCGGTCATTTCTTCCTGAAGAGATGTGGCGATCGCCTCCAGTGCTTGCTCAGACAAAAGCCCTAAAAACGTATTGTCTTTCAGCCATTGCCGCTTTGTCGTCTCACTCACTTCAACCTCCCGATGTCATTACATCGTTGGTTTTCCTGACCTCAGGCTAAAGGACTGTGAGGCAAAAGCCGCATTAAGTTTACTAACAAGATAGGCATTGAGACACAGCGCTTAAGCTTTTTCTGCCGAGAGACTTCTTTGCTCACCCATCCATGCCGCACAAATCAATAGAGGCAGGACGACAAAGGCAAATGTAGAGTATCCAACAATAATTACGGTATCAAAAATTGCACGAGCACGACTTTGTTCGCCCATGGCTCATCTCCCAATGATGTATTTGTATTGGTGACTGTACTAACGCAGGCCGAACGATCTCAAGATACATGTAGGCCAGCACTTCTAAATTGACCGCATTCAAAGCCTGCAAAATAGCGAGGGTGCGGAGAAGCAGATCCGTATTTCCCTCAAATAGCTCATACAACGGATATACAAGAAATTACGCAGGTTTGTCAATTCACTTCTATCTTTCGATACCAAATAAATCGTGAGGCACTTAAATTTTCATCAAATCTTCATACAAAATTCCCATTCCTTTAACTCATCTGCATGATGTTACGGAATGTGTGCCCTCCCAAAAAAGACCATAGACGCTGCCGAGCAACCTACGCCACCGTTCAAGATATAGTGCTACGCGCTGATATAAAACCAATAGTTTATGGAGAAGCCACGCACCGCGCGGCTTCTCCATAAATATCTGTCCTAACCTATCTGCGTATTGCTATATGGAGTGAATGGGTTGAATGTTGGACTATTGCACCGTTAGCAGATTAGTTTTCGTAGGGGCACCGCGCTGTGAGGCTCCTACAAGAGGGAATCCAATGTTGAATTTTGCCCAATCATTCCAGGATTATGCAACGCCAATTTTTGAACCAAGGTCGTCAAATTCCTAGAAGCAGACCTGCTATTAATCTGCGCCCAAAGAATCTGTTTCGAACCCTGGCAACAAAAATGTTGGGATTCCGCTACAACGTCCACAATCAATTTGCAGGCGGGGTACAAACGTAGCCAGACGACTTATACGTCCTAGTTCGCAAAAAGAGAACTAGAGAACAGCGTCTATTTAGCGGTTCAAGTTCCTAAACGGAGGGGCAAGAGGAAATAGAGGGCTGATATTGGTGTTGCTTGAAGTGGGATTTCCAAGACCTTTCGTGCAAAAGGTATCGAACCGCAGAAAACACGTCTGGACATGTCTGTGTTGGTTCAAAGCGGGATAAGTATGATTCGCTGCGAATTCCGCTAGTGACTGCAATGGTCGGAATGCCAACAGCCTGACCTGCCAAGACATCAGCCTCGGTATCGCCAATCATCCAGGATTGGAGCGGCCGCCCATATTGGCAAAGATGTCGATGCCATGCCTTCTTCAGCAAACTCGTCTTCCATTCCGCAGCGTTGATGTATGCCGCTCCTTCATCTTTCGTGCCGTAGATATTGGAAAACAGATGAAGCAAGTTATTCGCTCGCAAAATTTCTTCTACTTGCTTCTGGCATCGCAGCGTCACCAAGACTAGCGGAATTCCTTTGGAATGCAGGTAATCGAGCGCCCAAAGCACATTGGGCTGAAGCCGATCTTTGTGGAGTAAATCTGTATGGTTGACCAGGGACTTGACGCAAGACAAGAAAGAATCAATCACGTCTTTGGGCAATCCTGACCGGAGAGCAATTTCAACGTCGGATACTCTGTGTTGCTTCAGCGACCAAAACTGGTCTTTTGTCAGAGGAGAAATGGGGAGCGATCGCCCACGTTTCTCATATCGTTGCTCAATCTTCGATAGACTCATCCGATAGGTGCCGTAATAGCGGTCGGATACGTCGATGATAGGCCCGTCAAAATCGCAAAATACAGTCAGCCCTTGCATAGTTCAAAGATTCTCCCCGTAGGAGGAGCACATAAAACAACAGCTCGACACCTAAGTGCTAGTTAAGCGCCAAACGAGATACAGAATTTGGAAATCCACATCAATCAAAGTTTTGTCCGTTAGCTGTGACGAACCCTGATGGTTGTCACAAATTTTTAAGTTATTTTAAATCGTATTGAGCTTATGCTAAGCGATCGTAACCTTTCTGTGTGGATTTTGCCTCAAATTAGGTTCACCATTTTTTATCACTGACTTCGCCAACGGTAATCAACATTGCGAAATGTAGCGGTTTTCAGGTCAGTCGAGACACAGTCCATACAGATATTCTGTGTTTACTCGCTGTAGCCATGAATCAAAATCAACGTTATGAAATGGCATCCTTCTCTAGCACAAACGTCACGGGGCCATCGTTCTCAATTTCGACTTGCATCATGGCTCCAAATCTGCCTGTCTCAACCCGTAAACCGCTTTGCTTGAGCCGCTCAACAAACATCTCATAGAGAACTTCTGCCTGATCGGGATGGGCTGCGCGGTCAAATGAGGGACGCCGTCCTTTGCGGCAATCGCCATACAGCGTAAACTGGCTCACCACCAATAGCTCACCTGAAATATCTTCGACGGAAGCATCAAAGCCTCCGGATTCTTCTTTCGGAAAAATGCGCAAGCTCAAACACTTGCGCGCCATCCATTCAATCTCATTTTCGGTGTCGGTTTTCTCGATGCCGACCAATATATTAAGACCTCGACCAACTTGCCCAACTACGGCTCCATCGATAGAGACGTGCGATCGCTTGACTCTCTGAATAACAACTCGCATCAGCTTTTCAATCTCTGAACTTTTCTGAAGCCCCTATCTCGCCTATAGCAATAGGTTTGACCTCACACGATGTCGGCGTCTCTGGAGAGGCAAAACCATGAACTCAGCAGATGCGCGTTGATTCAATGACTCTTAAGCGGTAGGATTTTCATCGGGATGTGATAGTCCTTACACTGTTCACCTAGACAGAGTTAAGCAACGCCTGTGCGGAACATTATTATTGCCGGAAACTGGAAAATGCACAAAACCCAATCAGAAGCCTTAGAGTTTCTGCAAGGGTTTCTCCACGAAATTGACGAGACCCCAGATCATCGGGAAATTGTTCTTTGTGTTCCATTCACGGCTTTGCCTGTTTTATCAAAGAACCTTCACGGGAGCCGTATCAAAATAGGAGCCCAGAACATTCACTGGGAAGACTCTGGTGCCTATACAGGTGAAATTTCGGGTACGATGCTCAGTGAATTTGGCACCCGATACACCGTTGTTGGACACAGCGAGCGTCGTCAGTATTTTGGGGAAACAGACGAAACGGTTAACCTAAGACTGAAAGCCGCTCAACAGCACAACTTGATGCCAATTTTGTGTGTTGGAGAGACAAAAGAACAGCGCGATGCTGGAGAAACAGAGAACATCATCAAAGGTCAGCTTGAAAAAGATTTGGTTGATGTTGATCAGTCTCGTTTGGTTATTGCCTATGAGCCTATTTGGGCGATCGGCACAGGTGAGACCTGTGAGTCTGGCGAAGCCAATCGGGTGATTGGCATGATTCGCAGTCAGTTGAAAAATGCTGATGTTCCAATTCAATATGGTGGTTCGGTGAAACCGGGCAACATCGATGAAATCATGGCTCAACCGGAAATCGACGGGGCGTTGGTGGGTGGAGCAAGTCTTGCTTCTTCAGACTTTGCTCGTATCGTCAATTACCAACCCTTCTAGTCTGTCGCTTTTCTAGAATCTCAGTGGTTTGACAAGCTAAAGTCGAGCTATGGATTGAGGAAGCGTATTACTGATTTGCACGAATCGTTTTGCTTTAATCCATATTCCTTGTTTCACAATTCCCTCTTTCACTGCGGAAGAGGGAATTTGATTTGTTGGCATTAGAAGCTATAGCTACAGCCAGTAGCCTTAGGACAT
>CAKZMO010000128.1 GCA_937128595.1 uncultured cyanobacterium | reverse complement strand
AACTATTGGTTTTATATCAGCGCGTAGCGCTATATCTCTAAACTTGCAGCAACACTAAAAGACTGGTTGGTCTCCTGACGCTAACATTATCCAGGGTTGGATCGGCTTCCGACAGCAGCTAGAAGCTCGGCCTTTTGGATAATAACGCCAACCTGAGTGTTAAAAATTTGAAGGCATTTGCGATCGCTCTCATCAAAGCTCGTGCGGAAGATGTAAGGAACCTCGTCTTGGCTTGATAAAGCAGCATGACTCCGTTCTAGCGATCGCTTCTTGTTGATCAGCTGGGTGACTCCAATCAGTTCTCCATCGAGATTGAGAATGGGCATACACAGCAAACTACAGGTGCGATAGCCGTTGACTCGGTCGGCGGCTTTGGCGATCTCCGCGTCGGGATGCTTATAAACATCAAAGGGAATATTCAGGGTTTCACCCGTTTCAGCCACTCGTCCCGTAAAACCTTGACCCATTTTGACTCGATGTTCTTGTAGCTGTCCAGATTGAGTCGATACGCGAGTCCAAAGTTCGCGACGGTCAGAGTCGAGTAGCCACAACGTGCCTCGATCGGCAGCCAGTAAGTCTTTCGCCGCGCCGATCACTCGTAACAGCAGTTCTGTTGGGTCAGCACTGGTTCGTTCTAGCGATCGCGTTGCGGCCATTAGTGAAGCGGCAACTCGCTGTCCCCGCGCGGTCTTGTGATAAGAACAAAAGCTTTCCAAAATCATCTGAATGGCGACTGCATCACCTTCGATTTTGGCAATGTCGTCATCGCTAAACCCTGCCTGATCAATTCGTTCTGCGAGAGGTCTCTCGGGGTCGTGGTTGGGTTTCAGCTTGTTTAATAGTTGGACAACAGCGACTAACCTACGTCGAGGATTGACCATAGGAATCGCTAGCAGCGTGTAGGTTCGATAATAGTTTTTTCGATCCTGCTGTTTGGCGATCGCCGAACGAGGATCGTCGTAAAAATCGTAGGGAATATTCACAATGCTTTGGCAGGTTGCTACTTCCTGCACAATTCCATGGCTAGAAGGCACGCGAATTTCTAAAGCATCATCATCGTCATCAGACTCTGCAATGATCGACCAAAACTCTTCCCGTTCTTCGTCGAGCAAAAAGATCGATGTTCGATCAGCGCCGACCGATCGTCCTAATTTCAGAGTAATGGAGCGCAATGTGACGTTTAGAACTTCATCAAATCCCTGAGTATCCATGACTTGCCTCAGCAAGGCAAAAGTTTGACTGACTACTGTTTGATGTGGGTTTGGCACCTTCGCTCTAAGCGCCTCAAACTGACGAGCATTTTGAAGCGCTACTCCCACTTGAGTGTTAAAGATTTCCATATGGCGCTGGCTCTCTCCGTCAAAGCTAGCCATAAAGCACTTTGGAGCTTGAGGCCACTGAGTCGGGTCATAAGCCGGAAAACTGCCCAACCTTTTTTTGTTGACCAACTGGGTCACTCCTAGCAATTCTCCTTCAGGGTTAAAAATAGGCATGCAGAGCAAGCTACAGGTACGGTAGCCTGTCCGCTGATCAGTTTCACGAGATGTAGCAGAACCAGGATGATCGTATAAATCGAAAGGGATATTGATTGATTGCTGAGTCTCAGCTACCCGTCCCGCATACCCCTGACCCACTTTCACTTTCCACAGTTGCATTTCGCCGTGGTCGTTTGGCAGTTTACTCCACAGATAGCTTTTGTCTTCACTCAGGAGCCAGAGACTACTGCGATCGGCGTTCATCAGCTTTTTCGCCGACTCCATCACGCGATGAATGATTTGATCAGAGTCCAGCACGCTTTGAGAAAGGGTACTGGCGGCTTCGTTTAGGGCCTCCGATACCTGCAGTCGCTGGGTCATCTGATAGCAATATTGACATCGCTCCAACACTCGACGAATCGGGTCAGCGTATTCTCGAAAATGCTGCTCATCAGCAAAGGTAAATCCCTGACGATTCAGCTTTTTTGAGAGAGGCGTTTCGGGAGGAAAGGAGGGCTGAATTTTGTTGGCAAGATGGACAAATGCGATTGGGACTTCGTTGTGATCGGCCAGCGGCAAAAACAGTTCATCATGAACCGGATAATCGTCCTCGGCAATATTGCTCTCTCCTGCTTTTGTCGGATCGTAGCGCCACTGATTGAACTCTGTCATGTAGCCTTTCGCTTCTGCATTGCTGAGGATACGAATCTCTGGAGGATGACTCCGATCTCCGTTTCTCGCAAGGATCGACCACAGATCATTGTTCTCTCGGTCTACAAAAAAGATAGAGACGCGATCAACACTGAGCATTTCACCCAATTTGCTGACAATTTCGCTCAAAATCTCATTGAGAATGTAGTCAAAGCCCTGCCCTTCCATCAGGTTCAGCATAGATAAGAGCTTTTTTTCTTGGCGTTCCACAATCTGCATAAAATCTGACCGCAGACCCGTAAGAGCGTTCCGAATCCAGCCTGGGTTAAAGACTGCTGCGTAAATACGGTTATAAACATGTAGTCGGCTATCGCGTTTGACGACAAGTCCTGCCATTTGCAGTTGGATATGTTCGTCGAGATTGAGCGCCATTACAGAGTTTTGCTCTAAGCTCTTTTGGTACAGCTTCAGCATTCGCCCTGCACGTTCCGGGGCATAAAGTAGGCGATCGCGAATTACTTTCAAGTGGGGCGGTTCATCTTGCGCTTCCCAGTTATCAATAATCCGGTCTTGCACGAGCTGGTCAATCCAGGTTGCGGTACCGAGGGTGGGCGACGTATTGGGATAGCGAGTCACGAGCTGACAGAGCTTTTGGGTTAGAAAAGGTTGGCCTCCTGTCCAGTCGAGAATCGTGGCTAAAGCCGCTTCTGGGTCGGGCACGCTGCCTGTAAGCCCAAGCGCCAATGAGTGAGCTTCGTGTTGTTGAAAACCGTGCAAATCAACAGGATGACCTACATTGAAAGGCGTGCTGTCGGGTTCCTGCATCAGTTCTGCCGGAGTTGCCACACCCAGAAGTGCAAACGTGAGCCGCTCATACTCGTCACAGGCTCGGATGAACATAAAAAAATCATCCAAGCCAAAGGGAAGACTCCGAACTGCATCAATTTCGTCGATAAAGATGACGATGGGCGATCGCACCTCTTTCAAAAGAAT
This sequence comes from uncultured cyanobacterium, assembly GCA_937128595.1. Classification (GTDB taxonomy): domain Bacteria; phylum Cyanobacteriota; class Cyanobacteriia; order CAKZMO01; family CAKZMO01; genus CAKZMO01. The sequence continues at coordinate 6,517 of CAKZMO010000128.1, read as the reverse complement.
GTCTTCAATCAACTCACAGAGCCGATTGACTGGCGATAAAAAGTGATGCTCTTGAAGCCAGCTTCCTAAGTCAAGTGAAAGGTTGAAACTGAAAACCAGTCGTCGCATGACGCCGGCATACCACTGGTCACGAGTGATATCTTGACTGCCAATTTTAGTCAGATCAATAGCCGCACATCGGATACCTTCTTTTCCAAGTTGAGCCATCGTCCGTACACGTAAGCTGGTTTTGCCCATCTGTCGAGAATTCAAAACATAGCAAAATTCTCCTGCTTTCAAGGCTTTATAGAGTTTCTGATCGGCTTGACGAACCACATAGCTAGGCGCATCTAGAGATAAGTGGCCGCCAACTTTATATCGGTAGTCGCTGTGAGCTAAGTTTGGCATCGTAAGTGGGGGCGAGTGATGGCAAATTTAAAATTCGAGGTAGGAGTAGAGGTTAGAGGCGATCGCCAAAATACTGACGATACAGTTCGAAACTTGGAATTGCGCCGTTGCCTCGCAAATGAACCAGCCCCAAACTATGAAGCTTAAACATCCGTTCTGAATCAAGTGAAGTTGGCTCGGACGCTTTGAGAATGACCTGATAAGCCAGAGCTAAGTCTGGATGCTGTTCCAGATGCCAAAGGTGCCGTCGGAGATGATCTCCATAAATGCCTGCTTCGGTTGGAGCAGTTTGGCACAGATCCTCAAGGGTCAGATGACGATGAGCAACGTGATAAAGAGCCAAACGAACCAAATAAGGATGCCCTCCAACAAGTGTCATCAACGTTTCGACTTGCTGCGTTGTCCACTCTAGCCCCTGGCGTTTTGTCAGATCGCTTACTTGAGCTTGAGTAAAAGCAGGTAACTCAATAGGGAGCCCTACGTTAAACGGAGATTGATTGACATCTAAAGGAAGATAAACTTCAGTAGAATGGACAACGACCAGGCGCAGTCGCTCCCATAATTTGCTGTCATCGCTTCCGTAACTTGCTTCTTCATACCAAGCTCGGAGTAGACCGAAGAAGTCATCGGCAATTTTTGGATGTTGAAAAACTGCATCAACCTCATCCAAACCTAAGACGAGTGGACTTTTGATCTCTGGCAAAATGTAGTTTTCAAAGTAGGCTGTACAGTTGTCTTTGCTGCCATAGATATCCACCCAGTGTTCTTCAATTTGGGGAGCAATATGAAGCTTAAAAGCAACTTTTGTACAAAACCATTGCAGTAAACTACCCAGGTCTTGAAAAACAGCTCGATCCGCATGTTGAAAACTAATGGGAATGGCCTTATAGCCTCGTTCTGCCGCCTGATTGAGAATCCGCGCCATCAAGGAAGTTTTACCCATTTGTCGTGGAGCTTTAAGACGGATGAGTGCCCCCGGACGGGCGATCGCCTCATGGCATTGAGACTCATAAGGAGGTCGTTCGATATAGAATGCTGAAGCCAGACGAACCTGTCCCTGGGGAATTTCTGGCTCTGCGGTTGGCATCGGAAACTTTGATCCTGACACTGATGAATGAGAAGAGGATCCGACGATAGTTGGCTGAGGTAACGCCGACTTCAAAGACACATCAGCGTCAGTACCCACACTCTGCAAATGACTCTGGAACCACTCCACTATGACCTGAGGATCAGAGAGGGAAGACCGGGCTTGAATAGTAAAGTCTTCTAAATAGTGACGGAAGTCATGACTCAGCGGCAACGTTTCAAAAGGATCGACCGAAATAGCTAACAACCAAGGCATCGTTTCATCGGGGTTGCCTCGCCATTCGTACAAACGCTTCAGCTGCTCTAGCAACATTTCACTCACTGCACTCTTAGAAGAGAGGACAAGAACAAATCCCTGACAGCGTTTGAGTTCAAAGTCAATTTTCGTTTGATTAACCGCGTTGGCTCGCCGTGGCGACGGCAAAATTTCGTCCAGATTACTAACAACAGTTGCGTAGTCAACGTCTTGCAACAAAGACTTAAGCTTGAGAGCTACCTCTCGATCAACGCCCTGTCCTCGATAACTGATAAGTACATTGGACTGAGACTGCTCCTGACGCAGCATTAACCGTTCGACTGCTCCTCGAAGCCGCTTTTTTGTAACCTTTTCGCCTAAAACATCTGAAAGTTTTTGCCAAAGACGATAACCAACCGTCTTTTCAACATATTCAGGATTTTCAGGATAAATTTTTTCGTAGGTTTTACCATTCCACGATCCGATGAAGACTCGGCGTTCTAGATCGCTTAGATACTGTCCAGTTTTCTCAAAGACCAATTGGTCAACGAGGTGCAGTGCTTTATGAACGTCCATTGTGTTGGAGAAAAACGGTAGAACTCTTGAAATTTTGTTATGAATACCCATTGGCGGTATCCAACACATACGTAAGCCAGCACCCTTGACTCTGTGATAACACGGATTTATCCGTTTCACAAAAAAAGGAGTATAGCAATGCGCAGATAGGTTAGGACAGATATTGATGGAGAAGCCGCGCCGTGCGCGGCTTCTCCATCAACTATTGGTTTTTACATCAGCGCGTAACACTATGATCAAGTAATTTTTCCAACTCTGATGTAATCCAAATCACTCAAGGTTCTTATATGTAGCCGTAGCCAACTTACTTAGGACATAGATACTTTCGCCACAAAAATGTCCCAAGGCTACTGGCTGTAGCTACACAACAGCAACAGGAAAAAGATGTCAGACACTGAGGTTGAGAAAATAAGAGGTTTTCCATCAATCTCGACTCAGACTGTGATTTAACACAATTTTGTTCCCATCTACGTGCTCTAAAAAAATATTTTCAGATCTTCCAGAACAGAGTAACTTCAAACGGTTCGAGGTGAAATGCGGAAAAACTCGGAGCGACTTTTCTGTATTTATTGAGTTTTTATGGTTCCAACATCTCAGCTTTGCATTAAAACTGAAGTTGATTCAGAAAGCAGATAGGTCGATTTTGCATTGTGCCTATCGTTCTTAATACTAAATATCGTTTGGAGGATACTCTTATGTATGGAACCACATCCGCACGTCGGGCTAAGCACCATTCAACAGAACGTTCTTCCGCTACATCGCTTTTCAAAAAAATTATGGCAATGCTTCAGACTCTTGCTCAGCCTGAAGACCATCGTAGCTTACAGCCTTATCCAAATCATCATTACTCACAAGGCCCAGAAGAGGCTGTGTCAGTTGTCTTTGCTTCTAACGAATTTTTGACTGTTGATTTGCTTACTGATTACTACAAAAGCGATTCTTGAGTCATTAGACTCTGAAAATGTTTCGAAACTAATGAATAGTCAATCCTCTGTTACTCACAACTAGTTGAGCTAGCACCCTTTACCTGACCTCACTGTTTATCGATTTTGCATCAATTCTAAAGCTATTTCAGCATCGTTGATTTTGCTCTGCAAACTTGATCTATTTCAGTCATTCCTGTTTATCGTCCGAATCTAATTAGAGTCAACAACTTAGAGTGATGTTTCTGTAACCATACATTGGTTCTTACTCTGAGATTGGTTTAATTTCTACTGTTTTATCTGGTTAAACCTATGAGTCTATCGCCTTCGACCTTAAACAAAACCCAGTTTCAGCCTCATCTGCACTGCCCCCAATGTGGATCGGAAACGGTGGTTAATCATGGAAGTAAGTTTACATGCTTGACTTGCAAGTTTAGTCGAGATGTTGCAGAAAAAGAACCTGAATCTGAGGGTTTACCCCTTCCAATTATAGCGATTCCAATTGTCTTCTTCTTACTCATTCTCTAGTACTCAAACGCAAGGGTGCATCTTCGTTAAGGATTTTTTAAACGGCGTTTGAGGAATAGAAAAGTTTCATGGCCACGGCGATACCGAAATGGATGAACCGTCCAAATTAAGTAAGACCAAGTTCTTCAGGGTTATGCACATATCGCACTCATTCTGATGTAGTTTCATCATTGAGTCGTTGGGCGATCGCCATTTCAATAAATTCTGTATCGGCAGGATTGCGTCCTGGCCCTCCAGCGCAGTGGCCCCAGACACTAGGAATCACCCTTAACTCAGCATTAGGCATATGCTCGACCTCAAACGCACTGTCTTCTGGTGGGAAATATAGGTCGGTGGCAGCAGGCATAACGATGGCGCGGGCTTTGATGTTTTGCAGCGCTGCTTGGAAATCGCCTTGGTAATGCTCATTGGCGCTAATATCAGCATGTTGCCAACTCCACAGCATCGCCAGCAAGTCGTTGGCATCCCAGGCGAGATGATCGCGCTCCCAGTCTGTAAGCAGCGCTTCTACAGAATCGAAGCCTAGCCGAGTGTAGAGACGTTCTCGGAAAAATGTTTGAGAGTAAGCCCAGCCTGCATACACTCGACCAAAAGCTTTGAGTCCTTGTCTGGGGGGATGAGTATAAAAGCCCCCTTGCCAGGTAGCATCAGTCGTGAGCGCAGCTTTCACCCCCTCCAAAAACACGCCGTTGTGAATGGAAGTTTTAGCTGAGCCGCACCACGGCAAAATATTTCTGACCTGGTCTGGATATAAGGCGGCCCAGTGAAATGCTTGCTGTGCGCCCATTGACCATCCAGCGACGAGAGCTAGAGTTTTGATACCAAACTGCTCGGTGATGAGCCGATGCTGGCATCTCACATTGTCGTGGAGAGTAACTTGAGGAAAGTTGCCACCACCGCTGGGGTCTAAAGTGTTACTAGGAGACGACGAAACTCCATTGCCAAACATATTCGGAATGATGATGAAATGGCGATCGGGGTCGAGGGCATGCCCAGAACCAATCATTGAGAGATAGCTGCGGTGGGTTCCGGTATAGTAGGTCGGCAGCAACACTGCGTTGTCTTTGCGAGAACTAAGTGTACCAAGCGTGGCGTAAGCGAGCTGCGCATTGGGCAACGTCTGACCCGACTGAAGAACGATATCACCCAAATTGTAGAGACTGTAATCGGAGTGCATAAAAAGGTGTTTGAAGTGTATCGAAATGATGATGGACGACTAATATTATCAATCGAGCTGCGACGCGCAAAATATTTTTTTGTATATTGAGACCGTCTATAAACTCGCTCAATCCGTGATAACTCTCAAAACTGCTTTAGGTTAAATTTAGTCATCTATTAATTTACGAGCACTCAATCTTTTACTCAATCTTTTTATGCCAGGCTTGATATGGAATAGCTTCTATAGCAATGCGCAGATAGGTTAGGACAGATACTGATGGAGAATAATTGCTTCAACATGTGCTACTTATCGAAGCAATAACTAATTCAAAGTTGAATATTTTGTTCTCGACCAATTTTTTGATAGTCTTAGCGCTCTCTACATATTTTCTTAGAGGATTTTTGAAACGTATTAGATGGTGAAAAGTAGTTTCTCAATTCTATTAAGATTATCTCAAAAAAAGAGGAGTTTTAACACGATAGTCAAATTCTGAAAAGGATGTGCAAGATTAGCAGAATTCGGCCTAAGATGCAGACTCCTTCCACATCTTAAGCCTTCCATTTCTTTACTGAAACTCAGCTTGATTAAGTCGCTTCATTTTGCTGCTTTGCAATCTCTCGATTTTGAGCAAAAAGCGCAAGCAAATTAGGTGTAGCAATAAAGCCAAAGTACGCTGCAATGATAGCTGTTAGACCATGGAGCAGTACGTCATATCCGTAAATCGGAACGAGACCAAATAGTGTGTTGGACACAGGAAACAGACCTAACAGGGTCAACGCTCCGTAAAATACAGCGAGCAAGCCTGCGTAAAGGCGAGAGCTGTCTAAGGAAATGGCTGCTAGGATGCCTAGACCACCCACGACTAGGTGAACAATGTTGTGGGCGAAGTTGATAGGAAAGAGACCCATCAAATATCCAAAGCCTTCGCTGGCACCTATTTCAGCAACATAGGGAGGGAGTACCGATGGCTCAGTCACGAAACTAGAGACAAAACCTAAGATTCCGATGGTAGTAAAAATAACTCCTGTTGTTATGGCAAAATATTGTCCGGCTTTCATGTTGAAACTCCTTAACGCGTTTAATCTTGTTTACACAAGAGGGGTTTGTTATTCTTAACTTAAGAATAATTTATTTAACTTGCCTCGACTTTAAGAAGGGCTTTTTGACTAGCGCTTCTGCTTCAAAAGGAAGAGGCTCTGGGCACAACAGAGAAGATAAAGCACGAATGCGAAAGGACAGGTTTTCAAATCCTTCGTTTATAGGGTAAAACTACTCGGTTTTGTATTGCTCTATGCAAAATACGAGTTTACATAGAGCACTCAGTTGTCTTCAAAAGTTCGTATTTTTGGTCTTGTCAGAAAATTTTCCGATACGTTTCCGATAGAGACAAGCGTCTTCAAAACTCATTTTCTACAAAATTTTTTAAGGTACACTATGGTTCAGAGTCTCAGCAGTTTGGAAGTTAAGATGTGAAAGTACGAGAAAGTTTCGTATCAGACCATCGAGCATTCTGGAACTTCTGCTACATATCATGAACCTTGACTCATTTGAACGTCCTTAAACTGCGCGGTGTTGCACAGCATGGAATGATGCGGAAAGATTCAACTCATGGATGACCTGCTG
>CAKZMO010000127.1 GCA_937128595.1 uncultured cyanobacterium | reverse complement strand
ATTGCCATAGAACAGTGTTTGCTCTAAAACACGATTCTCTCAGCCTAGCGTCTCTTAAACATCACATTTTTTCAGAAAAATACCTCCGGATCGATTGAACAAAGTCTTATCGAGTCTTGTACGGAGGTATTGAAGCGGCAACACGACTATGATGAACCCAGCAGACTTTGTGTCCATCCGTAAAGGTTCAGATTTGGATCATTTACAACTGACTCACTCTGATTCACAGCTCAGATGAAATAAGGCTTAATTTGAGTCCTCTTTTTAATGTGGCTACTTCCGGACGGGCATGATAGTGCGTATATAGAGTAAAGGAACCCATTCCAACTGACGATTTCAATGCTTGATGCGCTGAACTTTGTGCTGAACTTTGTATTTTCACCTGCTCCTTACGTGCCCTATGGAAGTTGCTATCTATGGCAAACCAATTTACTAGGGCTACATGCCATCTCTGATTTACTGATTGCGTCAACATACGGCTCGATTTCTATGATGCTGGTGAGCGTCATGCTGAAGCGGCGTAAAATGCCCTTCCAGAGCACGTTTGCCTTATTTAGCTTGTTTATCTTAAGCTGTGGACTCATCCATCTCTCACAAGTTTGGACGATCTGGCATCCGGCATACTGGCTCTCTGGCTCTCTTAAAGGGTTGACCGCTGTTGTTGCAGTCGCGGCAGCGGTTAAATTCTATCGAGTGCTACCGTCCATTTTCAATTTACCCGACTCCAATGAGCTGGAGAAAAACAATCAAGAGCTAGAAACACAAATTGCTGAGCGTAAAAAGGCAGAAGAAACGTTACGTCAGTCTGCCGAACGATTACAAAGAGCCCTTGAATTTGAGTCTTTGCTCAAACGAGTTACTGATAAGGTAAGAGATACCTTAGACGAAGACCACATCCTGCGTTCGGCAGTGAGAGAGCTGGGTCTTGGGTTAGGAGTGCGGTCGTGCAACGCGACCCTTTATGACCTAGAGGCCAAAACGGCGATCGTTCACTACGAACATGCAGCATCTACAGTTCCGGTGCAGGGACGAGTGATCAGCATGGAGAACTCGCCTCAAATCTATACGCAGCTTTTGGCGGGATATCATTTCCAGTTTTGTTCCCTGTTTCCCAATCCGGCGCGAGGCAGTGTCTCGATGCTCGCCTGTCCCATCATTGATGATCAGGATGTTTTAGGCGATTTGTGGCTAATCAATTCGGCAGACTACGCCTTCAGAGATTTGGAGTTGAGACTGTTGCAACAGGTCGCCAATCAATGTGCGATCGCCATTCGCCAAGCCCGTCTTTACCAAGCCACAAAAGCTCAAGTGCAAGAGCTACAGCGCCTCAACAATTTGAAAGACGACTTTCTCAGTACGGTTTCCCACGAGCTGAGAACTCCGGTAGCGAACATCAAGCTAGCGACACGGATGCTATCTCTTTTGATGGATACTTCGAGTCATCCTTCGCCCCCCGGAGCCAACCCAACCGCTAATGGAAGCATCAAGGGCAGGTCTCAACATGAAACAGCGAACAAAGAAACAAGCAATGGTCGGAGTCCAGGGTCTTTAGGCGATCCGATTCTGGATCAAAAAGCTGCACACTACCTTAAGATTTTGCAAGATGAGTGTCAACGTGAAATTGGCCTGATCAACGATCTCCTTGATCTTCAACGACTGGAAGCAAATCGCACGACCCTCCAAGTAGAGCCTATTTGCCTAGAAGAGTGGTTGCAGCAGGTCGTCAAACCGTTTGAGAACCGTGCGGCTAGCCGACAACAAACCCTCTCTCTCCAAACCCAATCTCCACTGCCTATCATTCAATCCGACTCGGTAAGTTTGGGACGCATCTTGACGGAATTAATCAATAATGCCTGCAAATACACTCCCCCCGATGAGGCGATCGCCGTCCAGGTCACTTCTGACGATAACTCAGTCCAGTTCGCCGTCAGCAACTCTGGCGTAGAAATTTCGGAACGGGAAATCACTCACATTTTTGATAAGTTCTATCGCATTCCCAGCGCCGATCCTTGGAAACAGGGAGGCACAGGACTCGGACTGGCTCTAGTCCAGGAATTGACCGAGCATCTGGAAGGAGAAATTCAGGTTGCAAGCAAAGACAACATCACAACATTCGCTGTCGTTGTTCCTCACATGCTAGCTATTGCCAACAACACAGCAGACATTGGGCTAGATGCGGAAATCCTTGACCCTAAACAAGATGAAGAGATCGGTGTAGAAGAAACGCCGAGTGAAGTGAGGCAGCGTCCCCTTTAGCATTAGCCAACAACCAATGGTGAGAACTCACTCACTAACCCGCTGCCGACCGCAACAACCAGCCCACCAAAATACCAACCCCACCGAACCGCACCGCCATCCAGAATGGTTCTTTGAGGCTACTCCAGGAAAAAAGCTGACTTTCGAGGGTCACCTCAGCCTCGTCAATCTTCTGTTGGAGAGCTTGCAGCTCAGATTTTAGCTGTGTCGTGCGATGGCGGCTGAGTTCGCTTTGAGTTCGATTATATTGGGTACGCAGTTCGCTTCGGCGAGCCTGAGCTGACAAAACATCCGCATATCGATTTTTCAAAGCTTGGAGCGCTTCCTCCAACACACGAATAGACTGCTCGACTTCTGAAGATTCCGTTTCGGGGATTTCAGAAGACTGACCTTCACCAGACGAGCCATCCCTCGCCGGAGCAATGCTCGGTGGTTCTCCATCGCTGGGTTGAGGCGCATCGGACGGTGGAAATGAAGAATCGTTGGGCGGACTCATGAAATTTAGATTTTAAGAATATCGAGTTTTGAGTGACGGATTCAATTCAGGACTTAAATCCAACTGCAAGAATCACTACACTAGAGACTGAGGTGAAAAGTGAAAATAAGAATCCACGGATTTTCTGTACCTTACGATAGGCGTGGATAACTTCATTCTCTATCTCACAGCTATCTTTTCGTCGTTGTTTGAGGAACCTCTTTTATGAGCATGAATTTCAATTCTCTCATTACCGATTCGCTTGCCACCAGCAGCAAGTTTGCTGATGTAGAAACTGCCGAGCTGGCTCAAGCTTTAGCTGAAAGGTTGGCGATCGCCCCCAGTGATTGGCATCGGCTCAAAGGCAACCGGACAGCCCGAGCCCAAGAGCAAGTCGCTACAGCCCTTGTCTATCTAGTCAACAATAACAAGGAAGAAGCCCTAATGCGTTTACAGCAAGCAACAGGATGGCTCGACCGCTCCATTTCTGCCCCCCCTTGTCCAACGCACGGCTCACAAAAACCCGTGTCAGAGTCAGACCTCGATGCCTGAGAAGCCTCCAACAATCTTTACGAAGCTTCGTCGTCAGATTCTTGAACCGCTAGTTTCTGACGACCAGAGGTAAGGAGTCCAGCTTTGACTAGAAAATCGACTTGGGCGGGAGATGTCGATGCCGTATTCATGCCAGTGCTGCTAGCCGAAGTTGTACTCACAACTCCCACACCCTGATGACACATCAGACTTAATACGCAAGAACACACGGCAAGCAGGCAAAGATCGATATTGCGTCCAGACATCCAATCTGATGGGCGATCGCCACCTAGCGGAGAAGGCTGTGCGATCGCAAGAGGATGCACGGGACGATTCACAGAGCGAGGCGATCGCGATAGTCCTTTCGAGTTGTAATATTTAGCAAGCTGAGATCGTTTCAACGGGGTGCCTCTCCCTAGCATCAATACATTAGGCATAATTACTTTAGCGCAACGCTCCAGGTTAATTTCTCTTAGACAGCCACTTTGGTAGATTGCCCCTTGTCAAATCAGAAACTATCAGTAAACGTGCCAAAACATATTCTGGACGAGTGGTTCACTCTTCGCTGTGGCATAGCACCGTGACCTTTGAGCCAATGCTGGAGAAAGAAACATGTGCTGAGATCTCGATCTCCATGTTTCGAATTAAAGTCTCTATTCGCAGCTTACTCTCCAAAATGGAGGACTGCATGGATGCCGCTTCTGAGACAGGCAGCGCTAGTTCAAACCTGGGATAAACCCACCACTGAGACGCTGCAAAGCCCGTTGAGCAACATCGCCATAACGCAGCTTACCCGCCAAAATTTGAGCCATTCGCCTTGATGCTGACGGGCGCTTGACTCCGATCTGATAGCCCACTTTTGGGAAACGATAAAACGCTGCGGCCAATCGACTAGCCCACTGCAAATCAGCGCCCCACTCCTGCGCCATCGTGTTTGTATACCCCTCTAAAGCATTGATATCACCGCTTAAAGCTGCATCCAGCGCCTCTGCTGCCTTAATGCCACTAAAGATTGAAGGCCGAATGCCCTCTGCTGTGAAGGGATCGACCACGCAAGCAGCCTCACCCACCAAAACAGCATGCTCCGTATGCAATCGCTGATTACCGTCCCAAAGCGTGATGGGATACCCATACTGACGCGTATCACTAAGCTCAACATCAAACTTTCGAGCGTATTGAGTCAGAATTTTGCGAAAGTCTTGGGGTTTTCCCCCTCGAAATGCTCCAACACCGATAGAATAGCCGTCGGCTTTAGGAAAATTCCAGATGTAACCGTTTTGAACCATGCCAAATTCGAAGTAGACAGGCATGTTTTCGGGCGTTGAAACAGCAGCTTCAACTTCTAGAGCCCCGGCAAGCTGACGTTTACGGTCTTTGAACCCTAGCCATTTGGGGAGAGGCCCTTTTGCACCATCAGCTGCGACAAGATATCGTCCTGCAACCGTTTCTTCCCCAAGGGTGACCCGCCAATGGTCGCTCTGAAACTCAATGCTAGTCACTTCCGTGTTGTCTCGAAGCTCTGCTCCCTGTCGCTGAGCTTGCTTGACCAAGAAGTGATCAAAAACATCGCGCCGCACCATCCAGATTGGTTCGAGATCGTTTTCTAAACGGACTTCGACTGCATCTTCCATATTCCAGGTGTAGTGCAGAGTATCAACCTTGAAAGAAATAGCTGGAGAAAAGTCAAAATCAAACCATTCCGCAACTTGGGGAGATACGCCGCCACCGCAGGGCTTATAGCGAGGTAGAGACGCTTTTTCCACAATCAGAACTGAGCGTCCTCGCTTCGCGAGATGGTAGGCTGCTGCCCCGCCTGATGGGCCTGCGCCTACAACAATGCAGTCGTACATAGAAATAGACAAGCTTTTGCTGCTTTACAAATTACCTTCCATAGTTTAATCGCAGACTAGCCGTGATGCGTATAGAGAATAAGTTTTGTTCGAGGCAAAGATTAGCATGACACAACTATGCAAGCCAGATAGCCACAACTTGAAAGCGATGTGAGGCCAGTTAGAGTACTTCATTTACTGACGAAGAACCCTTTCTCTGAATTATTTAATAAAGCCACTCCATCTTCGTACAACTCGCAAAGACTGTGGCGATCGCTCTCGATGCGTATAACTCATAACGTTCACACAAGACATCGGAGCCTTGAATTTCAATGCTTGTACGGAGTCGGAGTTTTCACTAACCTCTTAGAATTTAAGACAAGAGACGACTAAGCAAATTCAGGTTTTGCATCCAGGGTGTATGAAGCTAGGCGACTCGAAGTGAGGTTAGAGAGATTTGCGGCATCGATCAATTCTCCCTAGACCTAACGGTTCAAGTCTTAGCAAGAGTCGCAATAAGCAACTACATATTTCATCGGCTTTCATCGGCGTTCTGTCAATACTCAAGGGAATCTATCAATGCAATGGCAAGTGTGTATCCAATATGCGGACGGCAGTGAGCGAGTGCTCAGATCTTACAAAAATCGTGAGACCGCGATTCGTTGTATTGATGCGATTTATCTAGAAGGGTATCCCCTTCATTACGCCTATGTGGTGCGCGAAGCACCCGCGATCGCCATAGTCGCAGCATAAGCCTCTTCTTCACCGTCTAGCTCCCACCTGTCACAATTCAACGGTAGACTGGCGACGGTTGAGATGAGAGTGCTATGAGTCGGCAGTTTTACATTGGGTGCGCTGTATGGTCGTTCAAAGATTGGGTAGGGGATTTGTATCCTCAAGGAAGCCGAGCGGGTGATTTTCTCAGCCTGTACAGCCAACGATTGACTGCTGTAGAGGGAAATACGACTTTCTACTCCGTGCCAAGCGAATCCATGGTGCAGCGGTGGAAGTCAGAAACGTCGTCAGAATTTAAGTTCTGCTTGAAGCTCCCCCGCGACATCACTCATCAAGGTGAACTCATGCCTCGCTTCGAGGAGGCAGCTGCTTTTCTCGATCGTGTGAAGCCTTTGGGCGATCGCCTTGGGCCATTTTTCGTGCAGCTTCCTCCTAGCTACAGTCCAGCTCAATTCACGGATTTAGAAACCTTTCTCACCCGATGGGATCGCGCAACATACCCCATCAGTGTAGAAGTGCGTCATTTAGACTGGTTTCGCCCTCAACAGACTGAGGATCTCAACTCCATGCTCCAGAAGTTAGGCATTGGGCGAGTGCTGCTCGACAGTCGTCCTATGTATCAAACTCCCGATGATCCCCAAGTTGCTTCTGAGCGCAAAAAGCCCCAAGTGCCCCTTCAGCCTTACCTCACAAGTGATTTCAGCATTGTGCGCTACATCAGTCATCCAGACTCCGATCTCAACCAAAAATATTTAGCAGAGTGGACAGAGCGAATTCGGCAATGGCTCGACCAAGGAACGACTGTCTATTTCTTTGTGCATTGTCCGATTGAAGCGCGATCGCCAGGTCTACTGCGCAGGTTTCAGCACCAGCTCGAACAAGCGGCTGTTCGTGTCGAATCGTTACCTTGGGATAGCTGTCAGGACAATACTCCGGCACAGCTATCTTTGTTCGAGTAGCCGGGGTTGAGCCTATAGCGTTTATGATGTTTTTCGTCGCCGTTGAAGCAGACACGGCAACTCAGTAGAACCAGGCTTAGCCTCAGTCCCGATCTCCGAGTCATTACCTTTCCATGAGGCCTATCCGATCCAGACAACCTGCTGGTTGAATGATTCTTGTAGTTGAGTAGTCTATAGCGTTACCGCATCGCATCACAGCCCACAAGCCAATTCATTTTCCGTACAAAAGTGCTCAGAGTGAACAAAATCTTTTTCTTTTCGCGTAAAAGTCTTTTTATATGCCAAAGAACTAGAATTTGTTAGACAAAACCTCATAAGATTATCACGGTATCTCGCTAGGACAGGCCATGAGTTCAACTCTGCACTCACCCGATGACGCTTCTCGCTCGAACCTATTAGTCACATCACCTCAGAATAGTAAAGAAGATTCCGTTGCTTCGAGCTCAGACTTCTTTTTGCGACACCGCCTCAAGATTGTTGAAGACCTATGGGAATCGGTGCTTCATCAAGAGTGCGGTCAAGACTTCGTGCAACTTTTAAAGAAGCTCCTCGCGATTTGCTCTCCCGACGGTCTTGCGTCTGCGACTCCCAGTGCCGAGGTCGTAGAGCTAGTCGAAGACATCGACCTCGATGAGGCGATTCGTCTCACGCGTGCATTTGCGCTTTACTTTCAGCTGATCAACATCGTAGAGCAGCACTACGAACAGCGAGGTCAGCAGCTGCTCTATCGAGCCGCCTACGAAACCGGAGCAGATTCGAGCGATCGCGAGAAGCGTTCCTTCTTTGCGTTCGACGCAGTCCCCCCTTACCTTGATCCGGAGACAAAAGACAACGGAATTCAAGCAGGCATCCTCGAAAAAAGCCTGCCGGACACATTGTCCCCTCGACGAGAGGCTAGAACATTTCAAGGCATGTTCCCCAAACTCAAGCGATTGAATGTTCCCCCCCAACACATTCAATCGCTGATCGACAAGCTCGATATTCGGCTGGTGTTCACCGCTCACCCCACGGAAATTGTGCGCCACACGATTCGCGGCAAGCAGCGCCGCATCGTCCAAATTTTGAGAGAACTGGATCGAGTCGAAGAAGGAATGCAGTTTCTGGAAGTCTCCTCTTCATGGGAAGCTGAATCTTTAAGACGACGGCTTACTGAAGAGATTCGCTTGTGGTGGCGCACAGACGAACTTCATCAATTCAAACCAACGGTGATGGATGAGGTAGACTTCACACTTCACTATTTTCACGAAGTTCTGTTTGATGCCATTCCTCAGCTTTATCAGCGCTTCAAAACCTCTCTACACAGTACTTTTCCGTGGCTACGTCCACCTAAGTACAACTTCTGTCAGTTCGGCTCTTGGGTTGGTTCCGACCGCGACGGAAATCCCTCGGTCAAACCCCAAATCACATGGCAAACAGCCTGTTATCAACGCAACTTGGTTCTGGGAAAGTACATTCTCTCTGTTGATCGGCTAGTCGAGTTGCTGAGTCTCTCACTCCATTGGAGCGACGTTTTACCTGATCTGCTGGAATCCTTGGAGCAAGATCAAGCGCACTTTCCAGACATTTATGAAGCTCTAGCCATTCGATTTCGCCAAGAGCCTTATCGTCTTAAACTCACATATATTGCTCAACGGTTGAAAAACACCCTGGCTCGCAGCCAGCAGCTCTACAGCAGCGATTGCTTTCGCGACGAACTACCGGAAGTTAATTCTGCTCTCGCTTATCGATCGGGGTCTGAATTTTTAGCTGAGCTACACCTGATCCAGCACAACCTCAGCGAGACAGGACTGACCTGCCAAGAGTTAGACGATCTCATCTGTCAGGTCGAAATCTACGGCTTCAATCTGGCTCACCTCGACATCCGTCAGGAAAGTTCTCGCCATTCCGATACGATCAATGAGATTGTCGATTACTTACAAATTCTGCCCAAGCCCTACGACAACTTGTCTGAGACAGAACGCACGGCATGGCTTGTCCAAGAACTTCAAACCCGGCGTCCGTTAATTCCTAACGATCTCCCCTTTTCCGAAACGGCTCGTGAGACTGTGCAGACGTTCCGAGTCGTGAAGACTCTGCACCATGAGTTTGGTCCTGACATTTCTCAAGCCTACGTCATCAGCATGAGCCGTCACGTCAGCGATCTGCTGGAAGTGCTACTACTAGCAAAAGAAGCAGGTCTCTATGATCCGGCAACAGGCATGGGTAGTCTTCGCGTTGTGCCGCTGTTTGAAACTGTCGAGGATCTGCGCCGAGCACCCTCGGTCATGGATGAGCTGTTTAAGCTTCCTCTGTACCGAAAGTTCTTAGCCGGAGGGGACTCGCCTGAGCAGTCGCCTCTCATGCTGGACTTACAGGAAGTTATGCTGGGCTATTCAGACAGTAATAAAGATTCGGGATTTCTTAGCAGCAACTGGGAAATCCACAAAGCACAGCAGGCGCTTCAGAGTACGGCTGAAAATTACGGTTTAGCGCTACGGATTTTTCACGGGCGGGGAGGTTCCGTCGGTCGAGGAGGGGGCCCCGCTTATGAAGCTGTTTTGGCTCAGCCTGGGCGCAGTATCGATGGCCGCATCAAAATTACAGAGCAGGGTGAGGTGCTGGCCTCTAAGTACAATTTGACGGAGTTGGCTCTGTACAACTTGGAAACCGTTACCAGTGCAGTGATGCAGGCTAGCCTGCTAAGCACAAAATTTGACAGCATTGCGCCTTGGAACGAGATCATGGAGCAGTTGGCGATGCGATCGCGCGATCATTATCGCAATCTCATCTACGAGCAACCTGACTTTATCGACTTTTTCCATCAGGTCACCCCCATTGAGGAGATTAGTCAGCTCCAGATTAGCTCTAGACCGGCACGACGAGGTAGCGGAAATAAGGGACTGTCGGGACTCCGTGCCATTCCCTGGGTATTTAGCTGGACTCAAACTCGGTTCTTGTTGCCTGCTTGGTACGGCGTTGGCACTGCGCTGAACGAATTCCTGCAAGAAGAACCCCAAGAAAATCTAAAGCTTATGCGCTACTTTTACTACAAGTGGCCATTTTTCCGCATGGTAATCTCCAAAGTAGAAATGACTCTCTCGAAGGTCGATTTGCAAATCGCCAAGCACTACGTTCAGGAACTCAGCAATCCAGAAGATCTGCCTCGTTTTGAGTTGCTGTTTGAACAGATTGCCCAAGAGTATCATTTAACAAAAGAATTGGTACTGGCCATCACGGGTCATAAAAAATTGCTAGATGGAGACCCTGAGTTGCAGCGATCGGTGCAGCTCCGCAATGGCACCATTGTCCCTCTTGGATTTTTGCAAGTATCGCTGTTGAAACGCCTGCGGTATCACAAAAACAGTACTGCCGCCGGAGTGATTCGATCGCGCTATAGTCGAGGCGAATTGCTACGAGGAGCGTTGCTGACAATCAACGGTATCGCTGCAGGGATGAGAAATACGGGCTGATGATCTAGAAAGACGTTAGAGCAGAGCAATTCTAAATCGGCTTTGGTAAGGGCAAACAGCCGTTTACCCTTACCCATAGGTTTGTCGGGTAGGGGCAAGCAGCCGTTTGCCCTTACCCATAGGTTGGTCGGATAAGGGCAAGCAGCCGTTTGCCCTTACCCATAGGTCTGATCGCGATGTATTTGCATCAGGGTCGTCTCCCACACAAGACGAGGCTGCACATAGTTGCCAAGATGCTGGCGCGCCGTTTCGAGTTGCTGGATTATTTTCGGACGATAGCTCTGATTCCAGTAGTAGTGTTGTAAGTACTGGATGAGCCAAATTTGGTCTTCAGGATCAAGAACCTTAGAGATCCTACGTGCCAGTTCTAATGAAATCCGCAAACTCGTGAGAGGTCGCTGAGCTGCACTCAACAGCTCAGGATCAATCGTCTGAAGCCGTTTCCAGCTTGCGATCGCCAATCCTGGGCTACCTTGGGCGATCGCCATCACTTCAGACTGACCTACAATTTCTGACTTTTCATTCCGTTCTAGTACCTGCTGCATTTCCTCTGGTGTCAGTGGGGCAAACGGGATGCGTTGGCAGCGAGATACAAGAGTAGGCAATAGCGAATCGACCCCCGGAGCCAGTAGAATCAACGTGGCTTTTCCCGGCTCTTCGAGAGTCTTTAATAGAGCGTTAGCAGCAGGTTCTGCCATCGTTTCAGCATCTTCGAGCACCACCACTGCTCGTTCTGACTCTAGGGAAGGACGACTGAGGAATCGAGTAATCTCACGAATCTGTTCTAGGCGAATTTGAGGGGGCGATCGCCGTTTCACGCCCAATTCTTCTGCCTCAGAGATCGACACCCGTTTGCCCTGATGCAGATAGGTCGGTTCCACCCAAAACAGATCGGGATGGTTGCGCTGTTCAATACGCTGCCGCAAAACGGACAAGCGTTGAGTCGATTGTTGAGGTGTTGGAAGGGAGCGATCGCCTTCTGGAGTTGTCCCGAGTTCTATCTTTAAGCGTGCCAGTAATCGCTCTGCAAATCGCTGAGCCACCAGACATTTACCAATGCCTGTTGAACCCGCAAATAGATAAGCTGGGGCGATACGGTCGCGGGCGATCGCCTGGGCCAATAATTGAATAGCTGAAGACTGACCGACAACATCTTCAAATCCTTGAGAAAGTGCTTGCAGAGAAGTCATGCTGACGGCTTGGTGGGGGGCTTTTAACTTTCTTTAATTTTTGGACACTTGCTAAGACGAGGCTTGATCCGAAGAGCGATCGTTCGATTTATCCGGAGAGGGATTCAGATGATTGATTTGGGTCTCGATGTCATGGAGCATTTGTGTTAGCTGGGGCAACAGCTCAGCATGATTGTCAGAAAACTCCCGCACACTACGACTGCGATCGCGCAACTCTCCCACTTTACTCTGTAACGCCTGAGCCATCGTCAAAGCATCTCGTCCAATGCGGGAAAGCTGCTGCTGTTGATAAAACCGTAAAGCCGCTCCTCGCAATACTTGCAGGGTTGCTTCTTCCCCAGTCTCCGTAGGAATAAATCGAAACCGGAGCAAAATGCGTTCATCTTTATAAACCCGTTCCAAATCAACCTGACAAGACTCTTGAGCTGGGGCTAAAGGAAGGTGGGTCATGCCCTTCAGTTCGCTGATCACACCTCGAAACTGAAGCGGAGTGAGGTCATCAACGATCGATTGGAGAATTCCATTTTCGCTCCAAAGAATTCGGCCTGACTGTCCTCTCTGTTCAAAGTAAAGGCGTCCGATTCCCTGATCGAGCACTCGAACTAACAACTTTTGCAGCAAGGACTTGGGAGACATCCCATCCACTTTACTGAGTCGATGCTGACTAAACGGCTCCAGTATATTAAGACTCAGAGGCAAATCAGCATTATTTTGCAACGAACTGGAAGCATGAGACGACTCTGATGCTTCTTCACTCTCAGGTGTGCCTAGAAGAATAGAGTCAGAACTCTCGGGTTCGGCAGCTTCTAATTGAATCGGATCAGATGCAATGGCTTCTGCAACAATCGACTCTGGCGAACCTGATTCCAATTGGTTCTCAGATGCTGCCGCAATATCAGGCGCAATCACTTCTGACGATACAGGCTCGATTACTTGATTTGCCATCTCTGCGCTAGAAGCTTCTAAAGCAATCTCTTGAGGAGAAATCACTTGGGTTGCTTCTAGTTCTGCCTCGTCCATAAGAGGCGATTGACTCGGCTCGGTCTGCGGAGTTTTTGGCTGATTGGCTTCCGACTGTTGAGTCTTTGCTCGATTGGTTTTCTCCGTAGCCGAAAAGGGTTGGGGCTGTAGGTTCTGAGCCTTGGCATCACTGTCACTACTAGCCTGAATGAGCTCTTCTAGCGACGGATCGATAGCATCAGGGCTATCTACAACAAGGGTCGGGTGATTCGCGGCATCCACTTTTCTCTTCCGAGGAGCCTGGTTGCGACTGAGGCGATCGGCTCGACGAGCCGCAGGGGAAGGCTGTTTTTTCGATAGCGCAGACGACTGGTCCGCGTAGCGCAGGTAGGCTGAAAGGGAAGCTTTCAACGCGCCAGAAGAAATTTCCCAAGTCACGAGTGAATAGTTGAGATAAGAAACGATTCGCCGGACATACTCTGAGGCAGCTTTGTCTTCAGGAGAGACCATGCCCAGATGAAGCCGACTTCCTTCCAAAAACAGAGGCAGTACTTGATAGTAGAGACACGCCTCAATCGGCAAGACCCCTTCAATCAGAACAAACATCTGCTCGATATTTAGGCGATCGAGCACCGTAGGATCTGTTTTTTGATCTGCTTTGAAGCATGCGACAACTCGCCGATATCCGGAATGTTCAGCATCAGATGAGTTAGGAAAAGAAGGACTCGGGGGCATTTGCTTTCTGCCGTATGAGGATTGCCCTGATCGTGTTTCTGAGAGAGACTCTTAAAACTATTGACTATTGGTGATGCATAAGAATGACAACCATCGGAAGCTGAATTCTAAACTGGAAAGCCAACACGACTGGATACAACCGAATTGTAATTCATTTGCACTTTTACGTTACGGACGGAATTTCAAGCTGACATCGGTGCTGGAGCAATGTCGTTGAATAGCTTCGCCGTATTCGAAAATGAACTGGATTAGTTCATGGTAAACATTTGATTGTTAAACCGAGCTTGATGATACAGGAATTTTGATGTTCCTTTCTAAGCAATGACTCTGTATCTCCTTAAAAATTGACCTAGATGACTGATTCAATCTACCCGTTAGTTCAGTCTGTTCGCGCCATATGCTCTCTCAAATCATTGGAGAACAAAGCAACGATTACAGATTAACCGCCAACGAATCAAGATCAAAACGGCAAAATGTCAGTCTTCTACAACGCTCGACTCTCTTTCTCTATTGTGCCTTTTGATCCAAGGTCATCCTCGATATTGTAGGGAGAGCTGCAAGAAAACTTTACGAATTGCTGCGAATGGACTGAGCGGCAAAATAAAGCTTTGACCACTCGCTCAAAAGCTGACTAGCCTTCGTATTTTGAGCCTGGGCGATCGCCTCCATGCTTTCACCTTGCTTCATTTTGTTGAGCATATTCTGCTGTGCTGGCGTGAGGTTATGCCAAAACTTTTCCCACTGCTGTGGAGTCAGTCCCAGACTGTGCTCTTGCAGAGATGTGCCCAACCAAGTCATCACAAGTTCGGGATGAGATTTGAGGCCAAACCCACGAATCGCATGGTAGCTGATTTTTTCGCGAAGACGATACACTTGCTTGATGGGCATTTCCATCGTTTGGGCGATCGCCTCTTGAGTCTGTCCCTGAAGATGCAGCTCCAGCCATCGAGAGGCATCTTCTCCCACGGTCTCTCTCAGATAATCAAGAAACTCTTGCTTGACGTTTTTACGAAGAATATATTGCTCCTTCCACAGTTCTTGATCCTGATATTGAGAAATCGCCTCGTCATCGAGCAAGCTAACAGGGTTGTCGGAAGCGTCAGGAACGATCTCCTCAGAGACAAGTCGAATCAGATCGCCACCAGGAACTTGGGTCATGCCTGCTTTTTGGGAGCGCCGCAAGTAGTTAACAAAGCGATAGACCAACAGCGGCTGATTACGAATTGGTCGGAGACAATATTCCTCAACGCTGGTCAACATGAGGGCATTACGCAGGCGGCGGTCGTTCGTACACTCACCAATCCAACGAATCTGGCTCTGAATGTGGCGATCGCTCTGAATCATCTCTTGAAGAACTTCTTGTAAGACATCCATGACGCTACGATGGCGATCGCGCGACAGAGACACCCAGGTACGAATCTTGCTGCGAATCAGAAATAGACTACCCAGCCGTTGAATCAACTGCTGATAGGCCCGTTGTGGAGGAGTTCCGAGATAACGCTGCTGCAAAATTCGGTAGCGATAGTCCATCGCTTTACGGGCGATCGCCAAATCACTATCTGGCAATTCATCAAGCCTGCCAACAGGATCTCCAAGTAACCATTGGGTAATACTGTCATTAGCCTGCGGAGATTGCTTTGGAAAATCTGTCTTGAGACGAGATAGCCAAAAGTCTCTCAATGATTCACTAGCCAACATCAGATGACTTTACCCCGTGCTCCAGATTTTCCATAACATTGACCCATAACAATAATTTGTAACAGTTACATGGATGATCAACCGTCTTCGATCTCTTATTAAGTAGGTAGCCATAAGTAAACAATACTATCTGAGGGTGTGCCCCCGGCGGGGGCACACCCCCGTTCGTTTTAGTTTTAACCCCATACTCATAGAATCAATACATAAGCGGCAGAATTGATCAGTCAACGTCCGACTGTCTAAAATGAGTAGCTGTAGCATTGAACAGCTGGGTTCACTAGGTGGCGCTTTCGATTGGCTTCTAATCTCGACCGTTTGCCAATCTTATAACCTAAATACTTTCCTTCAACTACTCTTCAGTTTCGCTCAACCCAAGACCGTTGACACTTTCAACGAGGCGATCGAGATCTAAGCCATTATTATCGCTGATTGTCAGAGCTTGCACAGCTTCGACCAAAACGACGTTGTATTGCTGCTGCCGAATATGCGCATTCACAGTTGACCAAGGTTGAGACAACTGTTCAATCATTTCAAAGGATGCAACCCTAGTTGACTGACAAAACTCTTGAAACCCTTAATTCTGTCGTAGGATGGGTTAGCGTTAGCGTAACCCATCGAAACCGTCTCTGCTGTTGGGTTTCGCTTTGCTCAACACCAACCTACATCAGAATTTTTGTCAGTCAAGTAGGGATGCAACCGATAAATTTCCAATCTGCTCATTTTGCATCCTGGCTTTATCTAATCGTTTCATTCGACGTTCATCCCGTCATTTACTGTCAGTCCGGCGTTGAAGTTGGAAGAAACGATACGTGGGCGCTGACCACGCGCCAACCGTCAGGAGTTCGCATCCACGTTTGAGTTTGACGTCCGATTTGTTCCGTCGAGTGGCGTTGATAGTGAGTATTGGCCGTTGCAAGGTCATGACCATAGGTAGTAATGACCGTGTTTAATAACGTGCGTTCAAGATTGGGTTTGGAACGCTGACTGCGAAACGTGGCGATCGCTTCATAGCCATATAAGTTTTCCGTCGACCCATAACGAATTGTGTGAGGACTGTTCCAAAACAACTCATCCAACACCGCTACATCATTATTGAGTAAGGCTGATTCGTAGCGATCGAATGCAGCAGTGACTTCAGCTACGACCTCTGGCAAATTAATGTCCATTGTTTCCACTTCACGTTTAAGCCGGGAGATTGTTCTAGATTCTCAAGATGCAGCGCATCTCCAGCACTCTCAACTGCAATCTCAACCATTGTTCAGATTCACATGCCTTGAACTTAGGGTCAACGCATACCAATTCTCACGCAGTTTTTCAAAGATGCCTGAGACCCTTTTATCAGCGTGTATAAACAAGTAGTTCGTCAACCTCATAGGGAAATCCACTGCCCAAAAGTTGTTTTAGAAAACTTTTGAGTGGTGATTTTTAAAGAGGTGTCGGCTATTGCTTCTGAGGCTGGAGATTACTTATATATTGAACTATTGTCTTTCAGATTTAGTGCGCTCAATCGACTTAAATTTCTTATCAATATCTTGACTGACATTTACGCAATCTAGCAAGGTTCAAGTCTTGATTGTTGTTACGTTTAAGGCGATCGCACAGCACCAGTTCCGTTACACTCCCTTGATGTTAACAGCACCTCTGGGAGGGAAGGCTATACTGGGGTCTGAAGATAAGCGGTATAGAAGGCCAAACTCTGCTAATGTCCTAGTTTTGTAGGGCTTGACACGGTTTTTGGAGGGTCTTCAGTGCCCACCAAAAGGAGGGGATGTGAGTTCTTCAGAACAGCGTGCGCAGGGTTCGGATTACCCAGCTTCATCATCAGAGGCTAAACATGATGCTCAGGCAAAGCAGCAAGAGCCTGAGTCAGTAAGTTCAGCAGGGGAACACATGAATCAGCAAACCGATTCAACCGTTGAAAAAGTTGCTTCTCAATCACCACAGCCTCCAGCAAGGCCAGAACGGCCTACACCGTCTGCGGGTTCTCCCTCTGTTGGAGAGCCTCAGGCAAAAGAACCTGGAGCCGATATGTCCGATACGTCTGTCTTGTCTCAAAAGTCTCACCAGAATGAGTCCAATGAGGCAGATACGGTCAGACCACTCCCTATTCCACCAGCCAGTGAACCGATGCAATATCGGGCAATTGGGCTGATTCGTGGCAAATACATGCCGTCTGAAGAGCAGTTCACACGGGGTAATTTATTAACCGATGACGGCACCGAGGTCGATGCAGTGCTGCTGGGTCGAGTCATGAGCCTTGTGAGAAAACACATTGAGCTTGATGAACCGCACTTGTGGGTGGTTTATCCTCGCACTCGAAACAAGGATAGTCAGCTCCACGCTCAAATTGTTGGGGTTTGGGAGCCTGAAAAGCTCAACCGAGACGACGAAGCGATCGACGAGTCTGACAGTGCAGACACGCCAACCAGCAAAGCTGACGACACTCAGGTCACGGAAGACGCCATTGTAGAGCAGGTCGAGACATCCACTACGTCTGAAAAGACGGTTGCTAGCGACTCCTCTTCAGAGGCGATCGCCACCGAGCCAGCCGAATCTGTAGCAAATGCTATTGAAGAGACGGTCTCAACCACAAACAGCAACGTCGCAGACTCCACAGAAGAGTCTAGCGACCCAGGGGCAGCAGAAGAGGCGATCGCCTCTCCAGAAATGAGTCAGGCCGAAGCGGGTGAGTCAGGCACAACGACTGAAGCGGCTACGCCAGATGCCGAGAGCCCAGCAACAACGAGCGGCGAGTCCAGCGACTCAGATCTGCTTCCAGCACCCAAGCCACCTAAAACTCCTGCTGCTCCTAGCGCCGCTCCGGCTGTGGCCACCCGAACCGACGGCTCACCAGAAATGATCCATGACGGATACTTTTCCATTCGAGGAGAGATCCTAAAGCATTCTCCCGAAGAGAGTCTGCTAACCGTCAAAATCCGTCAAGCTCCAAGAAAAGCAGGAACTGACCCCAAAGCCTTTAACTTAATCCTTCATGGAAAGATTGAAGGCCGCACCACCGGGTATTTTTGGGAACTGGATGTGCAGCGACAAGGCAACAACCTTGTTGTTCAAGAGGGTTCTATGATTCGCATGGTGCCTCCTAGCAAGTCGAAGCGAAAAGGTGGGGAACCCAGAGACGGCAAACGGCGAGGTGGCGGTGCACCGCGCCCGAGGAGCAACCGTCCAAGTCAGCCTCCTACCAATCGCAGCACGCCCAAACCCACTATTCGACCAAAGTCTGCTCCACCGCAGTCGTCTGAAGAGACTTCCCCGGCGGAAGAGAAAGAGTAGTGCTTCGCTGAAGCTAACTTTATTCAACGGTTTGATAATGGGGGTGGATCATCATGGTGATTCACCCCTTTCTATTGCACACCTATTCACTAACTTAGATATAGCAATGCGCAGATAGGTTAGGACAGATATTGATGGAGAAGCCGCGCAC
>CAKZMO010000126.1 GCA_937128595.1 uncultured cyanobacterium | reverse complement strand
GGGATAGCAGCATCAATTTCTCGGGCAATTTCTTCTAAAATGCGCTCAGTTGCTGTGTAAAAGCTATGGAGATTCAGGGCAACACCATCATAATAGTCGTCATCATTACGTTCGATTGCTTTTGCTAGCAATCGCTGCGTTCGCTCAACCACTTGATTAATGTCAGCTAGCTCTGCGCGAATTCGAACAGCGAGACTGATGGCATTTTGACTCATAGAACAATGCCAATGGCCTCAATCTCTTTTAGTATCTGTGGCGAAGCTGATTCGGCTTCAACAAGATCGACTGACATGTCAGGATGGAGTCCTTGAAGTTGGCCTACGGCCCGAAAGTAGTGTTTTGGGTTAAGTCCCCAAACAGCAAGGTCTACATCAGATCGTTCGTGAACTCTATTGGGCGATCGCATAGAACCAAACAAGACCACTTTTTCCACTCGGAATTCTTGTTTGAGGAGTTCCGTCGCTTGTTGAGCGACAGTCATACCTAATTGATGACGTTGACGCAAATGCTCTAGCTGTTGCCGTTGCCGTTGCTGAGCAGACGCTCGATAGACAGCCATTTGTTCTTTTGTGATCGTCACTACGATGACCTAAATGCTCATTGGTCTTGATGCTAACACTGTGAAGTACTGGAGTTTTGATGAAGGGCGATCGCCCCATGGCTCCTATCCATTGCCATAGTCGTCGGGATCATCAATGCCTGCTTCATCCCAATCAACGACCTGATGCGGCTCCCATTTCTCCAACCCAGCAAAGTTTGCTCCTGTGAGGTTTGTGCCCTCGAAATCAACGTTGATTAAACGATGGCCTCGAAAATCGTGTCCTTCTAACTGTTGCCCTCGGAAGTCATGGCCTTTGATCGTCAAGACGGATGAGGCTGACTGATGGGGGCTGTTGATAGGGGCGATCGCACTATTCAGAGATGGTTCCGGGGGCGACTCAAGTTGAATCGGGGATACGGCTGCGGACAGCAGGGCTGAGTTGAGATGGGCGATCGCCCCACCGACTTGAGCCACCGGGGGTAGCAGTATTGAGATCAAGAACCAAACCAGGTAGTCCAAATCAGTTGGCGTTAGTCAACTGGTTAGAGTTTGACCCAGATATAACCAACCGAGTACCAAATTAAACGCTAGCAGCAAACCGCCAGCGGCAAAAGGAACAAAAAAAGCCCCAGCCCCAGACCAAGGGCTGGGGCACGTTTTCCAAGGATGTTGATGAGTAAGATAGTTCCCGCGATGATGGCTGCCAACATCAAGATGGCAGCGCCTTGTCCTACAACTAAACCCAGGGTTTGTCGAGTCTAAATAAAGCTGCTCCACAAAAGCAGCGGCACAAAGACCACGCTCAAGACTGCCCATGTTTCCCAGAGCCAACGCAGGCCGTTCTGAAGCAGGTTGCTCTGGCCTGAAGGGGCACGAATCAGTTGCAGCACAACCCCAAGCAGCACCAGACTTCCACCGATCTATCCCATCGTCCCTGACACGACTGCTGGGTTCAAGCTAATGCGAACGGCACTGATACCCAGTAACAAGAGTGAAAGGAGCACTAAAAGCCAGGTCAGATTTTGTTTTAGGATGGTAAAACTTCTGAATTGCAATGCAACCCAAGCACCAAATTTGATGACACTGCCTAGGGCAATCAGTTGAATCGAGAATTCTTCTATAACCATATGTTGTGGACGTTAAGTGCTGATATGGCGTAGTTCAGGCCATCGTATCGGGAGCAGAACCCAAGGGCGATCGCATCCAAAACTTACCTGCTAGGCACCTATTAGGCTTCAGCTATTGCAAGTATGCCCACCCCCCGTGTCCATCATTGGTTGACCTAGGCGTAGCCATATCGCCTTTATCACGACAAGATATGCCGGATATGCGGCTACGTCAAAAGGGCTGAATCCTGAATTAGGAATTTTCAATCCCCGCTTTATCGTTCGCAAAAATGATTAAGGAAGTCTATGCTTCGGCGCTCTTTTGCCGCTCTTCCGCTACCGTTCAACTAGGTCTCAGTCGTGTGGACAGAATTGAATGTACGACTGAAACCTAGTTGCTCTCGTATCTATCTCACTACAGCACTCATTGCTGAAGCGATCCGCATTTGCCCTCGCCTATCGCTTTGTAATCATGGCGATCGCCCCTGCAGTTGCTAGAGAAAGCAATTCCCTCCTCAAGCCCCACTCACTCTGCAACGAGAAGAAATCTGAATGCCCCCGAAGCAGTGCTTCGACGTTGTTCAGATCCTGGCAGAGGCAACAGAACGATGCAACACACAAACAAGATCTACTAGAAAGAACCGGATTTATGGTCAACAATCCTCTCACAAACACGCCACAATCTACTCCAGGCAAGTGCCCTTTTCGGGGCGATCGCGTTGGCGGTGCCCTCGGCTCCAAGCCTCAAACCGATGACTGGTGGCCCAACCGACTTCAGGTTGAGCTGCTTCATCAAGATCCGCCCCAGGCTAATCCACTCAAAGATTTTGACTATCAGGAAGCGTTCCAGAAACTTGACTTCCAACAATTAAAAAACGATATCAAAGCCCTGCTGATCGACTCGAAAGACTGGTGGCCAGCGGACTATGGCAACTACGGGCCTCAGATGGTTCGGATGGCATGGCACGCGGCAGGTACCTATCGGATTGCGGACGGTCGAGGTGGAGCAAGTCGTGGTATGCAGCGCTTCGCTCCCATCAATTCTTGGTGGGACAACGGCAACACTGACAAATCGCGGCGGCTACTCTGGCCGATCAAACAGAAGTACGGCGCAGCGTTAGGCTGGGCTGACCTGATGGTTTTGACTGGCAACTGTGCCCTTGAGGTCATGGGTCTGAAGACCTTTGGTTTTGGCGGCGGTCGCATCGATGCGTGGGAGGCCGATCGCGCGACCTATTGGGGGCCTGAGTTCTGGAACGGCCAACCGTTTGGAGAAAATGGCAAGAAGCACGCAGGCCATCCCGACGAGATGGTCACCCGCACGATTCGGTGGGACGGCGAGCCGAAGGATGAGCATTACGATCTTGAGAATCCTGTTGCAGCTTCGCACCAAGCACTGATCTACGTCGATCCAGAAGGCCCCAACGGTGACGGTGATCCTGTGGCGTCTGCCCGCGACATCCGCGAGACTTTTGCTCGCATGGCAATGAACGATGAGGAAACGGTCGCGCTCATTGCAGGGGGACATGCGTTTGGCAAAAGTCATGGCATGGTTGCGCCAGATAAGATTGGCCCAGCCCCAGAAGCCGCACCCATTCAGGCGATGGGCATGGGATGGCAGAACCCAGAAGGCACTGGGTTTGCCGAATACACCATGACAAATGGTATTGAAGGCTCATGGACACCAAACCCGATCCAGTGGGACAACAGCTACCTAGAAAACCTGTTTAGGTACGAGTGGGAAAAGTCTCAGAGTCCAGCGGGCGCAATTCAATGGCAGCCGATTGATCGGGATGCACCGAAAACACCAGATGCCCACCGTCCTGGAGTTGAGCACGCGCTGATGATGATGACCTCTGACATTGCGCTGAAGGTCGATCCGGCTTACCACGAGATCTGCAAGCGCTATCTCGATGACTTTGAGCACTTCAGTGATGCGTTCTCCCGCGCCTGGTACAAGCTGACCCATCGAGATTTGGGGCCAAAACCGCGCTATCTTGGCCCGGAAGTTGCGGAGGAAGATCTGCCCTGGCAAGATCCGATTCCGGCACTTGACCACGATGTTGTGGGGGATGCCGATATCAGTGCGCTCAAAAATGACATTTTGTCGAGCGGACTTTCTATCTCGGCGCTTGTGTCTGCTGCTTGGGCATCAGCGTCGAACTATCGCGACTCCGACAAGCGCGGTGGCGCGAATGGTGCGCGGATTCGGCTAGACCCGCAAAAGGACTGGGCAATCAACCGTCCTCAGGAACTGAACGAGGTGCTATCGACTCTGGAGCAAATTCAATCCCGATTCAACGATGCTCAGCCGGGGAACAAGAAGGTCTCAATCGCCGACCTGATTGTCCTGGGCGGTTGTGCTGCGGTTGAGAAGGCGGCACAGGATGCAGGAGTTCAGGTTACTGTTCCGTTCACTCCCGGTCGGATGGACACGACTCAGGAACTGACCGACGTTGAAAGCTTTGAATGGCTCAAGCCTGTCTCCGATGGGTTCCGCAACTATCACAATGATGCGATTGGCTACAAGGTTCAGCCAGAGCGCATCTTCCTCGATCGCGCTCAACTCCTGACGCTGACTGCACCTGAGTGGACTGTTCTTGTCGGTGGACTGCGCGCCCTCGATCAGAACTGGGATCATTCGAATCATGGTGTCTTCACCAATCGCCCAGGGGTTTTGACCAACGACTTCTTCCGCGTTTTGACCAGCATGGACTACGAGTGGAAGCCGACTGATGATCACGAGATGACATTCAACATCGACGATCGCCAAACGGGAGAAACAAAGTTCACGGCGACCCGCTGTGATCTGATCTTCGGTTCCAATGCGGAACTGCGACAGGTGGCGGAAATTTACGGCTCTGACGACGGCCATGAGCGCATGGTCAAGGACTTCGCCGCAGCCTGGAACAAGGTGATGATGCTCGACCGCTTCGACGTCCGCTAGTCTGAACGATCGCTTCTGAAATTGCACCGCGTCGCTTCAACTGAGATTAGGTTCTCAAACATTGAAGCTATGCGGTGCAGACTTGTGAGAGATGCAAAAGTCTGGGTGGCGATCGCACTGGATTAGTAGTTCGACCACTATTGAGACCCAATTGAGATCCATTGTTTCCACGTGATGTGATGAGAATCATCCAGGTCACCTTATGACTGGCTTTCCCGTTGCGATCGCTTGTTCAACAATGTCAGCGGCTTTCTTGACGCCTCCAGCCTGCTCAATGGCGTGTTGTAGTCTGAGAGCATTCTTTTTATAAGAATCCTCTTTCAACACCTGCTCGATTGCACTCCGAAGCTTAGAAACGCTCAAATCTTTCAACGAAACGACTTCCCCCGTTCTAGTCCATGCAATCCGTGCTGCTACTCCTGGCTGGTCGTTTGCAATAGGAATTGCCACCATGGGTACGCCATTGCTCAAAGATTCCAGTGTGGTGTTCAGCCCTGCATGAGTAATAGTCAAGGTCGTTCGTTGCAATAGTTCTAACTGAGGGGCAAATCCCACGACCAAAGGTGATCCCGGTAAAACAGGCAATGACTCTGGGGTACTCCCACCGCCGAGAGCAATCACCAACTGAGTATCCAAGTCTTGACAAGCCTCTGCAATCGTCTGAAATGTTCCTAGCAGTTGATTTTGTATCGTTCCCAAAGATGCATAAATCAGTGGCTGCCCTGTTAACTGCTCAAACGGGAAAAAGGTAGGCTCTCGACTGGCAGAATTTGAGAAAGGGCCGGTGAAGTGAAAGCAGGCAGGCAATGATTGCCTTGGGTACTCAAACTCAGCGGGTTGTTGACAAATTTGAGCGAGCTGAGAAAAGACATCATTTGGGTGACTGAATTGCGGTAAACCACGCTGCTGACGGTAATCAGCAACTAGCTCTACGATTGGTTTTGCGAGCTGATTAACTAACCGATAACCCAATTGATTACGCAAACGTGCCCACCAAGCCGGATGATAGCTCCAATTCATGTTGAAAGGAGGCACATCGGGATCTTGGTTGAGCATTATTGCGCAGCAAATGCTAATGAAAGGGAGATCCATTGACTCGGCAATCGTTGGCCCGCCAAATGAAGTCTGATCGATGAGCAGAGCCTCTACTCCAGCATCCTGAAAAGCTGCTGGAGCTTCTTGTAGCAACGTTAAAGTAATCTTCTTAAACAAGTCAACGGTGTAGCGGAATGCAGCAAGCCCGCTCAGCTGGCCCAATTTCGCTATGGCCTCTGCATTGGAGCCAGCCGGAAAATCTGCTTCCCCAACCGCACGGAACTCCAATCCTGCAGCCAAAACTTTGGGCTGTGCATCCAAGATACTCACCAAAGTCACTCGGTGCCCTCTTTTCTTCAACTCGTATCCCAGAGTTGTCATAGGATTTAGATGACCGCTGACGGCGGGACAAAGGAGTCCAAAATGGGTCATGAGTTGCTCCTTAGGATGGCGATCGCCTTGATGATGGATCAAAACTGCTTTAATTTCTCACCCATTTTTATTCAAAACACGTCAAAATGTCAGGGCTAAAGAAACATCGTTGAGGGTTGAGGAGCGATCGCATGGTTCAGGCTAGTGGTCAGAGCAGCATTACACCATTTCAGAAAAAACTGACTGCCCCATTGACCAAGCAACAGATTACGGTACTGCAAGTCAATTTAGGCCGAAAATGCAACCTAGCCTGTACTCATTGCCACGTTGAAGCAGGGCCTAAGCGCACGGAGGAGCTATCTCCAGAAATTTGCGACCAGCTTCTGGAAGTGATTCGGCGGTTTCCTCAGATTGAAACGGTGGATCTGACCGGAGGCGCGCCAGAGATGAACTATGGCTTTCGACCCCTTGTGGAGACGGCGCGGAAGCTTGGCAAAGAGGTGATTGTTCGGTCTAATCTGACTATCTTTTTTGTTCCAGGCTATGAGGACTTACCAGACTATTTTGCTCGCAACCAACTGCGGGTCGTGGCTTCCTTGCCCTGTTACCTAGAACAAAATGTTGATAAGCAGAGGGGCGCAGGAGTTTACGATGAGTCAATTCGGGCGATACAGCGGTTGAATCAGCTAGGTTACGGGCATGACCCCAATTTGGTATTGGATTTGGTCTACAATCCTGTGTTGCCCACCAGCACAGACTTTTCCCTACCTCCGGCTCAAGCTTCCCTTCAGCAGGCTTATCAAAAATTTTTGGCAGACCATTTCGATATTGCCTTCAATCACTTATTCACCATTACCAACCTTCCCATCGGTCGGACAAAGCAGTATCTAGAGCGACAAGAGTTGCACCAGCCCTACCTCAAGTTTTTGGAAGAGGGGTTCAATGCATCAACGGTAGCAAACTTGATGTGCCGCAATCAGTTGTCAGTAGACTATCTCGGCAATATATATGACTGCGACTTTAATCAGATGGAACAATTGCCTGCGACGACTTCCGACGGCACACCGCTGACCATTGCGGCGATATTAGAAGCGAACGATTTGGATCTGATTCAGACCGTGAAAACTGCTCCATTTTGCTACGGCTGCACAGCAGGAAGCGGTTCGAGCTGTGGCGGCTCATTGGTCTGAGGTGACCGCGAGGTTAGAGAGAGTGGTGGCGATCGCCAAACGTAAACGTTTTTTTAGGCATCTTTTTTAACCATGTTTTCCGAACAACCTAGAAAACAAGTTGCCAGCTTGGTTTCCTCAACTCGACCATTGACCAACCCGACCCAGTAGGCAGACGCCGCCTTTCGTGAAGCCACTGCCTCCACCAAATTCTTGCCGCGAAAGTGAAGCGCTGCGCCATGATTGTCAGGTCAGTGGCGATCGCCCGACCGTTAAAAGCGCGGTAGAACTTCACAAGGTGTTGTGCAGAATCGGCACTTGCCGTTGGAATGAAGCAAACTCGCGCTGAAATCTGTGGAGCCAAAGACAAAATGAAGTCGTCTAGCAGAGAATTGTCGGGTTCTACTGAGAATACTCCACCGCCCATAGCAACAATTTGACCTTTTATATCTGACATCGATCGGTTCGATTTTCCGCCTAGAGGATGTTGTTTCTTCATCCTATAAAAAGAAAAAAGATACTGAAACGGGTGGGCGATCGTTATCCCTAAAAGTCTTCTGTCTCCTTACAGGCAAACGGGATCGTTAGTTTCATCCTCTATCCCGCGACTAGACACGCTAAGCTGGATGAGCTTGGCGATCGCCCCCGATCGCTCCACCTCATTTTGGAAACGTTGAACCCTAGGAACAATCGATGAACGTTGAATTTCGAGAGTGTAACTTTTTTGATTTGTGGATTTGGCTAGAGTTTGCCACGGTGCCATCTTCCGCCGAGCAGCAGTATATCGAAGAAGCCTTTGACTCCTGGTTTTATTTGGGCAAGCTCGGTGCATTTAACGCTGAAAATCTGCAAGTTCAAGACACCGGCTTAGAAATTAGCTACCTCAACTACCAAGACGACACCGCCGATGATACGCTCATGTCTCTCATGCACAATATGGGCGAGTTTGAGTACGAAGGGCTGTGGGCACGCTGCTGGTTTGACTTGGGCACCTCTGATGCGATCGCCATCGATATGCTGATCAATGCGCTCAAACAGCTCAGCAAAGAATTTGTCAGCATCGAGCGAATTATTATTGGTGGCGAAAATCCAGATTGGCCCGTGATTCGCAATCCTCAAGCCTCCTTCGTCAGCGAAGACGCGTTGCTGAATTAGGTGATTAGCTTTGAGTAATTAGCCGTTTGGAAGATCCTTTGAAGATCCTTTAAGGCGATGCAAAGGCAAAGCAAGCGATCGGAAAAATCAGATATTCCAAAAAGAACAGCTTCCAGATGAATTGGTAAAAGCGGGCGATCGCCGCCGTATCGTCTAGATCCACCTGGGTACTCCTGAGCCACAACAAGATAAGAATGAAACCGTGGCTGAGAACAACAATGCTAGAGTTGAGCGTCGGCAAAACCAGGCTCGTCAGAATCATGCCGACATAGCAAGCTGTCAGCACCCACCGAGCTAGGTTGAAAACGGCCTGTTTTCCCAGCTGAACGGTAAATGTCGTGATGTTGTAGCGGCGATCGCCCTCCAGGTCAGGAATATCTTTGAAGATGGCGATCGCGAAGGTAAAAACTAAGACGAAGAGAGTCAGAATCCAAACGGCGGTCGGGACACTCAACGGTTTACTCATCCGACCGTAAAAGTGTAAGAACAGCCCAAGATTGACCACCACTCCTCGAACGGTGAAGATGCAAAGCGACGCCCACAATGGATATCGCTTGAGGCGAATTGGAGGCAGAGAATAAGCCGTTCCAATGGCTAAGCTCAACCACACAGTTACAGTCAGTGCGAGGCTTTGAAACGGAGGCACAACGAGGGCGATCGCTCCCGTTGCGAGAACGATAAGCCATCCCATTCGGGGTGAAAACTGTCCTGACGCAATCGGCAAATGCGGCTTGTTGATGCGATCGATCTCTACGTCATGAAGCTGGTTCAAGCCCACAATATAGATGTTCCCACAAATACAGACGAACCACGCGATCAGGAGATCGGCACGGGTCATGCGAATCGCTTCAAGGGGCTGGAGAGAAGAGAAGGCGATCGCAATTGTGTAGAGACTGAGAGCGCTCAGAGTTGTTCCAATAATGGTGTGTGGCCGAGAGAATTTCCAAAGCGCGTAACACCAAGACGTACAGCGCTGCCAGAGCGTTTGCCCCTTCGATGTGGTTGACAAACGGGAAGAATTGGGTTCAGTTAATCGACTCATGCACTCTGCTCTAACACCACAGAGTTATCTTACGCAATCTTCCTCTCAAACGCGTGACATTTTGGGAAGAACGACTGCTCAGAAAGTCCCTATTCAGATGCTGGAGAACCCGACGACTTGCGTCAGTGCTCGATGGTGTCCCTGCGCGTGCCGTTTCTAACTCTCTTTTCCATGAAAGTTTCTCATAGTGACGATGAAAACTATGTTTTGTATATTTCAATACAGAAAATTACAATTGGGATGTAGAGATACAGGAGAAAGCGATGAAAACAATTCACGACTGGTACACATTTGGTTGGCAAGCAGGTTCATCTAACGCCAAATCTTCGCAATCTTCAGATCACCTCGCTGACTCTACAAGCTGGTATGAACTCGGTTGGCGATCGGCTATGAACGCAGATCTGAGTCTGTCGCAGCAGCCTTCAAGCTTGGGTCGCACCCTGAGAAACTGCTGGCAGTTCATCACTCAGTCGCTATCCTCAAATATGTTCATGCCGTCTGAGCCACAAGTCTGGGAAGCAGACCCGACAAAAGGACTGCTCAGCGTTCGCGATCCTCGCACGGGACGAACTCTCTATAATGCGACAGAAGAGGAAGTACGGATTTGGTTAGAAGAACGCTACAACGCATAGATCCATTGTTTCTGGAGAAACTGTTGTAGGACGAAGGGGCAGTGTTCGCATGTGAACATTGCCCCTTCTTTGTAGCTGTTGAGATTAGTCTCTAAAGCGGATTGGCATCAACACGATGCTTTTGTTTTTGAGGTAATCTCTGAGCAAGAACATACTTTCAGTAGGGTGTCGTGAGCGAAGTGCAACGCACCATCGATCGGTAATTTTGTTCCCAGAAATTGCCTTATCGAGTGGTTGTCATCTCACGTTCGGTGGTGCTGTCTGGCAAGCGTTCTCCAGTCTGCATATTAAACCAGTGAATTCGCTCGGTAGGAAGAGTCAGCGTGATTTGCTCATCCCAACTTTGATCTGAAGGCAGCAAGGCTCGCAACGTCAAATGGTCTGAGCCGTTCACTCGAACACTTAGAAGATTGCTCATTCCCAAGTTTTCTACCAGAAAAACCTGCCCGCTCACGGTTTGGGTATCTTCTGATGTCGCGATTTGAAGGTGCTCCGGACGAATGCCCAACACCACTTCTGGGGGAGGAACGAACCGATCAGGCAAGGGAATTCGGCTATTGCCTAAAACAGCTTGGTTGTTCTCGCAGTTGAGATTGAGCAGATTCATTTGAGGACTCCCAATGAATCCTGCGACAAACTGATTGGCTGGGCGATTGTAGATTGTGCTTGGAGAATCGAGTTGCTGGATGTCTCCTTTGTTGAGCACGGCAACTTTTGTGGAAAGAGTCATGGCCTCTGTTTGGTCGTGGGTGACGTAGACCACAGGGGCGCTCTGTTTTTCGAAAATCTGCTTCAAATCTGCACGGACTTGTTCTCGCAGCAGAGCATCAAGATTACTCAATGGCTCGTCTAGCAGAAACACCGCAGGGCGGCGCACTAGGGCTCTTCCCAAAGCGACTCGCTGGCGCTGTCCACCAGAGAGCTGGGCGGGTTTGCGGTTCAAAAAATCGTCGAGTCCCAAAACACGATTGGCTTCTTCGATGCGATCGCGTACTTCTCGCTCGTTCATGCCCTGAAGCTTGAGCCCCGAGGCCATGTTTTCGTAAACCGACATATGGGGATAGAGCGCATAGCTTTGAAATACCATCGCAATGTCGCGATCGCCAGCCCGCACATGGGTGACGTCTTTGTCGTTAATGATGACTTGACCCTTGGTGGGTTGCTCTAGTCCTGCAATCATCCGCAGAGTCGTAGACTTTCCGCAGCCTGATGGCCCCACTAGCGTTAGAAATTCTCCTTCCTCTACAGCAAGGCTCATATCGCGTACGGGCACGATTTTAGAACTATAGGTTTTATTGAGATGTTTAATTTCAAGATTAGACATGACAGGTAGGATCTACTAGAAGTTGAGTGAGCGAAATGTCGGTGATCTCAAGACTCGAAGAGATGATTGAACGAGAGCTTATCCTTTGACAGAGCCAGCTGTGAGTCCCTGGACAATCTTGCGCTGGAAGAACAGCACTAAGAAGATTAGGGGAAGAGTGCCGACGATGGTAGCAGCCGCCAAGGGGCCATAGGGAATATCGAAGAGGGTCGTTCCGGCGAGCTGAGCCGCAGCGACAGGAATTGTTTTCATGCTCTCTCGGGTAATAAAGGTGAGAGCGAAAATGTATTCATTCCAGGCAAAGATAAACGCCAAAATGCCCGTGGTGACTAAAGCTGGCAGAGTGAGCGGGATGATAATTTTGACCAGCATTCCGAGGGTACTATAGCCATCAATTTTAGCTGAGTCTTCTAAGTCACGAGGCAGCTGCTGGAAGAAACTACGCATGGCTAGGATGGTCAGCGGCAAGTTGATCGCTGTATATGGAATGATCAGGGCCAAATAATTATTTGCTAATCCGAGTGCCCGAACGATTTCCAGCAGACCCAAAAATAGCAGAATGTAAGGAAACAGCGTGACCACAAGCACCACGGCTAAAATAATTCTTTCCCCTGGAAGCTTAAGCCGCGCTAAAGCATAGGCGGCAGGAGAGCCAATGCAGAGACACAGCACCGTAGAGACGACGGCAACCAACGCGCTATTGAAAATGTAGATGTAGAACCCGTCTTGAAACAGATCAATATAGTGTTGAAGCGTGTATTGATTCCAAGACGGAAAGTAAACCAACGGATCGGCAGTGATAGCTGCGTTGGTTTTAATCGATGTCAGCAGTTCCCACAGCACAGGAGCAAGACTGAAGATGACGATCGCCACCGCGCCAATGGTCAGTATGATGCTCTTTACAGAAACGGATGGTTTCGAGGAGCTGGCCGATTGGTTTGTAGCTGGAGGTTGAACGGAAGTCATGACGTTGTCCTTGATGTAGCCTAGGAAATTTCTTTGGGATGAAGATGAAATGGATAAGGGCAAATCAGCCTAAGTACATGAGAGCGATCGATCAAGACTGCTCAACGCCAGAGGCCGATCGCGCTCGACTTAGAAAGACGCCTGCGATCGCCACCACTGAAATCAAAATCAGGAAAGTTACGACAACTAAGGCCGCGCCATAGCCAAAGTCGAGATAGCGCATGATGGTGTCGTAGATATACAGCGAGACCATCTCTGTTGCACCTCCAGGCCCACCTCCTGTCATCACAATCAAGAGATCGAAAATTCCGAACGCCTGGGCAAATCGAAACAGCATGGCGATGATGATTTGAGGCATTACCAAAGGGATGGTGATCTGAGTAAAGCTTTGCCAGGGCGTTGCTCCGTCTACTTCATGGGCTTCGTATAGCTCTTGGGGAATCGACTGTAGCCCTGCCAGCAAGAGAATTGCCACGAATGACGTTGTTTTCCAAACATCAGCGGCGATCGCCGACACCATCGCCCATACCGGGTGACCCAGCCAATTCACTGGCTCATCAATAATGTGAAACCAATTGATCAGCATGTCGTTCCAGACTCCAAACTCGCCGTTGAAAATCCAGCGCCATGCCAAGGCAATCAGCGCGGTTGGCAATGCCCACGGCAAAATAGCAATTGTTCGCACGGGGCCACGTCCTCGGAAGCTTTGATCAAGCACCAGAGCAAATGACATTCCCAACACCAGTTCAAGAGCTAGCGACACCGCAGTAAAAATAGTCGTGCTCCAGATGCTGTTCCAAAAGCGACTGTCTAGGAACATCCTGACGTAGTTATTAAACCCTGTGGGGACAGCTTCTAGATTTGTACTGAGGTTTTCAGTGAAGAAGCTCAATACAAAAGCTCGACCAATGGGATAGGCATACACGAGCAACAACACTAAAACAGCAGGCAGCACCAGCCACAAACCAGTCTGTATTTCTCGTGCTCGAATTGAGTCCTTAGCCATGACGTTCCTGACATTAGTAACTTCTAAGCAATCTTTGAGCCGCTTTAGGCAATTCCCCTAAACAATCGATGAGAAGAGGCTTTAAGCCAATCTTACGAACTTGACCGTTACCGAGCATCAAGTCAAACCCTTGAGTCTAGGTAGCTTCCAACCGTCTATCTTGGGCGGCATTTAGGTCTTCAAACCGTCCCAGTATCCGCTGGGTTTCTCCTGCGGCTTGTGTCATCGCTTCCTCTGCACTCATTTGTCCAGAAATCGCTGCACTCAAATAGCGCTGCAAGATATCGGATGCCTGAGCATATTGACCGATGGGCGGACGTAGAACGGCGGTTTCCGCGACCTCAAGCAGCTCATCGTAGTGATCGTATTTCGCCAAAACCTCGGGATCGGTGAAGAGCGATCGCCGACTAGGGACGTAGCCATAATCCAATACAAACTTGCGCTGAGACTCTTTGCTAGTGAAGAATTCCACGACGCGCCATGCTTCATCGGGATGAGCTGTTTGATTGGAGACTCCAAATCCCCAGCCTCCCTGACAGGCTGCGCTAGATTCTTCAGGTGCATGCACC
Source organism: uncultured cyanobacterium (assembly GCA_937128595.1). Classification (GTDB taxonomy): domain Bacteria; phylum Cyanobacteriota; class Cyanobacteriia; order CAKZMO01; family CAKZMO01; genus CAKZMO01. Next base: position 4,400 of record CAKZMO010000126.1, on the reverse strand, counting down.
ATCGGCTTCAGTGCCACATCTCCCTGAATTCGAGATGCATCTTTATTAACTTCTGGCCATACATAGGGCCAATTCCTTAAGAAGGCAGCATTGCCGTTGCGGAAAACTCGCAGAGTGTCTTCTTCTAAGTAGTTGGTTACACCGGGAGGGGAGATATCTTCTTGAATAGTGCTGATGAGAAATTCAACAGCTTCAATTGCTTCAGGTTCGCCGAGTCCCACTTCCCGAGTTTCGGGATCTATCCAGAATCCGCCGTGACCTGCTAACACTTCTGTAAATCCAGCCGCTAACCCCTCATATTGCAGTCCTTGCCAAACGTAACCCCAGTCTACGATGCCCTGCTCTTGGAGGGTTTTTGAGCTTTGAATCAAATCTTCAAAGGTTTCGGGTGGTTCAAGCCCGGCCTCTTCCAATAGGTCAGTACGGTAGTAAAGCATGCCTACATCTGAGCGAAAAGGCATCCGATAAAAGCCACCTTGAATCTCACCCGCTTTGACATCAGCGTTTAAGAAATCAGCTCGTTCTTCTTCACTCACGCGATCTGATAAATCGGTGAGCCAACCTGCTGCCGCAAACTTCGGAATCCAAACGATATCCGCGTAAACTAAATCGTAGGGAGAATCTCCCAGCAAGAAAGACGCTGTGTAGAGGTCTTCCACTGAGTCTGCGGCGTTTGGCCCTCGCACCGCATCAATGCGAATATCGGGGTTCTCAGCTTCAAACTCGTCAATCAACGATTTAAGCTGATCTCCCTCCACAGCTCGTACCAAGAAACTGATTGTGACAGGCTGCTGCGAGTAGACAGCGATGCCTGTGACGAGGGTGAGGAAGAATGTGCAGATGGCGATCGCCACCCATCGAGTGGAGCGAGCCTTTACCCAATTCAAGAAACGACCCATGGGCCGCCAAAGATTCATCAGGAGCTGACTGAATCCAGAAGTTTCAAAATTCATTTTGTCGAAATTGATATAGAAACAAAGAAGGAATGAGGTTGAATCAACACTTTCTTTTTTATTTAATAGATGAAGAGCATTTTATACCGTTGCCCCACCGATTACTGCGTTGGTTGAGCTTTAATTAACAAGAATTAAAATGATTTGAACGTATTTCGATCTGTGAAAATAAACAAAGCGAATCAACATACCTACTCATTTATAACGAATAGGTATGTTGGTGGTAATAATGGGCGATCGCCCTTACAAAACGTGACAGTCTCGGCGGCGGTCAACTTGCAAGGTTTATCTCAGCTCCAAGATTCTCCATGCAGTGCTCGGAAGCTGAATATTTGGCTCCAATCATATTAATCGTGTTGCGAATCATAACCTTGAAGCTAAGGCACTGGCTGTCATTTTAAGGAGCTTCACGTTGACGCATCGCTTTTACCTGATCTCGATTGACAAGATCCTCTAGTCCCTGGATATGGATACCTGCTTCTTCACAAGCTTGATCTAGACTTTCCTCAAAGGCAGCAATATCATCGCCATATCCACAGGCTTTTGCCGCAGCTTCAGACCCGTGAATCGCAATCGACTTTGCGCATGAAATTAATTCTGCACCTTTTAATGGATCACTTGCTTCTTGCACAGAACCTCCTTGGGTTAAATGACTGTAGTCAGAGTTGTTTGACTAAGCATGAGCATAAATCTAACTTCGCTGAGTGGCTATCGTAGAAGTGAAAGTTTTTCTAGATGCGATCGCATTCGAGCAGATCTAGAAAAGCTTTGTAGGGGCTGTATTTATTAAGAAAACAGTAAATTCTGATTCCTCAATATCGAAGCTACAGCCATAGAGAAATATTTGAGATGCCATCACCCAAAAGCGTGAAGTATCTACGAATAGCCAGCGTAAGTTGCTATGCTTCCATTCTTTCACAATGGAAAAAATCTAAGAATACTGCATCTATCTCTAACCTTTTTTCTCTCTAAGTACCCTATATCAAAAGATAGAAATATGAGAATCTATGTTAACTTTGATTGCGAAAAGGAGTTGGGCAAAGATTCTGATTGCAATCCCTTGCATAGAGTTGTTGCTACTTGAAGCTATTCTATAAAGCTGCGTAGTTCGATGTAAGCAGAAGAGGCTTTCTGGAATTCCTATGCAAGTTTCCTTGGCGGTTCGCGCACGCGACAAAGAGCTGAGTCATGTAAACGATCTACAGCATGAAGAGATTCACCCGTAATCGATTGAGCAAGTCGTTGTCAGATACGGCTGCAACGTCCTACTCACTAGACGTTGATGCGTTACGCTATCGCTAATGCATTTCGCAGAAGATTGAGGCCACTTACCCGGAGATATTTTATGCAAAGCAACGAGATAGATTGTTCTACAGCCTGTGTCGATGGCTGTGTTCTTGGAGAGCAATGTCCTAACTTAGAGTATAAGGCTCAAGCTTCCGACTTTATCGAGGGCACTTCTCTAGACGATATGTTGGCGATCGCAGAAGCAGCAGCTCGAAAGAAGATAACAGAGCCTCCGAAGTGGGTTTTTCCTGAAGACGGAATTTCGAAGGATAGCTAGCTTCTGCTCCTTGCTGCGACAAGCGGCATCTGACCTAGCGGCGACGGACGAGTAATAGTTGAGTTCATTGCGTAACGACAATTAATAGTACCGAAAGCAAAAGCTCTCACTGATGCACAACAATGGGTGTTCCGATCGATGCCCAATTGAAGAGCCACTGGGCATGGTCAACGGCGACGTTTGTGCACCCGTGACTCATTGGTGTCCCAAAGTTACTATGCCAGTAGGTGCCGTGGATGGCGTAGCCTCGGTGATAGTACATTGCGTAGGGCACATCTGGAACGTCATAGTCTTCGCCTCGCATTCGGGTTGTTTGGTGCATAGATTGAACTGCGAAAACACCAGGCAGGGTAGGAGTTTGCGATCGCCCAGTGGAGACGATAACGGCGTAGACAGAGTCGTTTCCCTCCCACGCAATCAGACGCTGTCGCGAGATGTCAATCTCGATCCATTTGCGTGATGTTTGCCGCAACCACGCCATCTCTTCTGAAATACGCGCTTCTTGAGCCAAAACTATAGAATTTTGAGGAAGTACGTTGGGCAGAGCTGTCCATATACTCGCTGTCAGCAATCCTGTTAAAGCCCAAGCTGAAGCTTTGACGATGCGACATCTCTTCATGGGGTCTTCCTCCAAATTCTCAAATAAATTTCAAGCCGATTTTTTTCCTCTCACGTGTAGTTCTGCATCCTGTAGGTTAATTCAAGTGAGTTAGAAAACTTTGATCGCTCGATGTAAAGTTCTAAAGCGCTCTCGAGGAAAAATTAACAGCGGCCCTGTTGTTCGTAGTCTTTCACAACAGATAGAAAAATCAGACAGGGTTTTGACAACCACCGCCTGATTCTGCTCTAACACAAATTTGCAAGGGTTGTCAGAATTAGGGTTCTGTTCGGAGGGTTTGAGGACTGAGAAACACCATCATTTGCTCCAGACCTCGCTGAATTCGACGAGTGACAGTCATAGGACTCACTCCCATGCGCTCAGCTACCTCTTTGCGTGACAAGTCGCTGAAAAATACGTATTCAATCGCATCTCTTGTTTTATCTTCAAGCTGATTCAGTGCCCGCTGTAGAAGTTGTCGGTCTTCCTCAAGGCGCTGCAGCATTTGATAGTGCAGGTCAGGCAGCGTATCGCCCAGAGTGGTAGGGGAGTCGATTTGCTGACACACCGTTGCATCTAAACTTAGAGGAGAACGATTCCGGACAGCCATTTTCACCTCGCGCCATTCGTTTAAAGAAACGTTTAGAGCTTCAGCAATTTCCTGATCGCTGGGCTGACGTCCTAGAGCCTTTACAAGACTAATCTGGGCTTTTTGACCTTCTTTTTGAAGATCTTGCCACCGTCGGGGAACTCTGACAGCACTACCGCGATCGCGCAGAAAATGAAGCATCTCACCCCGGATGTAAGGTACGGCGAAGGAGCTAAAAGCGCAACCTTGGGTTGGATCAAAGCGCTCGATGGCTCGAATCAGCCCGAGATACCCAATCTGCTCCAAGTCTTCGTAGGGTTCGGCACATTGATGACTCACTCGATGTGCAATCTTGCGAACCAAACCAGCATTGAGCCGTACAAGCTTATTCCGCAGAGAGAGAGAAGGGTTCTGCTTATAAGCCAATAGCATTTCCATACTGCGAGAGCGAAGGGAAGATTGTAATGCCATCATCTGAAAAACACCTTGCGTCAGAAGTTATGTTTATTCTCTGAATTTCTTACTTGGCATACCATCGTTGATCTACGGGAATGGGTCTCCCCCCCCAGAGAAGGTTCAGCAGAAACACTTACCATCCCGTTAAACTGAGAGAAGAGTAACGACCTTCCTCTTGAGATGTGTAAAATTCTATTCAGGTCTTCCAAGGCGTAAGAAGAGAGATGAAGGTTTTCTCAG
>CAKZMO010000125.1 GCA_937128595.1 uncultured cyanobacterium | reverse complement strand
GATTGCGCTGCTACCATTTATGGTGATCCTGGGTGTCGCTCTCGTGCTGGGGGCTGGTGCGATGGCCGCCTTTGAGCGGCGTGAAATCACCGTCTAGGTTGGCAATGATACTATCAACCGAATAGAGTAAAGGAATGGGGTACAGATATCTGTGCCTCATTTTTTGCTTTAGTGAAATTGAATAACAAATATCCTAGTGGTGTATTCGAAAATGGGTGCAAGATTGGATAGAGCAAAAGAAAACGAGATTGAGCCGATGCCGCTGGATAAAAAAGCCCTCAAAGCAAAGTTGTTAGAGCAGGACCAAGCACATTTGAATGAGATGTTGGATCAACTAAATCCGAATGCACCCTACAAGCGAGCAAATGACCTATAATCAACAAACAGCGATTACGTAGATGGGAGTGTGAGTATGTTTGATGCCGTATATGACGATATTTACATCGGGGAAAGTGAAACACTCAAGCATCAGAACACTGTGCGTGCTGAAGGCATTACAGCCGTCGTCCGGTTGGATCAAATTCCGCGTGAAGACGGCCAATGGTCGCGTGCGTTTACCTTAATGGATGCACCCATGCCAGATTGCCAATACATGGACGATGATACGATTGATCAGGTCACACACTTTATTCACCAGCGGGTGGAAGCCGGTGATAAGGTGCTGGTGCATTGTCATATGGGTGTTAGCCGGTCCGTGAGCATGGTCATGGCCTATTTGATCGCCTATGAGGGCATGTCATTGGCGGAGGCGTTCGGTACGGTACGCGAGGGCCGGGCCAGTGCGTATCCCCATGAAACCCTGTTGGTCTCACTGATTGAACGCTACAAACTGCCATATGACATGGGCAAGGTGTACAATCCGCAATTTTTGGCCAAGCTCGTTGAGGATGTGTAGATAAGTGCATTTGAAGCTCTTGCAACATTCTAACACGGGTAGATTGACCATCTAATGCACCATTTACGTGACAATGCTATATTTATACATCAACGACTATCGCACATAAGCAACATGGGAACACATATGTGGCGTTCAAATGCAAGCAACCGCTTTGCCCCACCCTATGATGTCATCGAATTAGAAGATCGAATCATTATTGTCGTTGAGGTGGCGGGTATCAAAGCGGAGGACGTAAAAATTAACCTGACTGACAAGCGTCTCGTGATCCACGGGGTACGCAAACGCCCTGACTTTACAGGGGCTGCCAACCATCGCATGGAGATTGGCTACGGCGAGTTCGGCCTGGATATTGGCCTGTCGTGGTTCATCCAGCAACAAGCGGTGAGTGCGTCCTACCGGGATGGCTTCTTACAAGTGGAGCTTCCCCGGCAACCGGAAAAGCAGATACGTATAGTCAGTGGCGCGGACGAAGAGAAACAGGAAAAAGCAGCCGATGACGAATAGAATAAACCTAGACTTCCTGCGGTGGATGTCACTCAGTGACGACACTGATGGAGACTTCCTTGACGTGAACATCGCCGATGAGGACGATGATTTTGAACTGGGGGATGACTACATCACCCCGGATGAGGTACCGATTTTGCCCCTGCGTGGGCTTGTGGTGTATCCACAGACCGCTATTCCGTTGACCGTCGGCCAGCCGCGCAGCGTGCGTTTGGTCGATGATGTGGTGAACGGGAGTCGTTTAGTCGGCCTGGTGATGGCCAAAGACCCCGAACTGGAAACCCCTGGTCCGGATGACGCCCATCGCATCGGCACGTTGGCCTCAATCCATCGTCTGTTCCGCGCACCGGATGGCACGATCCGCCTGCTGGTGCAGGGGATCAGCCGTATGCAGATCGAAGAATACGTCGAAGAAGAGCCGTATCTACGGGCACGCATCAGTGATCTACCGGAAGACTCGGAAGAACAATCACTCGAAATTGAGGCGTTAGTACGCAATGTGGTGGAACAATTCACCCGCCTGGCCGATCTGGTGCCGAACATCCCCAGTGAGTTGGTCTCGTCTGCATTGAATGTCGATGAC
>CAKZMO010000124.1 GCA_937128595.1 uncultured cyanobacterium | reverse complement strand
GGCTGAAATGGCGCTGCTACAAGGAGCCGAATATATTCAAGACTAGGGCGATCGCTGAGGTTGTCCTCCATTGGCGGTGAATACCGCGACCGATCGCAGATCATGCAAAACGCCGCAACCTGTAGCGATCGCGGCGTCTATGGGGGTGATTGGTGATGTGAGTGGTGCAGTCAGACGCGATGCAGAACGGGCCAACTTAGCGCACGTAGATGTAGTAAGTCACCATCGGAATAACCGTCGCCGCCAACAGTAAAACAACCACTAAAACCGTTGAGTTGCCGGTGTCGGTATCTTCAGCCGAGGTGAAGGTTCCTTCGGTTTGGATTGTATTCTCAACAACCGGCGGCCCTGGGTCGGGTTGCCCTGTGAGAACGGCAATGAGGCGATCGCTCGCATCGAGGAAGGCTTGATTGTATCGGTTGCCATCCCGGATCGGCACTTGCAGCGTTTCTTGAGCCACACTTTCTGCAATGTCGGGCGTGAGGCGATCGCTAACAGAGTCAGATTCCCGAATCGCAGTTGTGTTGGTCACATTATCCAGCACAATCAGCACTTGGCCGTCCTGGGCTTCGGGCGTAGGGAACCAAGTTTCAAACAAAGCATCAACAAAGCTTTGGGCAGTTTCCCCGTAATCCAGGCGGTGAATCGTAACCAACCGCACTTCCACTCCCGTTTCATCGGCTAAGCCAGCAAGCTGACGTTCCAGCTTGCCTTCATTAAGGCGGCTCACGATATCGGCGTCATCGATGACCCAGGTATCGTCACCGGGGGATACCGAGGGCAGGCTGTAGACGCCAGTGGCATAGGCTGGCTGGGCCCACAATTGCAGCCATAACAATAAACCGCCCACCATCAGGGCGATCGATTTCAATCGTTGTGTCCACGTTAGGACAGGATTCGCGCATCTCACCATAGGTCAACCTAAATGCGTTCTTTCCAAACCATACTATAGGTCAGGGAGTTCATGAAATCCTTTGCGATCGCTTTCATGGTAGAGCTAACTCCAGAATTATTAACGCCGCAACAGAGACGCAGTACCTAGTCGTATGGCATTGATCGAGTAGGAGAGAGAATGAGCGCGTCTTCTCGTATCACAGCTCATTTAATGCATCTTGTATGGGGTGCATGTCACGTTTTCGCCCTCCTCTAAATCTCGCTCCCCATGGTGCTATGCATGACGCAGATATCGCTGAAACCTGCATTCTTACGTTCAAATATAGCGCTAAACTTTCTGCTTAGCGCCATATTGGCAAGTTGAGGAACGGCTGGAAGAGTGGCAAGGCAAAAGTCTGACGACTTTTGCGTAATGGCTCGCTCAA
>CAKZMO010000123.1 GCA_937128595.1 uncultured cyanobacterium | reverse complement strand
CGGTGCGCGGCTTCTCCATCAATATCTGTCCTAACCTATCTGCGCATTGCTATATGCTTCATTAAACTGCATACAAACAGTTCAAATCCCTTTGAATCCCGCTTCGATATCCATTTCCTTCATCGATGAGACGGTATCAGGAGCTCCCATACGTGGAGATTGACGAACACCTGCTTGGTTCAAGACAATCCCGCCTAAGATCACTGCGCCCCCTAAATACTGCGCTGGAGTAGGTGCTTCGCCCAAGATCAGAAATGCAGCCAGAATACCCGCAATCGGATTAAACGAGTTGGCTAAAGAGACCTCTCCGGCTTGGCTCTGCTGTAATCCAGCAAACCAGGCGAGTTGTCCACCAACAACAATGATGGCTCCATAAACAAACATCCATCGCCACAGCAACGGAGAAAACACTTCTGTAAAGTGACTCGGAGTGAAAAAGAGAATCACGCTAACAAAGAAAACGACTGTTCCTAATGCCGTACGAAACGTAGTGAAAAATCCTAACGGTACATTTTGGAGACTTTGTTTACTGATCACAGTGGCGATCGCCGCTGCTACCGAACCTCCGAGCACAAGCAATTCTCCTAGCCCAATTTGAGGCCCCATAGCGGGCATATCAACAGCCGTCGGGTCTTGCAAGAGCACAGTCAACGCCACACCAACGAAAGCTAACACCGCTCCAGCAACGATCCAAACGTTGACTCGCTCCCTCAAAAACAGAACGGAAAGCGCCAACGTCAAGGGGGGTTCAATGCGGCTCAGCAGAATGACATTGTTGACGGTTGTCAAATCCAAAGCCGCAAAAATTAGAGCCGGAGCGAGTGCCCCCGACAACACAGCCACCGCAATCAAACTCAACCAGCTGCTTGCGCTAAATTGGCGAAATACCGATGGACGCAATTCCTTTTGATAAATAGGAATCAGCACGAGGAGGGCACATAAATTGCCCACAAACAGGACATTACATAAAGAGACTGGATTGACTCCACCCGCAGCAATTTCTTCCCCTCGATCGATGAGCACTCGGGTCACCGAATTTGAAGCGGCAAAAATCAACACGGCGATTAGCAAATAAGCACGTCCCGGAATTCGCCCGAGGAAAACTATTAGCCCGACCGAAGAAGTCTTGTGTGGGGGAGAGCCAGAAGATTGGGGCATGTTTTTCTGCAATCACAATATTAGATTCAAAACTCAATGTAACAGTTCCGATCAGCAGAGCAACGACGATAAGGTTCCCGATGCAGTTAGGGTGGGGTATTTTGCGAGCAGTTACGAATCCAAGGAGTGATAAGGCCCTTGTTTGAGCAGTATCTACGCACTCGTGGCGATGACGCCAAGAACGGACAGATTGTCGATGCTACACTCATCCCGGTGCCGAAGCAGCGCAACGCCCACGAGGAGAATGAGCAGATCAAGCACGGCGAGACCCCAGAGGCATAGATAAGAGTTTTGAATCCTCACAGACTCTGCGTCACACATAGCCATCTCACTTAGCAATTCACAAGCGATTTAGTATCGCCGTAGCATAAATATTAAGTTCAGGAGAGTTAAATTATGATAGCTACTACTCAGCTTCCAATTCCGGCTCATTTTGAGCCTGCCAAGGTTGGAGAAGTCTGGCGTGTTCCCTATCAGCAGAGGGCTGAAGACGCGACCCACTGGGCAAAGCAGCACAGGATCGCTCCTTCCTCGGATGACGAGACTCGGGTGTGCCTGCTGCTTATTGATGTGCAAAACACCTTCTGCATCCCCGATCATGAACTGTTTGTGAGTGGGCGATCGGGCATGGGCGCAGTAGAAGACAACGTGCGTCTGTGCGAATTTATCTATCGAAACCTGGGGATGCTTACCGAAATTGCGCCAACGATGGACACGCATACCATCATGCAAATTTTTCACCCCTTCTTCTGGGTCGATGCAGATGGCAACAATCCACCGCCGATGGCGATGATTTCCCACGAAGAGGTTGAGCAAGGCAAGTGGAAAGTCAATTCAGCCATTGCTACTTCTATCTCCAAGGGCGGCTATGAAGAACTTCAAAACTACGCGACTCACTACGTCCGCAAGCTCAGTCTCGACAGCAAATATCCTCTGACGATTTGGCCTTACCACTCGATGTTGGGAGGTATCGGCCATGCCCTTGTTTCTGCTGTGGAAGAGGCGTGTTTTTTCCATGCGATCGCCCGCAAACATCAGACAAACTTCGAAATCAAAGGCGATAATCCTCTGACTGAAAATTACTCGGTTCTGAAGCCTGAGGTAACTGAGGATCAGAGCGATCGCCCCATTGCTGAAAAAAATTCTCACTTCATCGAAAAACTGTTGAGCTTTGATGCCGTATTGATTGCAGGACAGGCCAAAAGCCACTGTGTCGCTTGGACGATTGATGATCTGCTCAGCGAAATTCAGGCAACCGATCCGAAGCTGGCTGAGAAAGTATATCTGTTGGAAGACTGTACCTCTCCGGTGGTCGTCCCTGATGTGGTGGACTTTACGGATCAAGCCGATGCCGCGTTTCGACGATTTGCTGAGGCTGGAATGCACCTGGTGAAATCATCAGATGTTCTATCTGAGATGATTGCTTAGATGACAGTAGAGGGCGATCGCCCCAAACACTCCAGGCGTATTGCTCCGACTCGCACAAAAATTGGTGGTTGTAGCGCTATGTTGCACGTATGTTCTTGTGAAAACGATGGTTGAGGCTGAGTACCCATTTCTCACCCTTAACGAATTTCTGGACTGGTATCCAGAGACAGGTCGCTATGAATTGCACCGGGGAGTCGTTGTCGAATTGCAGCCTACTAGAGATCACGAAGAAATAGCAGGTTTTATCGCTACAGAACTAGCGCTA
>CAKZMO010000122.1 GCA_937128595.1 uncultured cyanobacterium | reverse complement strand
GCAAAGATTCAGGATGTCACGATGACGGATGTGATGGTTGAGGCGTTGAGCCAGAGGTTTGGTTTACCAGATGACCAGACGACCAGATGACCAGATTCGTTTATTTGCTTGGGTGTTCCTGTGTCGTCCACAGGCAATGAACTCGACTCAGACAATTTGGATGGGCGGCAATCTCAGAAAGAATAATAAGTAGGCAGCCATAATTAACGTAGCTGTGGTGGGGTGTGCCCCACTTGCTTTTACTTATGACTACGTACTTACAATCGGAGGAGGCAATGGTAGAAACAGAGTGGACTACAGCTCTCGCTGGAGGCATGTTAATTGGTCTCAGTGCCACGACACTGCTAGCGTTTAATGGACGAATTGCAGGAATCAGTGGAATTTTCAGTGGAGTTCTTCAATTCAGAAATGTAGAAAGCTGGCGCTGTTTTTTCATTGTAGGAATGCTGATCGGCGGCCTGGTCTATGAGTACGGAATAGCCTCTCAACCGACACCCCAGTCTGCTTTTGCTCCAGGCATCATGATCCTGGGTGGATTTCTGGTTGGGGTAGGAACGCGTCTAGGCCATGGATGTACCAGTGGTCATGGCGTTTGCGGCTTGGGGCGGCTATCGTTGCGATCGCTCGTAGCGGTCATGACGTTTATGATGACCGCCATCTTGACGGTATTTCTAACCCACCAATTTTTGTAGGAAAACCATGAGAGAAAATGGAATCGCGATGCTGGCGGGGCTACTCTTTGGGCTAGGGCTAGGGTTATCGCAAATGATCGATCGCGATCGCGTCATTGGCTTTCTTGATGTCGCGGGAGACTGGGATTCGACCCTGCTCTTTGTGTTAGGAGGGGCAGTCGCTGTTACAGTCATTGCCTTTCGGTTTGTGCTGAGGATGCCCCACCCCTTTTTCGCAGAGAAATTCTGGTTGCCAACCAAACAAGACATTGATCTTCCACTAATCACGGGTGCAGCCATTTTTGGTATCGGCTGGGGACTTGCCGGATATTGCCCTGGCCCAGCTATCACGGCACTAATACTAGGGCGGTGGAATCCAGTGTTGTTTGTTCTTGGTTTAATGTTTGGCTCCCTGGCCTACAGAGGTTATATAAACTGGTCTGCAAAGAACCACTCGAAAGTTTCGAGCAGTTCTTAAGTTTTAGGCCAGAAGCTTTCGGATTGATGGATCAACACCAGCTTGCATCGTCTACTTTTCCTTTACTCAACAACTCGCGTATATTGGCTTCCAAAACACGAAAGCCCACATTGCCAAATAGTTTTTGGCGTCCACTGTTCATGATAAATGTGGGAGAACCTTGCACATTCTGCTCTTTGCTTTGATCCATGTCCTGTACAAGCAAAGCAGCCGCATGGGCTAGTGTTTTCGGAGCAATAATTTGCTCATAATCAATGGCGAGAGTTTCACAAACTTGCTGCTGCACTGTAGCCTCTGAAATGTCTTGTTCAGCAACAAAGAAGGCTTTCCTCAGCTCCCAGGCTGCTCGAACTGACGGTTTATCTAGATAAGCTTGACCAACATCTTGCTTCTCAGCCTCAGCCACTTCAACAGCTTTCAAAAATAAATGGCACGGTGCTGAAGAAAAAGGTCTAACCGTACTCCACACCTTTGAGCCAACCTCAACGTGGGGAAACTCATCGATTACGTCTTGAACATGATGTGCATAGCCAGCTATTCCATCCCTTGATGCCCAATTTTTTTCAAGCTTTCCAATTGCATCTGAGAAGACAGAGCAGTAATGGGTGTTGATTTTTATCTGATTGTCAAATTTGCTAACCAGTTCTTCAACGCGTCGATGACCGATATAGGCCCAGATGCATAAGATGTCTGTGTAATAGTCAATTACTACTTGTTCCGTCATGTGTACTGCTCTTTGACCTTCTCATCTACTGTTTCCAGGATGGTGTTGCAGATATCATTGTAATTGCTATTTTCTTGAAGCTTGAAGAGCGATCGCATGCGGGTGTGATTCGTCGGACTTTATCAATGGCTGGGGTGGATGTACCAAAGTAAGAACCTTCCTTTCTAAAGTTTAGCGATCGCCTCCATCTTCTCTTCTTCCGACACCTCCCAATACCGCTGGAGCGCCACCATTGATGTCCATCCAAACCGCCTACACCTTATCAGCATCTAACAACCGTCGAACCTGCTGTAAAAACTGAGCGCTGATATTCACCGCCTCTTCTGCATCCTGCGTTGAGACATTGCGGATCTCTCCATAATCCGCCGTTTGTCGCAGTTCAGCGAGCCAATTCAAATCACGCCCATAGCGCTTGTCTAAGATGCCAGGTTTCACCAGATTCAGGCTGATGGCTCGCAAGACTCCGGTGTGACTCTTGAAGGTCAAATTTCGCGATAACAGCAGCGCCGCAGCTGCATGAAACGCCGCATAGTAAGCTCTAGATGCCGCATCATTGGCTAATCCGTTCGCCAACAGAAGTTGTGCCGCTCGTAGGGAAGTCGCTGCTCGCTCCAAGTGAGATGCTGTCTCAGCGGAATAGCTCATAGCAAAATGCCATCCTGCTGAATGTTGCGATAAAGCTGAGTTAATCCTTGTTCAAACTCGTCAGTGGCAGCGGGTTTCGCAGAAATCCAATAGGTTGCTTCTAGCTGGACAGGATAGAGCAGATCCACGAGAGTGCGGAGTTCTTTGAAATAATCCAGCGGCGGTTCTAACAAGACCAGCAGATCAATATCACTCTGGGGCGTCAGTTGCTCTCTTGCCGCAGACCCGTACAGGATGAGTGCTTTAAACTTCGTGCCGTAGTGCTGCATAAGTTCCTGCTTGCAGCGGGTCAATGTCGGGTGCAGCACCATTTGAGTTGGGGAAAGTGTTGTCTGCATATCAAAGCTTGGCGATCGCCTCCATCTTCTCTTCTTCCGACACATCTAAATACCGCTGGAGCGCCGCCA
>CAKZMO010000121.1 GCA_937128595.1 uncultured cyanobacterium | reverse complement strand
CGCGATGTTGCTTGGCCCGTGTTGCACGCACTCCAAGGCACAATTTACATGTTGCACTGGCTACCCGTTATTGCAAGCACCACATTGCGAATCTCAATTCGTCCCAAGCAGCTCAAATGGGTAAAAACGGTGCATCGAGGAAAGGGCGATGACTTCTCGACTAACGAACCGTAATCTCGCAAAACTTTAGAGTATTTTTTGGTTGAGATCGAATCCAAAAGGACGTTTTAGCCTGTAGCAGAACGTTCTATAAACAGACAAAAGTCTCTGTTCATCATTTGCAAGAATCAGGAAATAAGCCACATCTCACTTTGTTCAGGATATTCCGAACTATCATCGGAATAGTAGAACATCTGTTGATTGACACAAATTCTCACTTCCTATGGGCGGACGCGAATCTTTAGCTCAAGCCTTTACCCTACTAAGCTTTTTGTCGGCAGGGTTGCTTGGCTTGTCTAGTTTACCCATGTGGAACCTAGCTTCTGAACCTGCACCAGAGCAGCCTGGAACAGAAGCCGCCACAGAATCATCTGACAAGGTTCTAGCGATGGGAGTTTGGATTCTGAGTTCTCTCCCAATAGAGCGGCTCCAGTCTGACTCTGGACTACCGGAGGCCGATAACGATTCGCTTGAGTCTTCTAGCTCTTCTAGCCCAGTCAGAGTTGACGCTGCCCTAACTGAATCACTTGCTGTGACCACGGCTCGGACAGAATCTACTCCGCCTCAATCCTCCTCCCTTCCTATAAGCGAGACGAATCCAGGTGCCTCTAGCCGCACAGCATTTGCCCCCTCGACTGGAGACGTAAGTCGCGAAGCTGCATCTAGAGGCTCGAATTTCCAACAATCCTCTCCGCCACAGGAGGTCTCTCGCGCTTCTGGCGATCGCCCCAATATTTCTTCCAATCCCAGTTCAACCGCTACCAGCGAAAACGCACCTGCGTCTGCCGCCGCTATTCCTACAGCTGACCGAGAAATAGTCGTAGATTTGAGCGATCGCGAAGTCTCCCTTTATCGAAACAATCAGCTTCAATACCTCTTTCCCATTGCAATCGGGCGAGTGGGATGGGAAACACCTGTAGGTCAGTTTGAGATCATCGAAAAACAAGCGAACCCTGTCTGGCAAAATCCAATCACTGATGAAATTGTTGAACCAGGCCCCAACAATCCTCTTGGAGTGCGCTGGATCGGCTTCTGGACAGATGGCAAGAATCAGCTTGGGTTTCATGGTACAAATCAAAACGAGCTGATTGGTCAAGCTGTTTCTCATGGCTGCATCCGAATGCGCAACGAAGATATTGAACGCCTCTATGCTGAAGCGGCAATGGGCACACCCATCCGAATTCAGCAATAACACGAATTAGAAAGTTCGCCACGCTGAATCAGTAGCGTTGTCCTCCCAGAAGCCGCTGCCGCATTCCGTCTGCAATCTTTTGCCCTAGATATTCAGGAATCAAGTTTTCATTAGGGCCTAGGAGGTAAAGAATCAGGCGGGTGCGTCCCCTCCAGACCAGCAAGTTGGCATTGACTACTAGCAAGTCTTCCTGCCAGATGGCATACATCACCTTGTAAAACAGCCCTGGCTGGTTATCAGCCTCAATCAAAAGGGCCGGCAAATGAAACACGGGATCAACGTAAAATTCAGTCTCAACTTGCTCCAATCCAGCGTCTAAGTTGAATTCAACCGCCAGCATTTCTTCAACTTCAAATCGCCCCGCCAGAGCTTCTCGTACGGCTCGACAAACGTTGTCTGCTGTTTTATCCGTCAGCGCCTTGCCGCCTCTAGACACAACCAGCTTGACAAAAACCAGCATCGGCGGGTAGATCTGTCCATAGAGACTAAGGCTGTGAATTGTGAGACCATAGGCAGCCAAGACGCCAAAAATATCGCTTAACAAGAAAGACTGATTGCGATAAGCAAAGTGAAGCGCATTTTTGTTGCCTTCAGGACGGAGTTCAATGACGGCTTGTCGTCTCTTGTAGAGTTGATATGCTAGCCGCAAATTTTGTAGCTGGATGTCACTACTGACAAATTGTTCGTAGAACTGTGGGAACGCCCGGTTGAAGCGCTTGAGAAGATCCAGCGTAGATGCTTTTAAGCCCGAAGCCATGTTGGAGGTAATCACGTGACGATTTTAGCTTGGCAGTTGAGCAAGATTTTTCGATTCTATCTCTAGTCCATCTCTAGTCCCTTATCAGTCACAAGCATTAAATGGTGCATTGTTTGAATAGAGCTGAATGCAGGGACTGCGAGGTTTAGGTCTGTTGTATGCCATCTAAAACAAGACTTCATAAAACAGAGCTAGTCGAGCGTGGCTAGCTCCACTATATTTGAAGGCTTGTTCTTATCGCTAATGCGCGTAGAGATAAGGGGAACGGAATAAGGAATAATCTCTATAGAGGGTAGTCGAATAAGCATCTAGCGCTGAGGCAAGCCCATATTAGTTCTGTTGAAATTACCTGACTGCAGAAAACCTTTAAGGTTAGAGTGAGACATCTGTTTAATTCCCCCCCCAATTCAGAATCTACTTCGATTTGGGATGGAGTCTATGTATGATAGGGAATATACTAGCTAATATCAGACATTACCACCTATTCTCCCCGCATTAAGTACGCCTGCATGGGTTTCTGGAAAAGTTTATTCACAACTTCGGATACAGCGATCGCTTCTCATCCTTCTACTCCCGAGGCCAATGTGCCGCTCGGACAGCCTGTGGAAGACGGTGAGCGACTCTTTTTTTCGACTGACCGAGACATCGATCTCTATGACCTAGAGGAACTGTGTGATGCCGTTGGCTGGTCTCGTCGTCCTCTCCGAAAGGTCAAAAAAGCAATTCAGCACAGCTTTCTCGTTGTGACGTTGTGGGAGCAGCGTGGGCAGCGGCGACGATTGGTTGGATTTTCACGAGCAACTTCAGATCATGCGTTTAACGCCACAATCTGGGATGTGGTTGTGCATCCTGACTATCAGGGCAAAGGGCTGGGTAAATCTCTGATGCGCTACGTGGTCAAAAAGCTACGGAACGAAGACATCAGCAACATTACTCTTTTTGCCGATCCCCATGTCGTCGATTTCTATCGCAACCTCGGATTCATGCCTGACCCTGAGGGTATCAAAGGGATGTTTTGGTATCCTGAGTAGCCGGGCATTCTGAAAAACAAGCTTACCGATGTCGAAGACTCCAGCGACACCTCTAGCGGTTCGCCATCTTCCTGAGCATTAATGACAGAGATTTGAAGAATCCAGGGTGCAGGAGTTGAACCTGCCTAAGGCGAATTATGAGTTCGCTGCCTCATCCGCTCGGCCAACCCTGGGAACGGAGTCAAATGCCAGAACGTTGCATGAACGTCTGACGATCGCGACGTATTGGTTGAGAATCGTTCACTTCCAATTCTAGCTTGGAATATCCGCGAACCGAAGTTGAGTATCGGAAGTTTTATTGTAAATTCTCTTGTGGTAAATTTTCGTCTTCATCTTGTTGCTCAGAGACAGTTCTAACCTCAGGTTCATCGCGGGATTCTTGTTGAGTTTCAGACAGGTTATCTTCCGCACTGAGAATTCGATTACGCCCTTGAGATTTTGCCTTCAAGAGGAATTGATCTGCTCGCCGGAGAAAACTTATCCCTTTGCTGTCATCGTCTGGACGTAATGAAGCGGTGCCTGCACTGACCGTGATCGTCAGCTCTAGCTGATCATCAATATTGAACGCTTGTCTGGCAATCAAATTGCAGAGCCGTTGACCGATGCGTAGCGCTTCTTTCGCTGCTGTGTTGTTAAGAATGATCACAAATTCCTCGCCACCATAGCGAAACGGTGTGTCGTAGAACCGCAAGTTGTGACGAAGCCGTGCGGAAATCAGTTTTAGTGCGCGATCGCCCACCAAATGTCCGTACTGATCGTTAATAGACTTAAAGTAATCGACATCTAGCATCAACAAACTGAGAGGTGCATTGCGCTCACGAGCATTGTTGATTTGACGTGGCAGTTCCCATTCAAAGGCTCGTCGGTTGTTGAGTTCGGTCAGGGGATCTGACAGGGCGATCGCCGATAGTAAGTCATTAGCCCTGACAATTTCTCTGTGGCTTTGAACCCGCCGAAGCCCCGCTTGAACTTGTGCCTGCAAGAGCTGCATATGAGCAAGAACAGAGAACAGATCTAGCGCCAAAAATGCATCTGCTCCCTCCATCAAAAATTGTGATTGCTTTTGCAACAAGGCTTCTATCGGCTGTAACTCTGCGATCTCAGTCGCAGATGGCAGACTTTCTACAACGATGCAATACATCCAAGTCAGACGATTGTTACGCCGAATGGTGCGACACAGATCCAACACTCCAGGTTGCCGCGACAAGACAATGATGAGATCGGGTTGTTGAGCCTGAATTAAGGGAAAAGCCTCTTTAGGATCCGGTGCGGTCTCAATGGTCAAATTTGCTGATGGCTGAATTGCGTCCAAGATGGATTGGCAAAACTCATCCCGTCCAACAATAAGGATAGAAGCATCCATTGAATACTTATAACGCTCGTCAGCAGAAGTTCGAAGGGTTTGGGGTTGAGAACCGGGACTCGTCACTTGAGCAGAAGAAGAAGGCATTGATCTCTTGGTAGATAATGCTTCGGCAGTTGAGTCCCGAATAGGCAACCGCTGAGCTGGTGTCTCGGGATCAATGTCGACGCTAGAATGGCATTTTACTGAACGATTGCTAGGTAAAACTCCTTTGGGAATTTCTTCGGCTACATCAGAACCTGACGATGACGACACCTGTTTCACTTACAACTGCACAGCTCCTTGCTCCCCGAACTTTGAACGATTACCTTAAAAGAAGGGGGTGTTGGAGCTAATCTAGATCAGACGGGTTTGAGCAAGATGCTCCAGTGTGACGATTCGTGAATTGCAAGGTTTATCTTGAAATAACAAATCCCCGTCAATAAATACACCCCAGATATAATTTATTCCGTAAGAATCCACAACTATTGAGTCTACTAAGTAACAATTTAGCGGTTTGCTCTGAACGAAAAATCAAAGCTTGTCTCAGATTTTCAGTTGCTCTGTCCTACTTTCTTTGAGTGTATCGCTTTGACGCATGAGTTTTCTCATTCGTTTCCATGACGTATCAAAGATTTATCGTTGATACGTCATCCTGTACATAAAAAGTGCCTGCTCATGTGCAACGACATTCATCAATGTCAATACCAACCCAGATCACTTCTTAATCTTTTTACATGGCGCAGACCGTAACATCGACTCCATCTTCTCCTCAGCGACAGACCGATTGGCGGCTCGTGCAATTGCTTATTCCTTATGCATTGCGTCATAGGCGATCGCTCGTTGTTGCCATGGTGCTGCTGGTGCCACTGTCAATTGCTGAGGCTGTGCAGCCCATCTTGGTAGGACAAGCGGTGTCCCTGATCCGCAGCGAACCGACAATGGGCTTTTTGGAAGGGCGATCGCTCTCTGCCGGAATCAACTTTCTCGTCGTGCTGTTGCTCATCACGATTTTGATTAAGCTTTCGCTCGATGGAGTGCAGGGTTATCAGGTTCAAAAAGTAGGGCAGAAGATTACGGCGGATATTCGTGATGATCTGTTTCACCACGTCACGTCACTCGCTTCCCGGTTTTTTGATCGTACTCCTGTTGGACGATTAATTACGCGGCTCACGAGCGATGTAGAAGCTTTGGGAGATGTCTTTTCGACTGGAGCTATCGGCATTGTTGGCGATTTCTTCTCGATGGTGGTTATCACTGTCACGATGTTTTTGGTGCAGTGGAAACTGGCACTAATGCTGATGTTGCTGTTGATTCCTGTCACATTTCTTATTATTTTCTTTCAGCAGCGCTATCGACAGTCGAACTATCGAGCCAGAGAAGAACTCTCAGCTCTGAACTCCAATCTCCAAGAAAACATTGTTGGTGTGGGTATTGTTCAGCTTTTTCGACGAGAACGATTTAACAGTGAAGTGTTCCGCAGCATCAATCAACGCTATATCGAGCAGGTGGATCGAACAATTTTCTATGACTCAGCGGTGTCGTCTACCCTCGAGTGGATCGGGTTTGTGGCGATCGCAGGGGTGCTGTGGCTGGGTGGCTTGCTGGTCATGGATGAGAGCATTGAGCTGGGGACGCTGACGACCTTTGTGCTATTTTCGCAGCGCCTGTTCAATCCCCTACGCCAGTTCGCTGAAAAGTTCACTGCCATTCAGGCCGGGTTCACGTCCTTAGAGCGGGTCAACGACATTCTTTCCGAGCCGATTGAAATCCGTGATCCCGAGCGTCCAGCAGCACTTCCAATTCATCAGAATTCAACCCAGATTCAGGATGAAGGAGTCGTGCGTCCAGGGGAAATTTGCTTCGACCACGTCTGGTTTGGCTATAAACCGGATGAGTATGTCATTCGAGATCTCAATTTCACGATTCGACCGGGTGAGAAGGTGGCGATCGTGGGGCCAACCGGAGCGGGCAAAAGCTCAATTATCCGCTTGCTGTGTCGCCTCTACGACATTCAGCAAGGGCGAATTTTGTTAGACGGATCTGACATTCGTGCGTTGCCCCAAAGTGAACTGCGCCAGCGCATGACGATCATTCTGCAAGATGGGTTTCTATTTGCGGGTGACGTAAAAAGCAACATTACTCTGGGTGAACGTTACTCTATAGAGGAAATTCGTGCGGCTGCGGAGCAAACCAATGTCGCTTCTTTTATTGAACACTTGCCTCATGGCTACGATACCGAGTTGAGACAACGGGGAACAAACCTGTCGGGAGGACAGAAGCAACTTCTCGCGTTTGCCCGTGCGGCCATTCGTAATCCTCCGATTTTAGTGCTAGACGAGGCGACGGCCAATTTGGATGTTGGCACAGAGGCGATGATTCAAGAAGCGCTCGATCGCCTCCTGGTAGGACGTACCGCCATTATCATTGCTCACCGCCTATCGACCATTCGCAATGTTGATCGAATTTTGGTGTTAAAGCAGGGGGAATTGGTGGAAATGGGCAGCCATGATGAGCTGTTACAGGCTGAAGGACTATACGCCAGCCTGTATCGCCTACAAATGCTGGAGTCCTAGCGTGTGGTAAGAGAGCTGATATCGCTGTACGCTGCAAGCAGAGAGGTGCAGGAGAAATGTCTGATATCTTGAGTTTTATCGGAAAAATTACGTTGGCATCAGCGGCGATCGCCCTTCTGATCAAATATGGTGCGCCTTATCTTCCCGTGTCCGGCAACACAACTACAGTCCTGATTATTGTGTTTTTGCCTACCGTTGTCGCAGCCGTCACAATGGCGTGGCGATCGCTGTCGTCTGAATAAAGGTGCTTAGCCATAGCAGGCAGCTGAGACAGGGCTAGAAGTAGAGCAACAAGTTCAGCCCTGGAATCGTGCGTGATAGCGTCCACAGCAGCAAGACCACATACAACAGCCCCAATCCCCACTGATACCAGACCAGGGTGCTGATAAGCCCAGGCAAATGTTCATCCCGCAGCCGAATGTCATTGAAGCCAAACTTGATCAGGTTAATCAGGCTGAAGTCAAAGTAGTTGAGCCAGTTCCACCGACGATCCCACAAAATTGGGGTGTAGCGATCGCGAAAAAACGGAAATTTGGGAATGATCGGCAGCCGAGCAATGAGCAGACGAAGCTGACGCGCCCCTCCATCTTCGACAAAATAGCTGCTTTCCATCAAGTCATGGAAGCGGCCTTTGCGATAGAGCACTGTAAGCAACAGGGTGGGTATCGGTACAATCAGCAGCATTAGACACAGCAGCGTCAGCCACGGACGTTCCGAAAGCTGAAAAATCGCACCTAAGCTCACACCGCTAAGCACGGCTCCCGAACTCACCATATAGATTGTTTCTTCAACAGTAGGAACCATGCGATAGGGATACAGTTTTCGAAACCGATCGACCCCCCAAAATACCAAACTAAAATAAGCGACGACCAGAAATCCCGTTGCGAAAACGAGTCCTACGCTGGTTCCATAGCGAGTCAGTACCAACAGTCCATTGAGGGCGAGCCAGTGTAGCCCGTCTACGCTCCAGCTTGTGAGGGTGCGCGGCGCGATCGCCACTAGTTCATCGCTGATGTTGACATAGGTCGTCAAGTCAATCGCATCGAGCTTCAGCAAATCTGGGACTCGCTGAAAGGACTGCTGTTCTCGGCTTTTGGCGATCGCCTCGGCTTGAGTTTGCGTGAAGCCCAATTCGGTTAAACTTTCGAGTGACGCCGAATTGAGGTTTGTGGCGACGAGGTTTTGCCAAAGCTGCCTGAGCCTCAAGTTTTCGGTCAGATATTCCACTTGGTTGGCATCAGAGAACTGGTCAATCTGACGAAAATTGCGCACGAGGTTGCGCAACAGCGTCTCATTGCCTTGGAGCGTAGGAACTGACAAAACCCGTCCAATCTGACCCGGATTTCCCAAAATTTTGGCTTCTTCTGCGTTGAACTCTAGCCCCGAAATATTCAGATAAGCGCGGTGTGAAAATGTTGTATCGCCAAAGTCGATTTGACCCAGAATAGCGGCTCCTCGCAAGTTTACAGGTTCACTAAACTGGGCTTCGCGGAAGGTTGCGCGATCGCCAAAGCTGGCATTTGGAAAAAACACCGCTTGCACAAACTTTCCTTGGTTAAACGACGCGAGTGCTTGCCACTGAGCCTGACCGAAGTCAACGCTGCCTAGCCAACTGACATCTTTCCACTCTGAATCGGCTTGAAACAAGGCTCGACTGAAGCTCGCTGACTGCTTAAACTCACTTCCTTGAAACAAAGCAGTATCTAAAAATTGAGCTCGCACCCAGAGCGATCGCTCAAAAAAAATGCTGTTTCGACACCACACTCCCTGCCGAAACTTTGCGCCAGAAAAATCCACAACTTTCCCAAATCTGGCTTCTGTCAAGTCTAGAGCGTTGTTGAGCTGTAAGCCTTCAGCATTTATGGCTCGCTGAAAAAATGTGCTGCTCAACGACATCGCCCCATCGACCGTTGTTTGCGTTAGTGTAATCGGGCCACGCACAAGGGAGATTTGCAGCGCATTCCCAAGGGGTTGCAATAGCAACGACTGAGAAAGTCGTCCCAACTGAACCAAACGACGGCGATCGCGCTGGAGCTGCTGTTGTTGGGCAGTGCTGAATACCGGGGGCAGGGAAGGGCTATAGAGGGGTACCTGCTCGCCGAGCTGGCTCAGATCGAGATCTCCTTGAATCGTGGAGTAGCTGAGGTCGAGTCCTATGGGACTGCTGGGCTGACGCATTCGGCCTCGGATCAGCCGATAAAAAGGTTCTCGCAGACTTAAATCTGAGTCTGGACGCAAATCGATGGAAAATCGTCGCAAGTCTATCTGCTGTGTCCCATCTTGCTGAGCTAAGGTCTGTACTCGCTTGGTTAACTGATCCAGAGTGAGCACTGTCGTCTCAAGCGCGACTTCATCTGCAAAGACGGGAGCGCTCCAGAGTCCTAACCCAATACTCCAGCAAACGGAAAGACAGAAACCTAAACACAGCCTAGAAACGAGTTCTCTAGGTTCAAAACGTTTGCGAACCCAGAATGCAACGACTCCGGATTTCGCCCATCTCAAACGGAAGGCGATCGCCCTTCCTATCCCACAACCATCCATATATGCGAACAAAACAGTTGTTCACACTATAGATGTCTACCGTCCATCTGTCTTAGAGGATGTTTGAAAAGTATTAGACAACACGCTGGAACAAGACTGATCCC
>CAKZMO010000120.1 GCA_937128595.1 uncultured cyanobacterium | reverse complement strand
TCGGATTCCTCGTCCTTGCATTTTTTGAATCGCATCGACCATCGTGATTGAAAAGCCGCTTTGCTTTGCTTTGCTTTGCTTTGCTTTGCTTTAATCAAGATGCCGATACTGCCCGTCAATCTTAGTCCACTCAATCGTGCAATGCGGCGTCCTACTGCTTCATCAATGCAGACAGTCTGAATGCCTTCGTTCAAAGCAAGCTGAATCACAGAGGCTTCACCTTTATCCAAAAGATTTGAGAGCGGAGGTTGTATGGTCATAGACTTACTACGCTTTTCGAGCCAGTTGGCTGCCTCAAATTCCTCTGCACCTAGACGGGCAGCACTCTCTACAAGAATTTCCTCACAGACTTCGAGCGGAACAATCACACGAGAATATAGTTGTTGAAGAACGCGAAGATCTCCTAAAGCCGCTATCAGGGCCAGAATAGGGCTAGTGTCAATCACCCAGGATTCCAGTTCAGGCATTGTCGAGATCTGCCTGAAGCTCTTCCTCTGTGAGATCGATCATCGGCACATTGTAACGATGAAGGTTGCTTAGAAAGGTAATGCGATCCGTCTCAACTAACTGTGCAGCAAGACCGGAAGAAATGCGCTTCATTTCAAATAGTTTGACTGCAAGTGCCCAACGAGCCTCATCTTCAAATTGCTCACGAGTTTGTTGCAGACTATCCGGCAGCGTGTCGGGATAGTTGATTTTGAGCTGATAATCATAGTCATTGAATTGACGATAAAAGGGGCGACACCCGTCAGTTCGTGAACGGTTCTGGAATCTATTATGACTCGCTGTTCGTTTGAGGCGATATGGGCTATGCCCAGGCTTCGACGTGAGCTCAGTCGAACGGCAAGCCAACGCCCTATCCCTCGAAGTAGCCTGAAACCCGATCGGATACAATCAGGTCGAGGAAGCGTATTGGGTTTTTCTCATGGTACAAACCCCAGCCAAATCGTTGACATTGGAGGAATTTCTGAGCCTGCCAGAGACCACTCCTGCCAGTGAATATCTTGATGGAGACATCATTCAGAAACCAATGCCCCAGGGAAAGCATAGTCTGCTCCAGCGGGAACTGAGTTTTGCGTTGACCCTTGCCTTTAAGCCAAAGCAGACCGCTCAAGCTTTTCCAGAACTGCGGTGTACGTTTGGTGGACGCTCGATTGTTCCAGATATAGCGGTCTTTCAAACCCATCGGATTCCTCGCGACCCCGATGGACAAGTGGCTAACTCATTTAACGCAGCACCAGATTGGGTCGTTGAGATTCTTTCTCCTCAACAGAGCCAAACAAAAGTGATTCGCAATATCTTTCACAGTCTTGACCACGGAACTCAGATGGGGTGGCTGATAGACCCAGACGAATCCTTCATCTTTGCGTATGGAGCCGACAAATCGGTGCAGGGATTTGAGGCTAGCGAGATCGTGCTCCCCGTCCCCGCCTTTGCTGAGACCGTTCGGCTCAAGGCAGATGAAATCTTTGCCTGGTTACAGGCTTAGAAGTAAACTAATTCTGCAAATCAGCTCTAGGCTACATGGAAGAGAACCCACGCAGGCTAGAGCCGATTTTTTCAAAAATTGGAAAATTGGGAACGACTCAAGCGGATTGAGTTTCTGGTGGAGAAATCTGGCTGATCGTGTAGCGGGCGATCGCCAGACTAAGACGAGCCTGCTCAACTCCTGAAAGTTCTGTCCAGGCAGCGTAGCGAACTGAGCGCAGAGCTACTTCTAGAGAGTCAGACTCCTTTCCTCGCATGGCGTAAGCGTAGGGTCGTGCCAGTACGAATAAATCTTCGCTGTCCCAATCGCCCAAAATAGACTGGACGCATTCGACAAGCTGGTTTGCCATGGGCTGAGAAGAAGCGGCCAATGTCTGAGCCTGCTGCACGATCGCCTGCACAAAATTAGAAGGAATGCGATCGCCAAACTTTTCCTCTAGCTTAGCCTGTAGGGGTTGAGGCGGATCCCAGGCTTGGTCTAGAGTTTCAAAAAATTGCTCTCCAGATGCTTCTAGCATTGCCAGCTCTTCAGGGGAAGCCGCTGCCGTCCACTCTGCTTCCAAACGATCGAAAAATGCTTCTGTGTTCGGACTGTCATTAGTCCACGGATAAGGCGCTTCATCACTGAGAAGCACAGCTAGAAGCTCTTGTTTAAGAGCGTCCGAATCGTTGAGGGTAGTTGGGATATCAGCATGGTCGCTTGCCATAGGGTACTCCTGAATGCATCTCTAACTCACTTTAGGGCTGCCGGCTGATTACTGTCGCTGGCCTATCAAACTTCCTGATACCCATACCTACACGGTCGTCATCAGGCGTTCCGCATGGGGCAATCACGAATATTATGACAACTATCACTTTTTACCCGATTGTTGAATACCGCGCAGGAAACAGTTCACCGCAATCCGAGCGAGATTCTGTGCAAAAACGAGAAAGATCCAGCTCAGATCCGGGGCGATCGCAGCTTTACTCTGATCCAGCCTCTACCACAAACTCCAGTGATTGACTCCGAGTACTGCCAAACTTGATTTGGTTCGCCGACCGCAACGGCACTTCTGTTTGATGCACCAGTTGCCATCCAGCGTTTTCTAACGGATCTAAAAGCCAAGTGCCAAATCGAGAAAAGTCTCGTAAGTAAAATGGCGTCTGCGCCTCATCATCAGGTGCAGACTCTCGATAAAAAATTTCTGCATGTTGGCGAGATACCCCAGGATCTCGAATGACCAAGTCATTTCCTTCCATTTTGCCGATTCGCATAATGCCCCCATGAATCGGCCAGATTTGGGACGATATTCCGACAGAGCGCAAAAACGCCGATGGTGCTTGGCGAGAAAGCCATGACGTTGAATGCTCGGGAATTTCGGTGACTTGACTGTTAAAGGGCCGCACCAGCTCTCCACTAAAGTCTGGATGCATGTACAAGACAGGCAGCGTCCAGGTCGGTTGATTGAACTTATACAGCGTTAGCAACTGTTGACGAGCGATCGCCACCGCACAGTCAATCGAGCGCCTTTCTGCCAGAGCCTGAGCAAAGCATTTGATAAAGCTCAAGGCTTCATCATCCGTGATCATATCTCGCATCGCCAGCACCGCAGGTACTCCGTGATGAACGAGCACTTCAGCCAAGCTACTGCGTGGAAGGGGTTGCTGAAAACTATTGCGGTCGGGCTGCGCTCCCCAGCAGGCATTGAAGACCGCCAGCTTCACCTGATTGCGAGTCAAGACTTGGGCGAGTTCTGTCCCATTAATAGTTGCATCTGGCCCCAAAAATAGCATTCCTCCATCGGGAGCTGGCACTCCATGCCCCGCATAAAACAGAATATTGTATCGGCCTTTCTCAATTTGATGAACAAGCTCCGCAGGCGTAGGCTGCACCAAAGTGTCCACCTTGCTTTCAACGATGGGGGAAGAGTTTCGACCATCCTCTCCATCGTTTCCCGTCAGAACCTGCTCCAAAACCTGAGCTTCTTGCTGCAAATCAAGGCGATCGCTCGATCCATAAGAGCTTTGTCCCAGCACCAGCAATATTTTGAGAGAATTTTCGACCCGTAGAGAGGGAAGGGGATCAACAGCGCTGGTCGTCCGACTAAATAAAAGCTGCTGACTGAGAGAAATCGCCTGCATTCCTGCTTCCGCCTGCATAATCTCCCACGGTAGATGGGTCAGCGTCGGATCGCGTACATCCAGTCGCAGCTGTAGCGGTTTACTTTGTCCAATCGCAATGCCTTGGCTCTGGTCAAAACTGCTCCGAATAACTCCCTCAAACAGCCAATTCCAGAGCGTGACGCCCAGATACTGCATCAATCGGCTTGTATAGTTGGTGCCTTGAGTCACCTCCGCTCCTGCCTCCTCCCAAACCTCAGGCAAAGCATCATCCATCGATTCAACCGAGGCACTATCTGGCGAAAACATAGACTGCCATGCTTTCCATACCTGCATCAGAGAAGGTGTCCAGGCACAATCGCGATGAACGTAGCCTCCAGGAAAAGGAGCCTTGAGAATCCACAGCGCATAATGCTGGGTTTGAGCTACTTCTAGCCGGGAAATGGCAACACTGAGACAAGGAATATCAGACACAGCTATGCAAACTTCGGGTTAGTGACGCTGAGAGAGCAGAAACCAGACAGGACACATATTCTATCGCGGTTCATGGAGAGGGCAATAGTGGCCTGGGTTAATTGCTCTCAGCAATGGGTTGACAATTCTCTTGCTCCTCTGGACTCAGGACAGTCCGAACATCGACTACAGCCGGAACTAGCAGAGCTTCTGCAATCCATCCAGTCTGCCCTGGCGTGAGCATTTCAACTGGACGAGCTTGTGACGCATCAGGTGCAGAAGAAACAGGTGCAGAAGAGGGAGGGGGCGAAGTCTCGCCGTCAGAAGAGATAGGCTCTATCGACGAAGGCATTCGTTCTAGCGGAATGGGCAATGCACACAACTGCAGCCGCACCCAAAGCCCTTGACTCGAACCTTCTTGCTTTCTCAGCACTTTCAACGTACTCCCTGCCGGGATCAAATGAGGTCGATTAATCTCGGCGCTCGAGGGCGAAACCGGAGGCAAACCTGATGGAGGTGCGACATCAGAAGATGGATCTAAAGGTGCTGTTCCAGCGGAGCCGCTAGGATTTGGAGGATTTTGAGGCTGGGGCAAGAGCATGAGCAAATTGGCGGAGTCAGGGGCGGAATCACCTCCTAGCGCGGACGGACTCACCTGAACAAAGTCACCGCTGTCGAAGACTAATTCATTTTCGTTAGGCTCAAATTCGTCAAACGACGGGTTCGCACCCTCACCTTCGCTTTCGCTTTCGCGATCATCCGACGCATCGTTGATTCCCAAAATCATGTTGATGCGATCGCTCACGGGCGGCAGCAGAATGTATGCCAAAACCCCTCCCAGAGCCAGCAAAAAAGCAATGCTAAGAATCAGCGGGAGCAAACGGCTCGACGAGGACCGAGGCTTAGATTGATCTTCAGTCTGTAGATTGTCCGCTGTGGCTTGAGTGGTGATGTCAGAAGACTGAGGAGTAACTAGCTGAGTTTTCGCAGTCTCATCGAAGTCTATCTTGGTCTCATTCTGAAGTTTGGTCGGAGCCGAGCGTTGTTGCAGGCGAGTGTTGCTCGAAGGGTTAGATGTCGAAGAGGACAGCGCCGGAGGTGTCGCTAGATCGGCAGAGAGTTGCACATCTGCTACGGGCTCAGCTGACCAGCTAATCAGCCCAACCGTTACGTTGTCATGGCCATTGTATTGATTGGCAGCCTGAATCAACTGATCTACGGTAGTTTGAATGTCTACTTTTCCTTGGAATAGTGGCGTAAGGTAGGTCTGCCAGGTGCTTTCTAGCAAATCGTTATCACTCAGTCCATCGGAGCAAAGTAAAAGCAATCCTTTGCCCTCCAGCACAATTCGCTGAATTGTTGGGTGAAGACTGCTAGAGGCACTCATGCCCAGCGCTTGAACCAACGAGCCCGAACTGGGCTGATAGAGAGCACTGCGATAGGTGCCATAGCCCAATCGTGCTTCCCGCGAAGCCACATCATCATCTAGAGTTGCCTGATGACAGCCTGAATCTGTAATGAGGTAGGCACGGCTGTCTCCAAGATGAGCCAGATACATCTCATGATGTTGCAACACCCCCATGACCAAGGTTGTGCCCATGCGATCGCGATCGCGACGCTGTTCACCATCATTACGCTCGCTGATCACATCGTTTGCGATACAGGTTGCACGGCGCAGCTCAGTGATCAGAGTAGCGGAACTGAGGCGTTTGATATTGAGGGCATCCAGATGAGAGTAAAGGGTGTCGATGGCGCTCTGAGAAGCAACATCGCCGCCGGAATGTCCCCCAATGCCGTCACAAACAATGATGAGGCGGGAATCGAGGGGAGGAGACTTGGTTTGCTGAGAGTCAAGGTGAACAACAGGATGTTGCGACGGGAAGCAGGCATCTTCATTGCGAGAACGACTCGGGCCGCGATCCGTTTGGGTAGCCATGCTGATCTGCCGTCTCTGGGCTTTTCCAGTAGTCATCAAGGCTCGATCAAGGCACATGAGCAGTTGCTTAGGTTGCTGAATTTTGCCATCAATCAGGTGATGGCACAGAGCTTCGAGAAATGAGCGAATCTCTGGACGAGCCGTTGGCACCCACTGCAGCCAAGTTTCCCCTAGCTTGGCAAACAAAGAGGCTCCGACGCCTTGAGTTGTGCGGCGATCGCTCCGCAATTCCAGCAGTCGCACGAGATGATCTTCAACACGAATTAGCTCTGGGTCAATCAAACTAGAAACCACCTGCTCTGCAGCCAGAGGTTGCCAGAGTTTTGCCAGTTGCCATAGCCAGTTGAGCTGGCGCATCGCATTCACGTCTTGCCACTGGCTCGTCAAGCTGGGTAAGAGACGCAGTTCCGACGAAGATGATGAAGACGCTGAGGCTTTTGACAAAACAGACGGAAGGGCGATCGCCGCATATTCCAGCAGTAAGATTGCCTCTGCCCCCTGCTTAGCATCGTCATACTGCATCCAGCCGTAGGCCTGAGGGACATGAATCTGATAGGCGGCCAGCCGCAAATAGGGCATAACTGCCGGAGGAAACTGCGACAGGGTCGCTGGAGACACACCGGGTTGAGTGTCTAGAAAAATGCGGGGAGCCTTGCAAAGATATCGTTCGGACAGAGTTTGCCCTGGCTCAATTGTTGCAGCAGACTTTCCCACCGCCCACAGGTAGCGCTTGGGCAGCGGCATCCGACACCGCTCGCAAAACTGGTGCGTTTCTGGATTAGGAGCCTGGCAATTGTAGTTTGGGCAGTAGAGCATTACCGTAACCCTGCACACATGACAGAGATACAACAGTTCATAGTCCTATCAAAATATCTTAAGATGCCCTGATTTCGAATTTTTCCGTCCTAAAATGTTGACACTACACTGGGTTTAGCAAAAGAAGCTTTTTGTGTCTAAAAGGTTCCGGCCTCTCAGTATGGCTCTTGCTGGCGCTTTTCAACTCCGTCAAGAGGCAGGAGAAACCACCGCTAAAACAGCATTGGAGTTAAGAGTTATGTAAGGTTACTTAGGTTCAAGGCCAAGAGCAGCGATCGCACTGTATATCAACACGATTGTTATCGACTGATCATGGTTTGCACCAGCGCCCCCCGACAAGATTGCGCCTAGGGTTCCCCGTTTGACAATCGGAGAGTGCATTTTAGAACGAATTCAAACATCTGAGAGCCAACCCTGGGGCTACACCACTACTATCTCAAGCACTGGAGCAAGTCAAAACGCACTGAATTGATGAATTGAGAGGGTTTAGCTTAACCTCATTAGCTCTATCTCAGGCGATTGAGCGCAATTCTGTTCTCATCCAGTCTTAGCGCTGTCTCATCCGGAACTGAGCTTCGAGAAAGCTGTGAATTTCTCAAAGACTCATTCCCAAAACATCCCAAAACATTGCGTCACGTTCTCAGTTCTCAAGTCCCAGTTCTCTAGACACTTTGATGAAGCGTGGAACATGGGGCTTTCAGCACAGAAACACAATCACAGCTAGACGCTGATGTCTGCATCCACGCGAGGAAGCCCAAGACTGTAGTTGCGAACACGACTGTTGAGATTATAGGAAACCACTCCATCTTGGAGGAGCGATCGCACAAAGTGCTCTAGGTCTGAACCAATGCGCCGCAGATTGTAATCCGTTAAATCGGCTCCATCATAGGCCTCGACCAGCTCATCGAACTTGCGATAGACTTTCTGCAAAGCCTCGTCAGACCAATTCAGCTCGTTGTCTGGATCGACGTCCAAAGTCAGCTTGTCATCACTTTGCACAAACGAGTCGTTTTCGATTTCGGCAGCAAAGATACGAACGTGTCGGGTTGTAGATTTGAGCGGCATAACTATCAGATTTTGCAATCTAAAACACTGACTAGACTCTAACACGATTGGCTTTTAGCACTCTGTCCTAACTCAAATTTTGCTCAAACTTGCTCAAATTGGTCTGGCAACCTGGTGTGAAAGGAACCCTCTCTCCAGCCGCAACCGTCAATAGTTACAGAGGGAGCACCAGAAGTTACAGAGGGAGCACCAGAGAGACTAACAAAGAGACAGAGAGCGATTGCCCTCCCAACGGCAGTATGCCGGAAAACACAAATAGCTGTTTTATGAATTGACAAGACAGAATAGGCTAAGGACACATCGCTCAAGGACACAACAACAAAAACGTCTTATGAATGGCTTTTGGAAAGGGATGATGACCGTTTTTCGCGGTGGCGTCACCGTCGCAACATTAGTTCTGCTGTTGGGGCTGATTCGTTCAGGAACACGGCTCACAGAGGATGTCGGCAGCTTCTTTGGAGCATTTGTATCGGGCGGATCTTCAGAAGCTCGGGTCGATCCACGCACCTTGGTTGTGCACCAAGTCAAAGGTGCCAGCGAATTGACCACTGCAATATTTGCGATGGAGTCTGTGGTTCCGGCTAGCCGCGATCGCACCTTGGGCAACTATGTCATTGGCAAAACGACGCTGCTCTATATCGCTTATGGAGAGGTACGTGCAGGGGTCGACCTGAGCGAGCTTAGCGTCGATGACGTGCAAGTTGATGGCGATCGCCTAACGCTTCAACTTCCGCCTCCAGAAATTCTCGACAGCAAAATTGATGTGACTCGTTCTCAGGTCTATGACTACGACCGAGGATTTTTAGGTCTCGGCCCCGACGCCGCCCCTCAACTCCAAGAACTAGCCCAGAGAGAAACGCTGGCTCGAATTGTCGAAGTCGCCTGCGATCAGGGTTTGTTGGATGACGCGAATGATCGAGCTGAGGTCGCTCTCACTCGACTTCTCAACACCGTGGGCTATAGCGACTTGCAAATCGAGACTCAGCCTGCGCTGCCTGAGACGTGTAGCACAGAGGTGCCTTCTGAAGACGGTCCGTCTTATCCAGTCGCGCCTCCACTCCCTTCCCCTTAAATCGACTGAACTTGGGTAACTGCTGCTCTCTGAGCACTAGGCCTGGTGGCACTGAGCCTAGAAGCTAAAGCTAGCTATCTACGTGTTAGCCTCCGAGTTGTTCTGATGGATGATCGAACGAGCCGCTCTACGAGCTCTTTTTTTCTGACGACGAGCCTGCCGCCGTTTTCGTTTGTCAGCGGTCAGCTTGTTCACCTTGTTTTTAAGAGCTTTGCGTAGATTCTCATTAACAAGCTGTTGCTCAGCTTTGAATGCTTCGACCTCTGCCAGCAGATGGCTGACTTTAGCTGCACTGTAGCCTATTAGCAACAAGAGTAAAACTGTGTTGAGAGTAGCTGCTATTACACTCCAAGGCGATGGCAGTAGAGCCGCCATGAAACTAGAACCGACGACTAGCCCCACTGCCGCTATCCCTAGAAAATTACGATAGTGCGCAAGGGATTCGACAAGATGAGTGCTGCTCCATGATTTCAACGGAGGCATCGCTTGTCTTTTATCTAAGTCCTGGGGCTTTCCTTCGACAGATTGTTCAGAACCTGAAGTTAAAGCCGGAACAAAAGCCGTTGTCAAGTTGCGAATTGAGGCTAAATTCATCCGCTTGGATGGTGACGATGAATGCTGTGAAGAAGATAGAGGCTTTGGAAGCGACTGATCAGCAACAAATTGATTCAGGTTTCTCAGAAATTGAGGAAGAAATGACTGACTGACACAGATTAGATCGGTGTAAATGCTGCCATGGTGTTGTCTAAAAGTTTTGAATAACGAA
>CAKZMO010000119.1 GCA_937128595.1 uncultured cyanobacterium | reverse complement strand
TGGACAGGGCCATTGGGAATTGGGAACGTGCCACACAATTGACCCCCGGTCTGGTCGCCATTCATGCAAAACTGGCACAGGCTTATGAACGCATCGGCGATAAAAAGCGGTCCATGCGCGAATACCTGACCCTGGCTTTCAATTTCCAACGTCTGGATGAAACAGATAAGGCTATAAAAGCCGTTGAGCGTGCCTTACGCTTGGATCGGCGTAATCCCCAGGCGTTGAATACGCTACGTGCGTTGCGTTCTGGTGGTGAGGTTGTATTACCAGATTTCGATGATGACAAAAAAGACGAGGATGAGCAACCAAGTGAGATCACGGTCTTCACCAGCAGTTTTGACACTGATGCAGAGCGTGAAGCGATTGGTGATGCGGACCCGATTGGGCCAATTGGCGAGTCGATGGGGTTGGCGTTAGTCTCATTGGCTGCCCACGTTGTTGAAAGTGGTGCGCTTGATGCCGCTGGTGGTGACGCGCTGCAAGGGATGGAGTTCCAACGTCAAGAACTAATTGAGCAAGCAATCAATGCTTACACACGGGCGGAACCCAAGCTGCGCCATCCCGCACTAAAGCTCAATTTAGGTGCCTTGTTGCTGCTCAATGATCAGCCGGAAGAAGCGGTAAAACACCTGGGTGATGCGGTTGTTGATCCAAAGTTGTCCCCAGGGGCATTACACGGTCTTGGACGTGGCTACTATCAGGTGGGCAAGCAGAAACAAGCATCGCGTTACCTCATTCAAAGCCTGCAAGCTGTCGATGTTAATCTGGCAGTCAACGACCACGAGACTTCAGAACTTACTGAAATTTATGACCGGTTGCTACGTGCGCTGGATGGCCGTACTGATGACGCGCTGGCGGCGATCAACGGGCGTTTTCTGAATCTACTGAGTGGTAAGGACTGGAAACAGCGCATCGCACAGACCCGCCGTCATCTGGAAGAGGTCATGCGGGACGAAGGTGACCAGGGTGTTGTGGACTTCCTCGGTACGGGTGGTAGTGACCGTTTGGCTGCAACTGTTTCCCGCATTGATACGTTCATTCGCCAGGGGTTGTTAACGCTGGCAATGGATGAAGCGCATACCGCAGTAGAGTCCTCACCGTATTATCTGCCTGTGCATGTACGCATGGCGGAGATCATGATGCGCGAAGGGCGTTTGCGGCAGGCGATCAACAAATATAGCGCGGTTGCACGGTCTTACATGTCCCGCAGTGAAAATGACCGTGCTGCCTCTATTCTGGTGGAAGTGTTGGAAATGGCCCCGCTGGATATTGTGGTTCGCACCAGCCTTATCAATCTGCTGGAAAGCGAAAATCGAATGGATGAGGTGCTTGACCAGCACATTGACCTCGCCAAGACTTACAATCAACTGGGTAATTTTGAGAAGTCCCGTGAAACGTACCAGCAGGCAGAACGGCTTGCCAAGCGCATTGACGCGGCGACTGAAAAGATTGTCAAAATCAAGCACAGCCTGGCTGAGATGGAACAGATGCGTCTGGAAACCCGACGTGCTATGCAGACCTATGAGCAGATTGTCGAAATCAGCCCGACAGATGTGCGGGCACTGCGCATGTTGGTTGATCTACAATATGGCACGGGCAATAGTGTTGTTGGCATCAAATACCTGGATAAATTGCTGGGCCTGTACGCCAAACAGAAGCAAATCACCAAGATCGTTCAGATTCTCGAAGAACTTGTACGCAGCTACCCCGATGATACCGGGTTGCGCCGCCGTCTGGCGGATATTTATGAGCGGCTGAACCGTAAAAACGATGCTATTGATCAGCTTGATGCTTTGGGAGAACTTCAGCTTGATGCGGGAATGCAGCAAGAAGCCCGCAAGACGATTGAGCATATCATTTCGCTGAAGCCGGACCATGTCGATGACTACAAGCGGTTGTTATCTCAACTCGGCGGTTGATTTCCCTACATCACACGAACTACACTGATTGCGGCCTATCCTTGGCCGCATTTTCGCATTTAAGGGCAAAGTTGTGGAACTAAGCTGGGCTATTGAAAACCTCACACGTGACCCACTGGCGTTTGTTGATATTTTCATTGTCGCGCTGGTTTTTTTTGGCTTAAGTTTCTTTTTTCGCGGTACCCAGGCCGTTGCCTTACTGCGTGGTACACTGGCCCTTTATGTATCATTAGTGCTGGTATCCAGCGTATTGGAACTGCGTGCATTACGCTGGCTGCTAGATAACACACTCACGGTGATGGCTGTGGCGATCCCGGTGATTTTTCAGCCGGAACTGCGCCGTGCCCTTGAGCGGCTAGGGCGGGGAGGCATCATCATCAACCGGCAAGCCCCGGATAGCAAACGCCTGTTGATCATTGATGAGGTGTGCCAGGCGGCTGAAAAACTCTCTGAACGCCGACATGGTGCATTGATCGTCCTGCAACGCAACAGCACACTTGATGAATACATTCGCACAGGTACACGTTTAGATAGCAACGTCAATGCGCAGATTATGTTGACCATCTTCTGGCCAAAGACAGAACTCCACGATGGGGCAATGATTATCGATGATAGTGGGGAGATCGCGGCTGCGGCCTGTGTACTGCCACTGACCGCAAACCGTAATCTACCCAGCCGTAAAATGGGTATGCGTCATCGTGCAGCATTGGGCATTAGTGAAGTAAGTGATGCCCTGTGTGTGATTGTCTCTGAAGAGACGGGCAAAATCGCTATTACTAACGGGGGACGTATGGTCTCTCGCCTAGATCCTGATCGTCTGCGCACGATTCTGAACGCTTTTTACGGCCCACAATCCGCACAGCAGGAGACGATAGGGTACCGCATCCGAACGTTTATTGAGAGCGTGTCGGATAATATGATCGGGCGGCGAACGTCATGATGATGCAACGCAGACCCAACAATCGCCGTCAGGTATTGCTCAGTAATGCGATTTGGTTGCTGGCCTCTTTACTGCTCTCATCATTTGTATGGATTATTGCGGTCACCGAAGACGCCCAGGAACGGCGTTTTACAACCCTTGGTGTACAAGTTGAGTTTGATGATGGCTTGATCATCACAGACCAACCCACCCGGAATGTGCGCGTGACCGTGCGTGCACCGCAGGATGTATTGGGCCTACTGACCAGCGAAGACATCGTCGTCCAGGCGGATTTTACGGGGTTAGGACCGGGCACGCATACCGTTGAACTCGATACGGATATTTCCCGACGGCTGGCGTTAGCGGATACACAACCGCGTCAGATCACCGTCACATTTGAAGAACAGCTCGCCCAGCAGGTGAACGTTACGTTTGAAATCACTGATCCACCCCCGCTTGATTTTGATAATGGAGTGCCTGTGTTTGGGGAATCGCAGGTCATGGTGAGTGGGCCGCGCAGTGAAGTACAGGAAGTCGTTGCGGCGGTGGCTAGCTTCGATCTGAGTGATCAGCAGGATACCCTGGAGCAGCTTGTGCGCCTCACGCCCGTTGATGTAGATGGTAATGTGGTTGATGGGGTCACACTAAACCCACAAAACGTGACGGCTACCATCGAAATGCGCCGTCGTGATGATGTGATCCGCGTGTCTGTGTCGCCGGATATCAACTTTGGCACGTTGCAAGACGGTTATGTCATCTCCGGGCCAATTTTGTATGATCCGCCGACGGTTTTCGTCTACGGGTCGCCGGAAGATCTCGCTCAGATACCCAGCACCCTGGAAACGGAACAGATTGATCTGACAGACCGCTTGGACGATTTTGAGGTTAATGTGCCGATTATCCTACCGGAAGATCTGAGTTCCCTACGGGTCAACGATGAGCAGTCGATCAACGTATCATTGATTATTGATGCACAAATTACCAATCGTCAGCTTGATGACATTCCGATAGTGATCACGGGGTTGAACAACGGTCTAACGGCTGAGTTTGCACCGACAGAGGCATCCGCAGTGATTACCGGGGCACAGCCAATCCTTGATGATTTACAGATAGAAGATATAACCATTACGCTTAACCTCGCCGGGTTGGGGCCGGGCATTCATGAGGTGAACGCCGTAGCAGGCATTGGCATGGATGTTCAGTCGGTTGCTGTGTTGCCACCGACGATACAGGTGACTATCGGTGACGCTGAAGTGACCCCGGCTGTGGAAACACCCTAATCCAAATCGTTAGGCTCTGGTACAATAGTTAATCCTCGAATATGAACGATTATACGAGATGTAACTTGCGTATAATCACACTCATTGATGAGTCCATTCGTCCTATAGAGT
>CAKZMO010000118.1 GCA_937128595.1 uncultured cyanobacterium | reverse complement strand
CTGTGCTCAAAGTTTCTGTGCTCAAGGTTTCTGTGCTCAAAGTAATGATGCCAACAAGATATGACCCTGGCGATCGCCCTCTAGGCGGTAAGATTGAGGTCTGGCATAAAGGGTGTGCTGCGACACGGTCGTAGTGCATTTTCCCAAGTGCAGACATTACTGACCTGAAGACGGAGAACATCGTGGCGATCGCAGAAAAAACGGTGCAAGCAGGATCCTTTGAATGGTTTTACCGAGAGGTTGAGCCAGCATCGCCCAACGACAAACCCCCTGTCGTTTTGCTGCATGGACTTCCGGCTCAGGGATACAGTTTTCGGGGTGTGTTGACAGCGCTTGGAGAGTATGGCTTTCGGGCGATCGCTCCCGACTGGATTGGCATGGGTTTCTCGGCAAAAGCTGACAAGTTTGAGTTCGCCTATACTCCAGATGCTTATGTCAAAGCCCTAGATGAATTCCTCGATGCATTGGGTTTATCCTATTTCACTCTTGGGGTGCAGGGTTTTCTCGGCTCTATCGGTATCCAGTACGCCCTGCGCCATGCCGATCGCATCCATCGATTGGCGATTCTCAATACCCCAATTTCTACCGCAGCGAAGCTACCCTGGAAAATTCGTCAACTCGGCATTCCCTTGGCGGGAGAGATGCTGACCCAAGATCCGCTGTTGGTCGATCGCACTCTAGAAGGGGGCGGCCCTTACCAGGTTGCAGACGACGATTTAGATGTCTATCGCCGCCCGTTTCTGGCGAGTTCATCAGCAGGGCGATCGCTCTTTGTCGCGGTGCGAAATCTTCAGCTGCCAAAAGCGATGGCCGAAATTGAGGAAGGTCTTAAAAAATGGGACAAGCCGACGTTGATTGCATGGGGACTGAGCGATCCTTGGCTGCCTGTCGAGACGGCAGAGACGTTAGCTGAGTCGTTGTCAGACGTCAGCTTTTCCAAACTCGAAGAAGTTGGACACTATGCCCAGGAAGACTGGCATGAGAAGGTCTCAGAAGCTCTGATTCCGTTTTTACGGCGACAGGCGTATTAGCTTAAATATCGAGAGCGCTAAGGCCCTAGAACGCAGGAAAGGAAAGATTTTAGTTGGCTTGGATTGTTGCCATTGTTGCCATTGTTGCGCTCATGTCTTGACGTAGGGCTGTCATGTCCCATTCTGCTCCCTGGTCTATCTTCCACCATCACCTCCACCGAACGCTTCGACAGCGACAGCTGCTAAGGTCTGGTCAGCGGTTGTTGGTTGCGGTCTCAGGAGGGCAAGATTCACTCTGCTTGGCGCAGTTGTTGGTAGATTTGCAGTCTAAGTGGGGGTGGCAGTTGGCGATCGCCCACTGTGATCACCGGTGGCATACTTTTTCTGCCAATGCCGTTCAGCATGTGCAGTATCAGGCTCAAGCATGGGATCTTCCTTTTTTCGTTCGAGCTGCACCTGATGCGGTGGCTCAAAATCAGCGAGAGGCGATCGCTCGAACCTGGCGTTATCAGGTTTTGGCAGAATTGGCGGAAACCCAAGGCTACAGCTCTGTCCTTACAGGACACACGGCTACCGATCGGGCAGAAACTCTACTCCACAATTTGCTTCGAGGCAGTGGATTAGATGGGTTGCAGGCGTTGAGCTGGAGGCGATCGCTCACTGATAATGTCGAACTTGTTCGTCCACTGCTGACCATGACTCGTGCAGAAACAGGCAAGTTTTGTCGCCAAGCTTCCCTTGAAATTTGGCATGATACCTCAAATCAAGACCTGCACTACACGCGCAACCGCATTCGCCATGAACTGTTTCCACTCTTGCGCGATCGCTTCAATCCCAATGCCGAATCGACGCTAGCTCAGACCGCTGAAATTTTGCGTGCTGACGTTGAATATTTGGAGACAGAAACCGAAAAGATTTGGAAGGTCGCGGCGCAGTTCACCGCTGAGCCATGGGTACCGGATTTGTCTGCAGCAGAACGTCAGAAATACGAATTCGAACAGCAGCGCCCAAACTCAAAATACTCAAACCCATTTCTTCGATTAGACCGGAATGTTTTGCGGGATGTCCCACTAGCAATTCAGCGAAGAGTGATTCGTCGCTGCTTGCTTCATTTTTTGCCAGAATCACCTCGCTATGATCACATTGAGAAACTTGTTGGGCTGATTGATGCTCCCAACAAAAGTCAAAGCGATCCGTTTCCAGGAGGAGCGATCGCTCGCGTAGAGGGACAATGGCTTGTGCTGTTTCCCTCTAGTTAGCAGATTGACCTGATACATCTGATGATGTGTTCATCGATATAGTGACTCAAGAGGCGGCAAGTTGAGGTGACTGGTCTGAGGCTAGACCTTGGACAACTTGCTGCATTTCATTAATAGATTGCAGCTGATGGTCGCTGCTCTCTTGAATCTGTGCTGTTGCGTTGGCGATCGCCTCCAGCTTTTCTCGAAATGTGTTGACTCCATCTTGAAGCTGCTGAAGCAGATCTTGAGAAGTATTCACCTTACCCCAACGTTCCGCCGTTTTAGAACGTTGAGCTTGAAGTTCTTGCTCGCGCTGCTTCAAGTCGTTGAGCATAGAAGATTGCTCTTCTGACTTTTGGTTGGTTAGCCCTTCCATTTCGGATATCTGGCCTTGCAAATCTTGAATCTGTTGCTCCAACGAGCGAACTTCGTCGCTGAGCTGACTTTCGGCAGCTTCAAGTTGTTCCACAATAGGCTCTAAGTCTATTTCGTTGCCTTGCCCGTCGCTAATGGGCAGCCCTTCACGCTTGGCCAACACGGATTCGTGCTTTCGCAAAACCATTTCGCGTTCACTCACGTTTCGACGCTGCCCTACAAGGGTTTCGTGCAGCATTCGATAACTCTCTTGTTCATCCGACAGTTCATTCTCAAGACTCAAGCGTTCATACTCGCTAGCTTGACTGATCTTTTGCTTAATTTTTTCGATCTCTTGCTGCTGTAGCGTTAGCTCTTCCTCTTGGCTACTTACGAAGCGAGAGTTTTTCTCCCATTCTTGTCGCAGATCTTGAACCGTTGCTTGAAGCTGTTCTAAAGGCATGGATTGAAGGGCTTCGAGATTAATTTTGTCGCCCACAGTCGCAATGCCAGAAGTATCAGCAAGCTGAACAATCTGCTGTTTGATTGCAATCTGCTGTTGGAGTCGTTGAGAAAGGGTGTTGAGCGATGCTTGCTTAACACCTAACTCGCTCTGCTTCGCTTGGAGAGTGGCTTTGGCCTCTGCCCAAGCATTCTGAGCTTCATGCCAGCCGCTCCAGCGATCCTGCAATTCGTGCTCTTGTCCAGCGATCGCATCCTGAGCCTGTTGAGCCGAGGCTCGTTCCGGTTCAAGGTTTTGCCAAAGCTGGTCTAACGATGTTTGCCGCTCAGTGACAAACTCGAACGCTTGATTGATCTGCTGGTGAATGTCTTCAGTTGGAACGACAGCCCCAGACAAGCGATTGACAATGTCTTGAATCGTCTCAAGCTGTTCAGCGTTAAGACCTGCAGTTCCTTGAAATTCTTCCTTTTGCTCTTCAAATCGCCTAAGCTCTCCGTTGAGATGAGCCCAAGCTCCTTCAAGCTCTTGACTTTTGCGACCAAATTCTTCTTGAAGATGATTGACTTCTTCCCTTGCCGTATCGATTTCTCGACGCTGCTGCTCTAGTTTTTCAAAATCTTCTTCCATTTGCTGAAGCTGATCTTGTCGGCCTTCGATCTCCATTTCCCGACGGTTGAGCTCTTGACTTTGGTAAGTCAGCGACTGCTTCCACTGCTCAATTTCTTCTTCTTGAGTTTTGAACTTATCTTGCAGCCGAGAGAAATTTTGAAGAATACTAACAAGTTGGCGTCCAGCCTCGTTGTAGCGCTGGATTTGCCGACTAGCACTAAGCTCTACAAGGACGAGAGCGCCGCTATTGTATTGAACATCGTCAGGTGCAGTAATGAGTTCTTCATTGACCGCACTCCAACTATGCTCTGAACGTTGACAGGCCAGGAGCTTAAACTCAATTTTGCTGTTTCCAATAACCCTTGCCTTTTTCTGTACCTCTGCTAAATACAGCACGCTACCAATCCTCTCCTGTGCCTTAATTTTGACGATGAGGTAGGGAGTCTACTCAATCAGACTCAATCCGGTTCACTGACTTTCAGTCTACACAACACCTTTAGGCAGTCACCAATTCTGCTTAAGGGCGCATGTACAGACCCTGATCATATTAGAGAAGTCTCCCTACCTACTCTAATCGCTTTCTGTCTACGTTCTAACCGTTGCTTGCTATGGGTATACCTGACCAACATGAAATACTTCTGAGTGGTTTTTCAATGCTCCACAAAGACTCGCTGAGCCCCGTTTTTTGGTATCGATCGGCCAGACGATAGTATGGCACCGCTAGGTACAAGCATATCCGTTATGTTATCCGCAGTGTTGCAAAGGTTTCCAGCATTTTTTGATGTTCTGTACCATTTCTACCACTTCCGTCTGAAAATTGATGGCCATTGTTACGGAATAGCGAATTACTGCTTGGAATAGTAAAAACGTGGGGTGGATTGTGCGATCGCTCGCTAGTTGACGCTGGATGGAACTCATCGACTCTCCTTACCTTGTTGAGATGTTCAAGCTTTGGATTGTTTCACAAATGGCTCAGTTCTCTCAAATGAGCCCACTTTTCTCGGAGAGTTTGCAAGGTGCATTACAGATACTCTACACAGAATTTTGAGAAGCGCTAACAGAATTTATGACTTTTTCCACTATTGAGACGCCGTGTTAGGAAAGACTCAATAGACTGAAAGTTATAACTGAGGGGCTTTTCTTAATAGCTTGTGCTCCAGACTTCAAATAGGGTGAGGATAAGCGAATCGCGATGAACACGAGAGCCTTTTCAATCAGTATGGTCATCAATATTGCTTTTTAGCAGCCTAGTTCCCTGTATCAATCTAAGTAGGATGATGACAGATTCGGGAAAGCAACCACTAAAAGACCTACCCTGATGACGCGACGTTGTTCATGGCTCACGACTCTGTCATAGGTCATAGAGCCTTATCTTGTTGAAATAATAAATGTAGGCAAACAGTGTTTCTGAAGGATTTGCCAGGAAAATGAGGAATGATAAAGCTGAGGTGGGAGAGGAGCGGAAAATTGGCTTGGAAAATTGGCCTGGAAAATTGGCCTGAAAATATTCTGGGAAGTCTTGACTGTTTTAATTTAGAGGAGTTCGAATTGTCAAAGACTTCGAACCCTTAAGCTTTGAGCGGATTTGAGAGGTAGTTGCTTTTTAGAGCGTTATTATTTAGGCATAGTGCTTAAATACATGTGTTAGAGGAAAATTTGCGTTAATCTAGGCTCTCTTCAAGATTCGATGATGATAATCGTCAAACAGCAACTGTTCAGATTTTGAGGTTCTGTCTATCCGACGATTTCAATATAGTTAAAATTTGTGTCATAGATTTTTCTTAGAGCGATGCGTTTAGAGCGATGCGTTTAACAAACTGTCAGGAGATGAGTCGAATCGAATGCAAGGCGAATTAAACGAAATTGATGTTCGTAGCATTCTTCAGCTAGTTGAGCTGGGGCAGCGTACTGGTGAATTGTATGTGGAAGCATACAACTCACCTTGGGGCTTGCTTAGACGCGATCGCACTTTGAAGCCCGCGTCTCATAATCCATCATGGTTTGTCTTCTTCCAGAACGGCAGCATCATTTATGCCGCAGATAGCAGCCCAAACTTGTCCCGCTTGCGCGATTATCTACAGGCTTTTGGATTAGAGCACACTCTCAAAAACTTGAGTATTCCGGCGATCGCCACGATCAATGCACCCGAATATGGTCATCTATGGGCGCTCTTAGAAAATCATATCCTCACTCCTGATCAGGGACGCATCATCGTCAAGAGCATGATCAGAGAAACTTTATTTGATCTGCTGAGCTTACATCAAGGTTCGTTTATCTTTGAAATTGGTCCATCCCTTGCCCCTCAGCTCGTCAATCTTAATATTGAGCCGCTTCTGGGTCTCATTATGAAGCAGGTACAGGAGTGGAAGCAGCTAAGCCCGCATATTCAATCGCCCAGCCAGTGTCCCATCATCACAAACACCGATCAACTGCGTGAGACTGTCAAAGCAAGCACCTTCAACACGATTAGAAAATGGGCAGACGGGCGAACCACCATTCGTCAGCTCGCTCGATATTTGAGACGTGACATTGTGACTGTTGGGCGAGCGCTTCATCCCTATGTTCA
Source organism: uncultured cyanobacterium (assembly GCA_937128595.1). Taxonomy (GTDB): domain Bacteria; phylum Cyanobacteriota; class Cyanobacteriia; order CAKZMO01; family CAKZMO01; genus CAKZMO01. The sequence goes on along the minus strand of CAKZMO010000118.1, from coordinate 8,250 downwards.
GCAGGGGCTTGTCCAATTTGCAGTTGCTTCAGAAGCAGCAGCCAGTAGCGGCGCAAGCTCCTTTTCTCAGGCCTTGATTGACCGGGTTCCTCGAGTTGTCTGTATTGACGATGGGCTGACCCTGCGTAAAACTGTCGAAGGGATTTTGAGTCAGTACGGATATGAAGTGACTGCTATCGGTAATCCACTCAAGGCGCTTAGTCTGGTGTTTCAGCTTAAGCCCGATCTGATTTTGTGTGACATTGCCATGCCAGAACTGGATGGGTATGAAATCTGTGCGATGCTGCGAAAATCTACTCTCTTTCGACAGACGCCGATTGTGATGCTGACTGGGAAAGATGGCTTTATTGATCGAGTCAAGGCGCGGATGGTCGGGGCGACAGACTACCTTACGAAACCCTTTGGAGAGAGCGAATTACTAACACTGATTGAAAAACATGCAGGGCTGGGCAAGCCTAATCGTGAAAATCCCAATACACTACTGGCAGAAGCCCTAGACAGTGAGTTGGAACTGGACGTTTCTGAAGCCGCTTCCGGCACGCCGTCGTGAGGGTTCATTAACAAAGAGTCATGCTCCTGAGCTGACCGTCTATCTTGAGAGTCGTTGTTCAAGAGGTTCCGTGATTGTGATAAGCTTCCCCGTTACTTATCTCGGATAGCAGGTAGGAGTTATGAGTACGGTTTTGGTCGTTGAAGATAGTGTGACGCAACGAGAGATGATTACAGATCTGCTTCGCGGAAGTGGCCTGACGGTTGACGTTGCAAGTGATGGGGTTGAGGCACTTGAACAAATTCAAGGCCATCTTCCAGATCTTGTGGTCTTAGATATTGTGATGCCCCGGATGAATGGTTACGAGGTTTGCCGCAGATTGAAAGCTGATCCGAAAACTCAAGATGTACCGATCGTGATGTGTTCATCTAAAGGAGAAGAATTTGACCGATACTGGGGCATGAAGCAAGGAGCGGATGCATATATTGCAAAACCGTTTCAACCGACGGAGTTAGTCGGAACGGTGAAGCAACTGCTGAGGGGATAAGCTTGGCGCATTTGTAAGCTTGGCGCATTTCATTTGTAAGCTTGGCGCATTTGAAGGTTTACCATTGAGTGACTGCAAATGAGTGACTGCAAATTTTTAAAATTTGCGCCCGTGAGTGTTTTTGAAAGGAGTTTCGTTCGATGCTATGGTTGGCAATCCAGATTTTTTAACTAACAAAGGACAAGAGCAAGTTCCAGAATTTCAGGAATTAGAAAGTCCAGAAGGTGAACTGCATCTCCGATTCCTAACTGCATCAGGGCAGGAATTTGCGCTTCCTGCAACAGGAATTCGTGAAGTTATCTCACCCTCTCCTGATCGAATTACCCCTATCCCGAATATTTCTCCATTGCTGCTGGGTACTCTCAATGTGCGCGGCCGAGTGATTTGGGTTGCGGATTTGGGACAATTTTTAGGAGAAGCACTTCAATTGGGCACAGATCGTGCTGAAATTCCCGTGATTGCTGTGGAAGATCAGGATATAATGCTTGGCCTAGCTATTGACCATATTATCGGTATGGACTGGTTAGATATCGAAGAAGTGCAAATGTCCTCCGGTGCACCTGATAGCATGGCTCCATTTTTAAGAGGAGAATGGTCTATGCAGGTCAATGAAGATGTCCGTCACTTAAAGCTTCTAGACCAGGTTTCTATTCTTCGTTCTGCTCGCTGGGCAGCTTGATTTTTACTATTTGAGCTGTTATGGATTTTGTCTATTTGTATATTGACCAGTAAAAAAGTGGCGCTATCGAGCCTGCATGATCGAATATAAAACTGGCAAGGAGCAAGATGGCGCATATCGTGCATTGGCGTCAATAAGGTTCGGAATCTGTTGAGATTGAGGATGGTAGCGTAGGTCTTGGGACGCGGTATGGTTCACACTCTGCTACTTATCGGCCAAAACGAGAACAGTCCATTGATGTTAGAACACTCGCATAGGCGGGAGAGAGCAAATGGGATTAGGCACTGACTACGCTAACAAATATCAAAAGGCTGAAAAGGCCTATATGCAGGGCAAGTATGAAGAGGCTGCTGACCTTGTTGATCAGCTTGCCGATGTCCATCCAGATGACGTTAGCGTTCGCCTATTAAAAGGCCATATCTACTGCTACGGTCTTCATTCATATGATGTTGCCTGTCAGCAGTATCAAGCTGTTCTTAGCCTTACCGCTGATGAAGAGTATATTGACTACGCCAACAACGGTCTGAGCTATGCGAGTCAGTTTTCAAATGCTGCAGATGATATAGACGCTAATTCACAGGGTGGCGCAGATTTTTCTGGAGCCGGTGACGACTTCGATCTTGATGACGATGCTCAAGATTGGCTTGATGTACCTGACGAAACGATGACGGAGGAAGATTTCAACTTTGATGAATTAGCAGAAGAAAGTTGGAATGGCGGTGCATCTGATCAAGAAGTTTCGAATGGTTCTGGTCACGATAATGAGAATTCAACTAGAGCAAGTGCTGCGTTTTTAGGCGAAGAGGACGTCTTAGCAAGCGATGATCCATTTACTTCTACCTCTGACAACGATAATCCATTCGCGCAGAATGAAGACCCCTTCGTGATGGAAGGAGTGTCAGATGAAGGTGATGATGACGTGTCGCCTATGCTTGATGATCCTTTCACGGCAGATGACGACACTCCTTTTGCTATGGGAGCGGGTGAGGTTTTTGATCCCTTTGATTCTGATGAAGTTGTAGAAAGTGGAGAGGGTGTCCGTTCCGACGAGACGAGTGACTCGACGTTTGTCGATCAGTCATTTACGACGGATGGCGATCGCGCGACCTCTGAAAGCGAGCTATTACCATCTTCTCCACCTGCGGAGGAAGAAACCCTGTTCATGATGTCGGAAGCTCCATCTGCGGAAAGTGGAGGGTTAGATTTTGCCGAGGCATCTGACATGCCAGCTATGGATTATGGTACAGACAATAGTTATGGCGATTACGGCAGTGCAGAAGACTATGATTATTCTGAGCAAAATGTAGAAGGATACGAGTCTTCTGGAGAATATGGCTCTGAGAGCTATGAAGCCAACGACTATGGTGCAGAGGGCTATACCGAAAATTACGGCGATGCTGACGCCTACGACGACAACTTTAGTAACGCTCAGCTTCCTGCCGACCAAACAGGAGTAACGTTCATTTCATCTGAGAGTGAGAGCTCGGATGAAGACATAAGTGAGAGTTTTCGAGACAGTGATTTCGCTCAGAGTGATTTTGGAGCTAGTGACTTCGGGACTTTCGATGAAGAACTGGCCACGAGCGACGATGCAGGCATGGGTGATACGACGCCCTCAGCTAGTGAGGGTAACAGCTTCGATTTTCTCGATGAATTTGATGAGTTCGATGATTTGGGGAGCCTTCCTGATTTTGATTTGTCGGACAACTCGGCTGGATTCACAAGTCCCACAATGGGCGGAAGTTCAGGCTTTGCTGATAGCAACGCTGCTGCAACGAGCGACATTGGGTTTGACTCCGAGGATTTTACCGATCAGTCGCTCGTTCAAGACGAGGAAGTATTCACGCTTTCGGGGACTTCGGATAACTTGCCTGCTTTTGCTCAGTCGGGTGTATCAGGTGCGGAGCCCGAAGTCAGTGTAGATCAAGGGTGGCAGGCTTTTATTGAGAATGCCTCTCTCGGTACTAAGAAGCTGATGATTGCTGGCATTACAGGAGTTGTCTCAGCTCTTGCCGTAGCTGGAGTTAGCTATGGTGCAGCGACCTTGGTTCCTGAGAACCGGGATGCAGTAGTCAAAACAGGTGGGCTGATGGCGTTGGCAGCTGGAATCGCTGGAGCAGGAACGTCTGCTCTGCTTAGTCAGGCTGCGTTGAGACCTGTGGCGAAAACAACAGCGAATCTACAATCTCAATTCGAGTCGGTTTCAAAAGGAAACCTAAACGCCCGTGCGACAGTTTATTCCCAAGATGAGTTTGGTCGATTAGCGGCTGAATTCAATCAGATGTCTCGAATTATTCTAACGACGACTAGCGAAGCTCAGCGCAAGGCGGAAGAGCAAGAGCAGGCGAAGGAGGATTTGCAGCGGCAGGTCATTCGTTTGCTGGATGATGTGGAGGGCGCTGCAAGAGGCGATTTGACGGTACAGGCTGAGGTAACGGCAGACGTATTGGGTGCGGTTGCTGACTCATTCAACCTAACGATTCAGAACCTCCGCGAAATTGTGCAACAGGTGAAGCAAGCAACGCGGCAGGTGAGTAAAGGATCAACAGAAAACGAGATTTTCGCGCGATCGCTCTCTTCAGACGCACTGCGTCAGGCAGAGGAGTTGGCGGTCACCCTCAACTCAGTACAGGTCATGACAAACTCGATTCAACGGGTGGCAGAAAGTGCTCGTGAAGCGGAGGAAGTTGCCCGTTCGGCATCTGCAACTGCGCTAAAAGGCGGTGAAGCTGTAGAACGTACCGTATCGGGTATTTTGCAAATTCGAGAAACGGTTGCTGAGACAACGCGGAAGGTGAAGCGATTGGCGGAATCTTCCCAAGAAATTTCGAAGATCGTAGCGTTAATTTCGCAAATTGCGTCTCGAACTAACCTGCTTGCCTTGAATGCCAGTATTGAGGCTGCTCGAGCCGGAGAAGCGGGTCGAGGGTTTGCAATTGTGGCAGATGAAGTGCGCCAGCTAGCGGATCGAGCTGCAAAAGCGTCGAAAGAAATTGAGCAAATTGTGTTGCAGATTCAGGGTGAGACCGGATCTGTAATGACCGCGATGGAAGAAGGAACTCAGCAGGTTATCGAAGGGACACGGCTGGCAGAACAAGCGAAGCGATCGCTTGAAGACATTATTCAGGTATCTAACCGAATTGATGCGCTTGTGCGATCGATTACGGCAGATACGGTGGAACAGACCGAAACGTCTCGTGCTGTTGCTCAGGTTATGCAGTCTGTTGAATTGACAGCTCAAGAAACATCACAAGAAGCTCAGAGAGTGTCTGGTTCGCTGCAAAACCTGGTGGGCGTTGCCCGCGATTTGCTGAATTCTGTTGAGCGATTTAAGGTTGAAGAATCTGAATCCGGGAAATAGAAAATTAAGTTTTATCAAACCGTATCGACAACCGATGTGAGTGTTCGTTTGGGAAAGTCGTCGGCTTTTTGAAGATGAAAAGCTCGACAGAAATGCTGAATTCTCAAGGTTAGGCAGTTATGAATACTGCCCTGCGATCGCGCCATGGCTGATGCTCTTTGATGATGATGAAGGAAATAAATCGACTTTATTAGTCATCAATAAGAGCAACTATTGCACTCAGAGCGGCCTCTTCTGGCACGAAATAAAAGTCAAAAGTTCAGGAAGCAAAACCGGGAAAACTGAAGATTTTAATATCTCTATAGTTTATTCTGTAAGGGCTTTAGAGATCGGTGCTAGGTTGTAACTATGTTTCTCAAGTGTTGCAGAGCGGGTAATCAGTACAAGAGAAAAGTGTGTAGGATCTATCGATCCGAATCTCTGCTGAAGTTTTTAAACGATAGTTAGAGGTGTGAAACTCCGAATATAAATTAATCTGATATCTTGTAAGACATACTTGGGTAAGTTAAGCCAATATTATTGATGTACTCGGGGCGTTTCTGACCGATTTTCGCGGCACAGAACGAGGACAAAGGAGGAGGACTCCATGCAGTCAGAGCAGCAGCAACGAATCATGGGCTACTTTATTGAGGAGGCGAAAGACCACCTCAATACAATTGAGCAGGGACTACTCAACCTGCAAGGCACCATTGAAGATTCAGATTTAGTTCACGAATTATTTCGTGCAGCCCACTCGGTGAAGGGCGGAGCCGCAATGCTGGGGCTTGACAGTATTCAACAAACTTCTCACCGCATGGAGGACTACTTCAAGGTTCTAAAAGAATGTCCTATTCAGGTCGATCAAAAGTTAGAGTCCTTGTTTCTCAGAGTCTTCGACACGCTACAAGAGCTACTTGAGCAACTGCAAGGGCCGTTTGGTTTGACAGAGGACAAAGCAAGCCAAATTATGGGAGAAGTTGAGCCTGTATTGGGGCAACTCAACGATCATCTCCAGAGCCTGGTCGATCAAAGCGGCAGCTCTCCCCCGGCTGAAGTGGATCTACGCTCACAACCTATTTCTACAGTCCCTGCTGCTGCGCCTACAGCAGGGACTGTAGAGGATAGCGCTCTTCGGCTGTACTTTCAGAGCGATGTTCCGGCGCAGCTTCGAACAATGCTGCAGCTTCTCAAGCAGCCTGAAACATACGAAACTCGTCAGCAATTACAACAGGTCTGTTCTGAGCTGATTCAGGCGGGTGAGTCCTTTGATTTGCCGCCAAGTTGGAACCAGTTGATTGCGACAGCACAACGAGCGATCGCCAATCCTGATAATTCTTTCAGGGGACTGGCTCCAGCTATTATCAAGGACTTCAAACATGCCCAAGAGGCTGTTTTGGCGGGTAATCCGAGTGATATTACCATTAGCGAAACACTACAATCCCTTGCGCCTATTGCCGAGACGACGTTTGACGTGAATGAGGCTGACGGGTTGTTTGAGAGTGTGGCAGATGATCCTGATCTGTTTGCAACCGAGGAATCGAATGCTGATGCTGGCACGGATGACTTTGGGGCTGATTTGTTTGATGATCTGAACAATGCAGATGGGGTAGATGAGACCGCCAACTTCGATGACTTGAGGGTAGATGAGCCCTTCGATCTCGACGCAGAACTTTTCAGTGAAAGCGGTACTCAGAATGCAGACTCAGGATCAGAGGTCGAAGATATCAGTTTTGAGTTTGAAGAAAGCTCATCGGATGACTCTGAGGATGGTTTAGAAGATATCGACTCGTTTTTGCAGTTAGGAACAACTTCAGAACCAGAAGTCGAATCTGGAAATGCAGAGACTGGACTCGACGCTTTCGATCTTGACAACCCGATGGAAGATAGTCCGTCTACCCATGCTGGCCCCGAGGTAGGAGCAGCCGAACTAAACAGCCTTGCAGACTTGTTTGAAAACGAGTCTGCTGAGTTGGATATGGATTGGCAAGAAGAAGTCATTCCAGAGGCTTCTGATTTACTGAATGATGGTTTAGAGCTGGAAGAATCGAGCGACTTTTCTGACTTGTTGTTCAGTGAGGATCGTTCGCCTAATTCTCAAGAGCAAGAAGACGTTTCTGATCTTCTAAACATCACATCCCAAAATGCTCATGAAGTGACAACAACAGCTAGTAATGGCGACTTGGACGAATTCTTTGGAATGGGGTCTGCTGAACAAGACAGCGATTCTATTCTGGAAGACCCTCAAGATGCCAACGATGCTATCTCAGAGCAGGGTACGAGCGAATTAGACAATTTGGGAGCTTTCTTTAGTCAGGACGATGACGAGTTGGATCTCTCCGAACCGGATCCTGTCTCAGCAGAGCAAGTCGAATTCGAAGACTCGAACACTCAGTTCTTACCTGAACAAGATGCACTTTGGGATGAAGAGGGTGGCGCGACTACTGATGAAGAAGCGGACGTTGAGTCCGCTGGGGCGATAGACGAAGAATTCGAAGGAATAAATTTTGAATTGGGAGAAGAGCTAGAAGAATCTTCTGAAGACGATTTGTCAGATGAGAATTCCTCTTTAGATCTGGAAGGTCTAAGTGTAGATGATGATAGCTCTGACAACTTACTTTTCGATGAACAGACATCGGACGGATATTCCTCAAAGGAGAATTCAACTAGCTCTCCAGAAGTATCAGACTTAGAGTTGGAACTTGATTTAGAGTTTGCGTCTGATGACTCTGGGCAACCTGGCTCCGACACATTGGCCGATGATTTAGGTTTATCTGATGATTTAGACCTTGATTTGGGAGAGATTGAACTATCAGAGCCAGAAGAATCAGAGTTAGAAGCACCAGAGCTGGAAGAATCAGAATCATCAGCGGATTTGTCAATAGATGATCTGAGTCTAGAAACGGAAGATTTTGACTCGGCCTTCGCCACCGATACTGATGCCGATGCCGACTTGGATTTTGATTTCGATTTCGATGCCATGGAAACGGGTGCTGTCGGAGACACAGAGGATGATTTAGAATCGGACTCTGACTTTGAAATTGAAAGTGAGCTGGAACCTGATTCTTCTGAGGTAGATGCGTCGATAGATGAGTTGGGGTTATCTGATGATTTAGACCTTGATTTGAGAGAGCTTGAACCCTCAGAGCCAGAAGAATCAGAGTTAGAAGCACCAGAGCTGGAAGAATCAGAATCAT
>CAKZMO010000117.1 GCA_937128595.1 uncultured cyanobacterium | reverse complement strand
AAAGATTCAACTCATGGATGACCTGCTGTAGGGGCATCGCATTGCGATGCCCCTATCAAAATCATTCTTCGAATGTGCAACGCCAGATATTTTAGGGTGAAATAAAGATTGCTTAGTTTCGCTAGCTACTAACTCAGAGTGTTCCAAGACTCAGAGTGTCCCAAAATGTCTCGCATTCAACATCTGGTTTGCCCTACAGAATTGAATTCCAAGTTTCTGTAATTTTTGCAGTATCAATGCAGTATCAATCGTGTGAGGTTCGATAGAAATTACCTTGCGAAGAGAGAGCCCTGGCTCACGTCTCAAGACACACTTAAGCTCACAAGCTAGTTGCTCTCTGCGTTTTTTGTTCACGCACTATCGTTCTTTGGAACAACCGACGAAATTGATTGATGTCGAATACTGACACTTGCAGGCGATCGCTCTAGAATCATTGCAATCACGCATTTCAGATAGGTTGTAAATCAGAGACACGGTGTCAGACAAAAAGGTCTACCGTTTCTCTTGAGATGAACTCTTTCTGATCGTTGTCGATCCTTGCGGGTTCATTTTTGGTTGATGCGCAGTTGACTCGAATACCCAGCTCATACCATCAAAATTACAGGGGGTTGTAATGTCCGAATTGATTCAAGCCGTTTTTGACGATATTCAAGAAAGAGTTGACCTGCGACAATTTTTAAGTGAGCTACGCAAGCGAGAACAGCGCTATCTGCTACGCAACGATATTTTGACGGTGTTTGCTGAGTATTGCTCTAGCTACAGCAAACCGGACTCATTTTCCTCTTCGTCTCAAATGAGTCGCTGGATTGAATACACCCAAGAAATAATTCTGGAACGTGAGAGCTTTTGTGTCATCACGCGGCCCAGAATTGGCAGCGAAGAAGTGTATCGCATCATGGAAGATCTAGCTGTCGAAGACATGACGATACAAGAACTGTTTGACGTGCGCGATCGCTTCGTCAACCGATTTCATCCGGAAGAAGGCGATGTCCTAGAACTAGATTTCGATCCGTTTTACGACTACTCGCCTAACATTCGCGACCCCAAGAATATTGGAAAAGGGGTAGAGTTTCTCAACCGCTATCTATCTAGTAGCTTGTTTCAAGCTCCTTCGCAGTGGCTCCAAGCGCTTTATCAGTTCTTGAGCCTACACCGACACAACGGTACGCAGCTGCTGATCAATGCGCGCATTCAATCTCAGAAGCAGTTGTCAGAGCAGGTCAAAAAAGCAATTACCTACGTCGGTCGTTTACCAGGAGATGAACCTTACAACCGCTTTCGGTTTGAACTCCAAGATTTGGGGTTTGAACCAGGCTGGGGCAACACCGCGACCCGTGTCCGCGAGACGTTAGAGATGCTAGACCATCTCTTAGATTCTCCCGATCACCAAGTGCTGGAATCTTTCCTATCCAGAATTCCAATGGTGTTCAAAGTCGTTTTGGTTTCAATTCATGGCTGGTTTGGTCAGGAGGGTGTGCTAGGACGGCCTGATACTGGTGGACAGGTGGTCTACGTTCTTGACCAAGCTCGCAGTATCGAGCAGCAACTCCAGGAAGAAGTTACCCTAGCCGGACTCGACCTCCAATCGGCCCCTCCCAAAGTTCTCGTTCTCAGTCGTCTCATCCCCAACAACGACGGCACCCGCTGTAATCAGCGTATGGAAAAAATCCACGGCACTCAAAATGCTTGGATTCTGCGTGTACCGTTCCGCGAGTTTAATCCCAAATATACTCAAAATTGGATTTCGCGATTTGAAATTTGGCCCTACCTCGAAACCTATGCAATTGATTCAGAGCGGGAACTACTCGCAGAGTTTCAGGGCAAGCCTGACCTCATTATCGGCAACTATTCTGACGGTAACTTGGTGGCATTTCTACTCGCGCGTCGTCTCAATGTGACTCAATGTAACGTTGCTCATGCACTTGAAAAATCCAAATATTTGTTTAGTAATCTTTACTGGCAAGACTTGGAGAACGACTATCACTTCTCTCTCCAGTTCACAGCAGATTTGATCGCGATGAATGCTGCCAATTTCATCATTAGCAGTACCTATCAAGAAATTGCTGGAACTCCTGACAGCGTTGGCCAGTATGAGTCCTATCAACGCTTTACGATGCCAGAAATGTATCACGTCGTGAGCGGAATCGATTTGTTCAGCCCCAAATTTAACGTCGTTCCTCCGGGAGTGAATGAGAAGGTTTACTTCCCCTACACACACACTGAGGAACGATTGCTCAACGATCGTGAACGTTTAGAAAACTTGATCTTTACAGTAGAAGATTCCTCTGTCGCCTATGGCAAGCTAGACGATCCATCGAAGCGCCCCTTGTTCTCAATGGCGCGGCTTGATCGAATCAAAAATTTAACCGGATTGGCTGAATGTTTTGGCAAGAGCAAAGCGCTACAAGAGCGATGCAATTTGATTCTGATTGCCGGAAAACTGCGGACGGAAGAATCAACAGATCGAGAAGAGATCAGCGAAATTGAAAAGCTATATCACTTGATCGATCACTATGACCTACAAGGCAAAGTGCGATGGCTGGGTGTGCGGTTGCCTAAGGCGGATTCAGGAGAAGTTTATCGCGTCATTGCTGATCGAGAAGGTATATTTGTACAGCCTGCGCTGTTTGAAGCCTTTGGTTTGACGATTTTAGAAGCGATGATTACGGGGTTGCCGACTTTCGGTACACGATTTGGAGGGCCGCTGGAAATCATCCAAGACCAATACAACGGCTACTACATCAATCCAACCCATCATGAGGAAATGGCTCAAACCATTCTAGATTTTCTGTCCAAGTGTGATCAGAATCCGGGTCTCTGGAAGCAAATCTCAGAGCGATCGATGGAACGGGTCTACAGCACCTACACGTGGAAAATTCACTCGTCGAAATTGATGTCTCTGGCGAAGACCTATGGGTTCTGGAATTACACCTCGAAAGAAAATCGTGAAGATATGTTGCGTTATATCGAGATGTTGTTCTATCTCCTTTACAAACCCATGGCAAAGTCGCTGTTGCAGCAACACATGCAGAACTAAGCATTACCGAATGGCTCTGGAGCACTGAGGTTCACTCGGGTTGTTCAGGCAGCCAGGCACATTTGCTATGCATAAAGCGTCTTGAATAGAATCAAACTGACGCTCCAACTGCTTTCCTCTGGTAGGAAAGCAGTTGGAGCGTCAGCGGTGAACCTTTTTTGAAACCATCCGCTTGGTTTCTCAATCTGCTGCACGTGGTCAGGATGGGGGCGATCGCCATTCCACAAGTGGATCGGTTTGTCGTCGTTGATTCTGACCTTGACTGAGTGACAAATATCCTTTGCTAAGAGACTTCAAATTTTCCTGGCTTGAGCTTTATGACTTGGAATAGAGATGAAGTGAACTCACAATAATGAAGTATTACTAGACAAGATCACAGCTCAGAGCACGTGTTTGCAATTTTGGGAATACTCTTTCTATGAAGATGTAGCAAAAACATCTAGAGCTACTTGGACGGAGGGGGAGTCGTTGAATGAATGAAAGGGGCGTCTGTCCTTTTCTCAAGCGATTTGACAACTGACTCAAGTTTTGCACGTACGTTTGACAGCTATCAAACTAGACGTAATCCGTTCAAAAGTGTTAGCAAGAGTGTTCATTCGTAGATTTCTAGAGCCATAATGGGTGCAATGATTTATAACAGGGTAGATATTCGTGTTTGGAATAGATGCTCTGTGTTTTTGATTGCTCACTCGCGTTGATACGTGCTGCTGTAGTCTTGATGCTCCAGGCAGTGGGCAATCTCAATCGGATTTGATGTGCTGGACTCAGTTCGGGCTATAGCTGCGTTTAACGTGGCGTATAGAGAGTCTGACTTGAGACTGTGGTTCAGTTTGTAATTTTGACGTTTCTTATTCTTAAAGTCATTCAAAGGTTACGATTATGGCTTCAGCCAAGATACTCGTTGTCGATGATGACCCTGCCATCCGGACGCTGATACAGCGTTTTCTCTCGACCCATGACTATCAACTTGAGTCTGCAGAAGATGGTAAGTCTGCATTGGCAATCTTCGAGCAATTCAATCCTGATCTGGTTGTTTTGGATGTCAATCTGCCGGATGCAACAGGGTATGCCCTTTGTGAAGAAATGCAAAAACGGACAGGCGTTTTTGTCCTGATGTTGACGAGTCGTACGGATGAAGCTGACAAGATTTTAGGCTTTTCACAGGGAGCCGACGATTATTTAACCAAGCCCTTCAGCCTCAGTGAGCTTGAGGTAAGGGTTGGCGCAATCTTGAAGCGGCAGCGTCCGGTCACAACTGCTGAGCAGCAGCGACTGATGTTCAACTGCCTCATGATTGATCCGGTGCGCCGGGAAGTCACTCTCAACGAGAGTCCTATTTCTTTAACGGCGTTGGAATTTGATCTGCTGCACTTTTTGGCAAGTCATCCGGGGCGAGTCTGGCGACGAGCCGAGCTGATTCAAAAAGTGTGGGACTACGACTACGTTGGAGATCAACGAGTGGTTGATGTTCATATCGGTCAGATCCGGAAGAAGATCGAAATCGATACTGCACAGCCTGCTTTGATTCAGACCGTACGAGGGGTCGGATATAAGTTTGAAGCTCCTGAGATGGCCGAAGAAAGCGCTAGCGTTTGATCATTTGGGGTGTGCGGTCGAAAGCGGATGCTATGGCAGAGGAGCTCAAAACGTATTCCTCTGCTGGGGCCAAATAAAGATTGAGAATAAGCGATCGCACAAACAATGGAGATCGCCCATTGCGTCGTTTGAAAGAGGCTGTTGGTAGAAACAACCAAGTCTTCTAGACATCGCCGATGATTGAGCGCTGGGGACGGCTCTGCAAAATCTTTGTTCGTTACGAAGGGAAAACTTGCTGGTGATTGCAGCAGCAAATTTTAGAGGCAGATCAGAGACGTAACTGCCGCAGGCGCAAGGCATTTGTAACGACTGAAACTGAACTGAACGCCATTGCACCTCCTGCCAAGATTGGATTTAGCAGAAGCCCCAGGAGCGGATACAGAACTCCTGCTGCAATCGGAATGCCTAAAACATTGTAGATAAAGGCAAAGAATAAGTTTTGCTGAATGTTGCGCATGGTAGCTCGACTGAGCCGAATCGCGGTTGGGATGCCGTCTAGGTCGCCGGAAATAAGGGTAATGTCGCTAGCGGCGATCGCCACATCGGTGCCAGTGCCAATTGCAATGCCGACATCAGCCTGAGCCAATGCTGGAGCGTCATTAATGCCGTCTCCAACCATCGCGACAATAGGATGATCGTTGGATATCCAAGTTTTGGACGATGTTTTGGACGATTGTGTTTGAGGTTGTTGTAGCTCCTGAATCATCGCCGCCTTTTGATCAGGACGAACTTCTGCAATCACACGCTTAATGTTGACCTGTTGGGCGATCGCCTCGGCGGTGCGGCGATTGTCGCCTGTCAGCATAACCACCTCTAGTCCCATATTTTGTAATCGCTGTACGGTCTTGGCTGCCGAGGACTTGAGCACGTCTGCGAGAGCCATGATTCCCTGAATTTCCTGATCGACAGCAATCCAGATGACGGTTTTGCCTTCGGTTTCCCAGGTCGTCTGTTGGTCATGAAAACCGAGCGTGTCAATGTCTTGCTCATTCATCCAGCGACGGGTTCCGATTTGTACCCAGTGATCGGAGACCGTTGCCTGTACCCCACTGCCCGCGATCGCCTCAAAATCTGCGACATCAGGTAAAGGAGCTGCGATAACGGCTGTTTGGGTTTGCTTGGATGCCGATGTAGCTTTGGTATGCTTTTCAGAATTTGCGTCCACAAATGCGCCTTGGGACTTGCCATAGGACACAACCGCATCTGCCAGGGGATGCTCGGAGTTTCGCTCTACTGCTGCAATTAGCCGCAGGAGCTTGAACTCATTGCGGTGTGCAGTTCCCAATGTCGTCGCAAAGTTAGTCACAGATGGACTGCCTTGAGTTAGCGTTCCGGTTTTATCAAGCACCAACGTCTGAATGTTGTGGGCGAGTTCGAGGCTTTCGGCTCCTTGGATCAAAATGCCGTGCTCAGCTCCTTTGCCCGTCCCCACCATGATGGAGGTCGGAGTCGCAAGTCCTAACGCGCAGGGGCACGCAATGATCAGGACGCTAACCGTGGTGATGAGCGCCAGCGTCACATTGCCAGTGGTTGCGATCCAAGTCACGAACGTGAGGACGGCGATCGCCAAGACAACAGGCACAAACCACTGAACGACCCGATCAGCAATACGTTGAATCGGAGCCTTGCCTGCTTGAGCTTGCTGCACCAGCCGCACAATTTGAGACAACACGGTATCTTTGCCGATGCGGGTTGCTCGAAACTGAAAGCTTCCGGTTTTGTTGAGGGTTGCTCCGATCACTTCTGCACCCTCCTGTTTAGTCACCGGAACGCTTTCCCCCGTCACCATTGCTTCATCGACTGTGGAAGAACCTGAAATAACGATGCCGTCTACAGGAATCTTTTCGCCAGGGCGCACCAAGACGATATCTCCAACTTGCACCTGCTCAATGGGAATATTTTGCTCGTTGCCATCGCGAATAACGCGAGCCACCCGCACTTGCAATCCCATCAGCTTGCGAATCGCGTCGGACGTATGACTGCGGGCGCGCTGTTCAAACAGTCGCCCTAGCAAAATGAGCGTAATCACAACGGCGGATGCTTCGTAGTAAACGTCAGCAGCAATTCCCTGTTGAGTCACCAGTCTTGGGGCGATCGTCACAACGAGAGAGTACAGAAAAGCGGTGGTCGTCCCAATTGCCACCAGAGTATTCATGTCAGACGTTTTGTGGGTGAGGGCGCTCCAGGCTCCCTTATAGAAGCTTTGTCCGCACCAAACCTGCACGGGTAGTGCCAGCACCAGCTGCAACCAGGGATTATGAAGCCACATGGGGATGAAGGGGAGTGATAGTCCCGTCATCATCGGCAACATTCCGATCACGAGAATGCTGCTGAGAATGCCTCCCACCCAAACTTTTTTCTCTAAAGCTTTCAGGGCAGCCCGTTTTTCTGCCCGCTCTTGCTCCATTGCATGAGCGACATCTTCAACCACATGAGCTGAATATCCGGCTTCAGCGACGGCTTGTTCAATTTGCTGCTGTATAGCCTGAATCGAGCGATGATCGTCCTCAACCTCGACGACAGCTTGCTCCATGCCGAAATTAACGCTGCAGGAATCGACCGTAGAAACAGAGGCGATCGCCTTTTCGACTCTTGAGGCACAAGCCGCACAGCTCATCCCGCCGAGCTGAAACGTAAAGGTAGTCATGGTGCGATCGCCTCCTGACGTTGTGACATCGAATCTGCACGTTATCCTGCTAGAACGCTCTTACAGGACAACGATTATTTCAATGCTAAACTCTCTAGTCAGCTAGAGAGTCAACCCTTTATTAGATGACAGATTTGTTGCAAATTGAGTTCAGGTCTTTGTTACAAAACCTCTGACGATCCAGGGTTCGGCTTACAATGTTTAGGCTTCAGCCACTCCTAGTCAGCCGATATCAGAAGTTCCATGACGACGAAAATATCGAGTGAGAACAGCCCATCAAGTCTTCCTGTCGCAAAGCCCTCTGGGGCGGCAGACCGTTCGAAGCTCTGGATGGCAGCGATCAAGCCCCCGATGTATACCGTCGCGGTGATTCCTATCTGGGTCGGGACAGCGATCGCCTATGCCGATACAGGAGTGCTGGATTGGCGAACATTTCTCACGTTTTTACTATCTGCCATTCTGATCATTGCCTGGTTGAATTCCAGCAACGATGTGTTTGATTCTGACACGGGCATTGACCGCAATAAACATCATTCTCTCGTCAACCTGACAGGCAATCGAGCCTTAATCTTTTGGCTATCGATTCTCTTTTTGTTGCTGGGCGTGTTGGGCATTGTGGCGATCGCCCTGTGGCAGCAAGATGTGACTGTGCTGGGTCTGATTATCGCCTGTTGCATACTGGGTTATAGCTATCAGGGCCCGCCGTTTCGGTTTGGCTACCTAGGGTTGGGTGAACCCATTTGCTTTTTCACCTTTGGTCCTTTAGCCGTGACGGCAGCTTACTACAGTCAAACGCAATCCTGGAACTCGCCGTCTAGCTTCGCTGCGTCCGTTCTTGTTGGCATAACCACCAGCATTATCTTGTTCTGCTCTCACTTTCATCAGGTAGATGACGATGTAGCTGCTGGAAAGCGATCGCCCATTGTCCGCCTAGGCACAGCAAAAGGAGCCACTTGGCTCACCGGGGCGATCGTTTTGGTGTTTGTCTTGTTGATTACTTTTGCGATCAGTCCGCTACTGCCCGTTGCAACTCTATTGATGCTGCTCAGCTTGCCGCTAGCAAAGAGTCTTTCGGATTACGTTAATGCCCATCATGCCAATCCCTCCAACGTCAGCAGCAGCAAGTTTCTTGCAGTAAGTCTACATTTCTGGAGTGGCTTGTTCTTGGGGTTAGGGTGTATTCTCAGTCAAATCTAGGCAACGGAAGTGAATCAGTTCTATAGCTACAGCCAGTAGCCCTAGGACATTTTGATGACCGCACACCGCGCGGCCACAAAAAATATCTAGGTCCTAAATAAGCTGACTACAGCTATAAGTTTTGTCGGTTGAGTTTTGCGCTTGGATGCTTAAGTCAACGCTTGAGCGATCAGCTGATCAATCAACCCGATCGCCACTTAAAACTTATTCCTTCCGCATCATTCCTGCCGAGAGGTATTCAGAACACTTGCTGTTCTAGGCTCCAGACGTGTTAGCGAAGAACTCACCCACTTTGAAGCTAGGACTGTCTTCGAGTTGCTTCAGCATAGAGCGAGTCACGAGCTTTCCTTCCTCTACCAGAATTTGACCCGTAATCGGGTGCAGCATGGGTTGTTCTGCACGGCGACCAACCAATGCCTCAATATCCTGTAGGGAGTTGACATACATACCGGGAGGCAGCTCAACCGTAATTCCTTCAGCCAAAACTCGAGACTGGCATGCAAGCCGAGAGTTAGGCTTACATGAGGTAATAACTTCTAAGGTGCGCTGCTCGCGACGACTAATCGGCGATATCGCTTCCATTCCTTCTCTCACGTAAATGTGGCAAGTTGCGCACATGCCACGCCCGCCGCATTCTTTCAATACATCCAAATCTTTGTTCAAAAGAACAGAAAGCAAATTTCCGTTAGTTTCAACCGAAGAGTCTTGTCCGATGGGTTCCAAATGAACGACCTTAGCCATTGCCTCTCTAACCTCCAAGGTTTTCAGTTAAAAAATTGATAAGAAAAAATATATTCAGAGAGAAACGAAAATCTAACCCTTTTTTGCTCAGCCTCACGCAACCACTAGGACGAGAACCCCAGGTGCGGTGAAGTCACCGTATCTGACTAGTTATCTTTGGGTAGAAGTAAGCTCCGCTGATGCGGATCGAGATCCATACTCTGAATAATTTTTGAAAAGTCTCGTATGACTCTAGAGCACCTCTGAACAAATGCGTTGACCCAATCGCGTATCAACTGATGTTGAACTGAACTGAGGACTGGAGGTTTGCCAGGGGTCATTGGCCCAACAAACTCAATTTTTCCAGAACGATCTACTTCAAAGTTAGCAAGCCATTCCACAGGAGGACGGCTCGACTTCCAATAATTGGCAACAATGCTGGTGCCAAGATACCGAGTGGTGAGTTTACTCAATTGGTTTAGGGCTTCCAGGATTTCCTTTAAGGTAATCGGCTTGTCAACTGATGTAGGCGCATTGCCAGTATTCCCAGTCTTCGCGGCTAGACCTTCTTGATCCGCAGGTTTTTTCGAGGGAGAAGTAAAATTTTGCGTTGGGGCAGTGTTTTGCGGAACAGGCTTCGGAGCTTCCTTTTGAGGCGCAGCAGCGAGTGGAGAAACCCGAGGGCGATTAGTTCTGGAATCAGACGAGGATGCCGTACCAGGAGCTTGGCGCTGACGAGCCGCTCTTTCCCGAGCCGCTTGAATTTGAGCGGCTCGAGCAGCATTGGCCTTGGGGGTTGAAGGGGGGGAGTTGGGGAGAGTCGGTCTAGCTGCCTCTTCGTCCACTGGGTTTGAACGATCAGCAGGCGGCGGTTTTGAACCAGCGGATGGAACCTGAGATGAATCAGGGGGAGTCGTCGGTGAAGAAGTTCTCTTCGGAGCGTCTGTAGGAGCAGGCTGGCCGTTACGTTGGGTTACGGTTGGAGAAGAGGGTGTGAAGCGAGTCTTTTTGGAGGGCTGTGTTGGCGAGGGTTTGTCAGGAGCGACCGACAGCTCAGTCGAGATTGTTGCAGTTCCAGAATCTGGCTGCCGTTTCCAGTATTTTTGCCCGCTTAAGGTGACATTGCCAGCGGCAAGGCGAAAGTTGGCGATCGCATTGCCTAAGTCTTCTTGGAGGTCGCTCTTGAGCTCCGATACCAGGAGAGAGTAGCTCGAATACACAAGCTGCTCATTTGTTAAAACGAGCAGAATGATGCCGTTCTCTAATTTGTAAATGAAAACCTGATACCCGCTGAATTGAAACTCGAAGGACTCAAAATTCGAAGGCGTCGTTTCGACGACTTGCTGGATGCCTTGAGCAAGGGCTTCTTTTTGTTGGAAGTTGAGGGTTTGATCGATGCCAAAGAAAAAGGGCCGCGATCGCCCATCGACTAGGGCGATCCCGACAATTCCTGGTAAATTCAGAAAGTCGCGGACAACATCCCGTTTCATAAGATAATCTAATCAACCTGTTGCTTGCTCGTTTCGACTAAAGACGCTCCCTACTCTGCGTGACTGTCAACACGGAGTATCAGTATTTAAATATTGGGTCGGCTGCGCGGCTCGTTTGACCTTGACTCCCGAAACCCATCAGCCCAAACCCTACCTTAGATTTCCCATAAGATTTATGATTCTTATGATTTCTCATTGCAAAAATTCTTTAGAGTCGTTAAGAGCCATGCCCTTCAATAGTCTCAATGTAACCCTTTTTATTTGTGGGTTTGACAACCATGTCTGATCTTCCTTTTACTCTGGATCAACTGCGCATTTTGAAAGCAATTGCCGCCGAAGGCAGCTTCAAGCGAGCCGCAGATAGTCTTTACGTGTCACAGCCTGCGGTTAGCCTGCAAGTTCAAAATCTGGAACGACAGTTGGATGTTCCGTTATTCGATCGGGGGGGACGACGCGCGCAACTCACCGAAGCAGGTCATTTACTTTTAGAGTATGGTGATCGGGTTCTGTCTCTTTGTGAAGAGACGTGCCGAGCGATTGAAGATTTACAAAACTTGCAGGGAGGCACTCTGATTGTAGGTGCAAGTCAAACGACCGGTACTTACCTTCTACCTCGAATGATTGGTCGTTTCCGGCAACAGT
Source organism: uncultured cyanobacterium (assembly GCA_937128595.1). GTDB lineage: Bacteria > Cyanobacteriota > Cyanobacteriia > CAKZMO01 > CAKZMO01 > CAKZMO01. The sequence goes on along the minus strand of CAKZMO010000117.1, from coordinate 3,147 downwards.
ACCCTGAAGTTGCAGTTCAGCTCCATGTCCATTCCACTCGTCGCACCGCTTGGAGTGTGGCAAATGGACAAATTGACCTCGCCATTATTGGAGGGGAGGTGCCCCCTGAGCTGCAAGACTCTCTCAATATCATTCCCTATGCCGAAGACGAACTTGCTCTGATCCTGCCGGTCTTTCATCCCCTAGCACGGGTTGCCACCATCCAAAAAGAAGATTTGTATAAGCTTGGGTTCATTGCACTCGACTCTCAATCCACTATTAGAAAAGTGATTGACCATGTCTTAACTCGCAGTGGTATTGAAACACGCCGTTTAAAAATCGAAATGGAGCTAAATTCGATTGAGGCGATCAAAAATGCAGTGCAGTCAGGCTTGGGGGCGGCATTTGTTTCGATTTCAGCGATTGAGAAAGAGTTACAAATGGGTGTGCTACATCGGGCTAAGGTCGATGGCGTTGTGGTCGATCGAACATTGTCGGTTATTGTGAATCCCAGTCGCTATCGTTCGAAGGCTGCTGAAGCGTTTATGAAAGAGGTATTGCCTCTCTTCAGCAACCATCTGGGATCTTCAGACAGTTCGGTCAAATCCTCAGAGACAGTAGATGTGCCTGCATCTGTTCGGAAGACTGCTGCCCTTGAAGCGACACCTTTGAAGCCGAGCGGTTCATGAGGCAGAATGATGGATACTGAGTTGAAGCTTTGAACTTGCGTTTCCGAGCCCTGATATTGATCGGGGAGTCCAGTAATGGCTTGTATCAGGCTAAAAAAATGCGAATCTTAAAAGCTCAATTGGCTTGTGCTGTGACTGTCGCTTGTTAGTCCATGGAAACCTATTGCACGCGTCCACGCTGTCCGCGCCCAACTAATGTTTTTGCGGATTTGGACAACCGAAATACCCTGAAAACCGTACAGCAAAAGTTTTGTACGACTTGTGGCATGCCACAGCTGTTGCTTGGGCGCTACATCCCGACTCGGCTACTGGGGCAGGGTGGTTTTGGGGCGGCTTTCTTGGCGATCGACCGATATACTCCTACCATGCGACGCTGTGTCGTCAAACAGTTTTTGCCTTCAGGGGATCTGAATCCTGATCAGCTTCAAGTGGCGCAAGATTTGTTTGAGCGAGAAGCCGAAGCGTTAGAAAAGCTAGGGAATCCTCATCCACAAATTCCAGATCTATATGCCTTTTTTGAGCTGAGTGTGCCTGCGAGTGTGGCGGGTCAACCCTCACAGTTTTTCTATCTGGTGCAGCAATATATCAGTGGCCAGAACATGGAGGAAGAACTGGAGAAACGAGGAGCTTTTTCGGTGCCCGAGGCTCGAGAAGTGCTGGATGAAGTGCTGAAGATTTTGACCTTCGTTCACAAAAATGGCTCTATTCATCGCGATATCAAGCCATCTAATATCATGCGCGATCGCCAAGGACGCATTCATCTGCTGGATTTTGGAGCCGTAAAGCAGGTCGCAAGTGCACGAGGATCTGCCTCTCAACGATCAACAGGAATCTACTCTATGGGATATGCTCCACCTGAGCAGATGGCTGGCGGAGTGGTGTATCCAGCCACTGACCTGTATGCATTAGGTGTAACCTGCGTGACGTTGCTGACGAACAAGCCCCCGATGGAGTTGTATGACACCTACAACAACACGTGGAACTGGCGAGCGTATGTTCAAGTTGATACCCTTTTGGAGGGGGTGCTGAACCGAATGTTGCTGGCTGCACCTCGTGAGCGATTTCAGTCGGCAGAAGAGGTGATCGAGGCCTTGCAGCAGGCTCCTCCCTCTCCTTCTAGTTCTCCAGCTTCTGGACAAACTCCTCCTCCTCCCCTCGCGCCTCCCCAACCGTCAAAGTCGGCTCAATCCGCTCAAGCTCCTGCTTCTTCAGCGCCAGCTTCGAGTGCTGCGCCTGCGCCTGCCCCTAAGAAGTCAGCAGCTACTCCCGCCGCGTCATCGACTTCTACTCTTGCGACGTTGAGTCCCTTTCCTGTACTTTCAGGAGCCGCATTTTTGGGATTTGAGGTCGGGCTGGCAGCGATCGCCACTCTCAGCATTCTTGGAAGCAATATCCTTAGCGTTGGAATTGTGGCTGGTGTAGCAGTCGCGTTGCTAGCGCTACAGCTTCGTCAAATTATTGAGAAGATGGATTTCATCATTCTCGCAGGGTTGTCTGTGGCGATCGCCTTGGTAGCAGAAGCCCTTTTTGGTTTTGTTACGATTTCGGGTAACACCTTTGCATTGTTGGTTTTCTTGCCTGTCATGGCTGCATTGTTGTGCTTAGCTGGCTCAATAGTCTTTTTCCTGATTTACCGAATTTTGACCAGTATTTTGTAAGCACTTTTGTGCCATCTCATCTGTTGAATGCGCCTGGATGGCTACTCGGCGATCGCCCATTGTTTAAGACAACTGAACTGATGTAGGAATCGAGCTATGCTCAATTCAAAGGCATGACAAATATCAAATCGTTTCAAGCAGGTGGCCTCAATCTTGGGCTAGTGTTGAGCTGTTTACAGCTTGCCTGCACCAATCCTCAGTTGCGCAACATCAGCCATGGCTAAAAAAAACGATACTCCAATTCTCATTGCTGCATTTCTGATAACGGCGGCACTCATCAGTTTTGGAGGATGGTGGTTAACTCGTCAGTTCGGCGATAACCTTGGCGGCATCGTTTCAGATGGCGATTCCTCTAGCAGCACGACTTCATCGTCTCCTGCCTCTAGCACCGTCGCAGATATCCCTAGCTCTCAAAACTTTGCTTCCGTTGCGTCGGTTCCCTCAGGCGTGTTTAGCTATGGCGGTAGTACAACGTGGGCTCCCGTTCGGGGCATGATTGATCCGGTGATTCAACAAGCCCATCCTGGCTTTCAGCTACGCTATACCGATCCTGTGGGTGGGGCACCGAGTTCAGGTGCGGGCATTCAGATGCTGCTCAACAACCAGATTGGATTTTCGCAGTCGTCGCGATCGCTCAGTCCTCAGGAAATTCAGGCGGCGCAACAGCGTAACTTTACGCTCAGAGAGATTCCTGTCGCTCTTGAAGGAATTGCGATCGCCGTTCATCCTGATCTCTCCGTAGAGGGGCTGACGATAGAGCAACTTCGCGACATCTACACAGGGCAAATTGACAACTGGAGCCAGGTTGGCGGCCCAAATTT
>CAKZMO010000116.1 GCA_937128595.1 uncultured cyanobacterium | reverse complement strand
AGAGATAGTAGACTATGGTTCAGTTCCCAAACTTGCATATCCAGGAAAGTTACAAAGTTGCCACCGACAATGCTATAAGGCCATCTTCTAAATCACTATTTAGTGAAATCGTCGCAATAGAGATCAGGTAGGGCTTTATCGACGACAATCCCTACCCGTTAACGGCTCACTATTTCAAAAGTCAGAGGTATTTTACTCAACCTCTTCTTCTTCCATTTCTTCTCCCATCTCTTCTTCCATTCCCTCTTCTTCAACCATTTCTTCAGAGGCTTCAGGCTCTACAGTCTCTGGCTCACTAGCGCTGCAAGCAACGCCAAACAGAGAGAGGCTTGCAAAAGACAAAATTAACCAACGGGTAAGTTTCATATTAAAGGTTTCCGAATTATCTATTGAGGACAAGGTTACAAGCATAAAATGGAATCTTGTCTCTACCTTGCGATATAAAAACTGTGCAGTTTGAACGAACAAGATTAAAAACTTTAAAGAGCGCTTTTCGAAAACCCAGTATTCTGTTAATTTTTTCGCCATTCAAATCTTAAACGTATAAAGTCCGAGTCCAGAAGGCTTTGCGCTCGTTGACTGAGAAATTTTGACTTGTCATACCCATCTCGCATTCAAGCGCTGATTCAGTAGATTTTCAAGATGAGGTAAATTTTCGGCGTTGCACATTCAAAGAATGATTTTGGTAGGGGCATCGCAATGCGATGCCCCTACAGCAGGTCATCCATGAGTTGAATCTTTCCGCATCATTCCGTGCTGTGCAACGCCAATTTTCTGTGCAATTAGGCGATCGCCTATCATTCCAATAGGCCAGTTGCCCCGCTTGAGTGAAACACAAATCAAACAGGGCGATCGCATGATTCTGATTTCCAGTCCTCATATTGCCGGATCGTTTAGTAGACTCCAGACTCCTTAATACGTCTGACTAGATACTCGCGCATTTTAATAAAGTCCTTAGACAAGCGCAACTCTGCCGGAGGTGTATCACCAAGGCGAGCTGAGAAGGGATTTTCAATGTCTTCTACGATGCGACCAGGGTTGGCATACATTAGAATGATACGGGTCGAGAGCAGCAGTGCTTCTTCTACATCGTGGGTGATGAAGAAGATGCTTTTTTGAGTTCGGCTCCAGATTTTGTGGAGGCTAAGCTGCATCGACTCACGGGTGAAGGCATCCAGTGCGCCAAAAGGCTCGTCCATCAAAATAACTTTGGGATCAGCGGCTAAGGCTCTGGCGATCGCCGCCCGTTGTTTCATGCCACCCGAAAGCTGGTGAGGGAGCTTTTTCGCAGCCTTAGACAGACTTACCATTTCAAGAAAATGGTTGATGCGTTGCTGCCGCTCCTGGGGCGAGATGCCCTTCATCCGAGGGCCAAAGCCGACATTATTTTCAATGGTCAGCCAGGGGAATAGATTAGGCTGCTGAAACACCACTCCGACTTCAGCATCAGGCTTTGTGTGGGGGCGACCGTCAACGGTCACTTCCCCATAAGTCGGCGTTTCATATCCCGCCAGTACCCGCAATAGCGAAGTTTTACCGCATCCCGAAGGGCCGATCGCGCAAACGAAATCACCCTGATTTAGATCGAGATCAATGTTTTGCAACGCATGGAAGGGTGAACCACCCTCCACTGGATAAACTAAGTCGATGCTGTCTAGAGCAATCAGGGTTTTCTTGACTGCGCCGGGAGTATCAAGGGTAGAAGGATGAACCATAGGGATAACTGTATTATGACATTACGGCATTAACGGATAATTGTGGCTTATACGCGCTTGTTTCGTTCTGCCGTAGGATTGGTTAGCGCCAGAGTAACTCATCGAAACCGCTCTTGGCGTTAGCTTTTTGCCTTCGACGAGACTGTGCCAAGCCTGGCTCGTCACTACAGCAGAACTTTTGTAGTCAATCAGCTCAGAGTTCTACGAGTAGGTAGTTTTGATTCTTCGGTAGGATGTGTTGACGCTGGTAACGCATCCTACCTTGACAGTCCGTGTGTTACGGCTTTGCCTAACGACACCCTCCACAAACGACTGTTTATGCCTACCTATTTAGTAGTGATCTACTTACTCGCTTCAGCGACCGCTTTGTTGAACATGGCTTCTTTGTAAGCATCTAGGTCGGGCGCACTAACAATGGCTCCCTGCTCCACCATGAACTCGGCAGAATCTTTCATCACCTGGCTCATGGCTCCGGGAGCCTCCGGCGTGCCAAGGTACTTGTCAGATGCCTGCTCTTCAGCGCTGAGCCATACCAACTCATCCATGACGCTCAAGCTCTCTTCTGGAGATAGCCCAATCTCTTCTGAAATCGCTTCAGAAGCAGCTTGAGGATCATCGCGGTAAAGGGTCACAGCTTCATCAATGGCAGCGACATAGCTGGTCAAAAAGTCGGGATAGCTAGAAGCAAAGTCTTTGCTTACAACTCCCAAATCAGCGGTGATGACACCGCTTTCGGCGAGTTCCTTCGCTGTGATTAATAGAGTACCGTCGGCTTCCATCATCTTCGATAGGGTCGGATGCCAGACGAAGCCACCGTCGATGTCGCCCCGAGTCCAAGCCGCCAACATGTCTTGGGGCTGCATGTCGAGGATCTGAAGATCGTTGGGGTCAATTCCTTCTTGCTCCAACGCTGAAAGCAAGCTGAAGTGGGTGGTTGAACCGAAAGGAACCGCAATCTTTTTGCCAGGGAGATCGGCCATGCTGCTGATGCCTGATGCACCTGTGACGGCCAGGGCTTCGTTATCGCCGATGATGTCATGAATGATGTAGACCTGGTAGGGTAAGTCTTGGGCAATGCCTGTAGAGGCAGGTACAGAGCCTACGAGTCCGACATCTAAACCGCCTGAAGCCATTGCTGTATTTACGTCTCGGCCAGAGTCAAAAGGAAGCCATTTAATCTCAATATCGGGAAATTTTTCTTCCATGATGCCGAGATTCTTCGTCAAAACTTCGGCGTTGGGAATCACCTGATACCCAATCCGAAACTCGGTGGGCATTGCTCCTTCAGCACTCGTGTCTGTTGAAGGGGTCGTGGCCTCAGGTTGAGAGCAAGCCGAGAAAGAAATGACGAGAAATAGGCTGAGAAGTCCCAGCAGTAGATTAAATCGGCGTCGAAATAGGCGTTTGAATTGAGTCATTGTTGAATCTGCACTCCAGTTGAGAATTAAGAAAATGTTGAATATGAGGAATCGAAAAATTTGATGCGCCTGCTTAGCACGTTTGGGCAAGCCCCTACTCGCGACCCACCCAGGGTAAATAGCGCGTTTGCAACTGGCGCAAGCCCAAATCTAGGGCGATCGCAATGATGCCCATGATGATGATGCCAACGAAAATAATGTCGCTGCGTAAGAACTTACTCGCGTCTAGCACCATCCAGCCAATGCCCGATACCGCTGCCACCATTTCTGCCGCCACCAGGGTGGTGTACATAAACCCAAGTCCAGTTCGCAGGCCCGTAAACAACTCCGGCAAACAGGAGGGAAAGATAATGCGTGTGAACACCTGCCAGTGAGAGGCCCCAAGAGACAAGGCAGCATTGATGCGATCGCGCGGAACTCGCCGCACTCCTGACACCATGGCGATATACAGCGGTGCAAACCCAGCAAGAAACAGCAGGGCAATTTTAGAAGGGTCTTCAATACCCAGCCAGATCACTAGCAGCGTGTAGTAGGCCAGCGGCGGCAGAGGGCGATAAAACTCAATAAAGGGTTCCAAAATCGCCTGCACTGGCTTGAAATAGCCGCTAGCCAATCCAATGGGAACTGCTGTCGCCAGAGCCAACGTAAAAGCAATCACCAGTCGCAACATGCTGGCACCAATATGCTGAATCAGGGGGGTTCCCTTGTAGCCGTTTTGCAAGATATCGACAAACGCTGTCCATACGCTTTGGGGCGATGGGAAGAAGAGGGGATCTACCAACCCCAAGTTAGTCACGAGAAACCAAACCAACAGAGCGATCGCCACAGATACTACAGACAAGAGCCGAGTAGGCAACTTGAAGGGCTTTTTAGACGTTTTTCTACGGGTAGTTTTCTTGGGTTTTGCGTCAGCGTTAGCGGACTTCGAGTCGGTTTGTAGCGTCATAGCGGTGGGTAGAAACAGCAAGTTAGGCAAAGCAGGTGAGCACAGTCGGTTTAGACATAGCAAACCTAAACGTCAGGCAACGCAAAAACTGCCTCCTGTATTGTGTCTGCCATTCGATCCGCCTCTTCGCGGGTAATCACCAACGGCGGACAGAGAATCAGCACATTGTTGAATCCAGGAACCGTGTTGGTGTTGCGGCCAATGATCAGCTGCTTGTCCATACAGTGTTTCAGCACAGATGCCATGCGAGAGTCATCTAAGGGAGTTTTGCTGGCTTTGTCTGTCACCAGCTCGATTCCCATCAGCAAGCCTTTTCCTCTAACATCGCCAATATTGGGGTGGTCGAGCAGTTGTTTCAGCCGTCCCATCAGGTAGTCCCCCATTTCTGCCGCTCGGTCTGGCAATCCCTCGCGTTCTACAATTTCAATGTTGCGGAGGCCTACGGCAGTACAAACAGGAGTTCCGCCGTAGGTAGTGATATGGCGGAAGTGACTGTCGCTTCCTGGCTCATCGAGAAAAGCTTCAAAGACATGCTGCTTCACGACTGTGGCAGACAACGGCATATAGCCACTGGTCAGACCTTTCGCGAAAGAAATGATGTCGGGTTGAACGCCCCAATGGTGATGGCCGAACATGCGTCCAGTGCGGCCAAAGCCATTCACCACTTCGTCATAAATCAGCAAAATACCTGTGCGATCGCAGATTTCCCGTACCCCGCGCAGATAGCCTTCGGGCGGCACAATCACGCCACCGCCTGAAATAACGGGTTCCACGATGATGGCTGCGACCGAATTTGCGCCTTCGTAGAGAATGGTCTGCTCTAGTTCTTGCAAGCAAGCCGCAGTGTAGACCTCCTCTGGGCGATCGCCACCAAAGCGATAGGCATAGGGCGGACTGACATGAAGAAATCCCGGAACTAGAGGCTCATACTTCAGCTTGCGTTCGGCTTGAGCCGTGGCGCTAAGGGCTCCCATCGTAGTGCCATGGTAGCCGCGATAGCGAGAAATAATTTTGTATCGGGCTCCCGATCCAGCCGGAGACGTTTGAGCGTGATACTGACGGGCAATCTTGAACGCCGTTTCATTGGCCTCTGACCCGCTGGTGGAGAAAAACACCTTGCCTTCATAGCCCAACAGTTCTAGCAGTTTGTGAGCGAGACGAATCCCTGGCTCATGGCTCATCGTGAGCGGAAAATATGCCAGATCCACCATCTGTTCGTAGGCGACTTCGGCTAGCTCCTGACGACCGTAGCCTACATTGACGCACCAAAGACCAGAAATACCGTCGAAGAATTCTTTGCCATCGGCATCGGTCACGTAGCAGCCCACTCCCTTTGTCATCCGCTTGGGAGGTTTTTGGGCAAATGACTTATGCTGCGTGATTGGATGCCACAGTGACTCAGCATCCATTTGCGCTAGATCCGTTTGTACTGGATCGGCTTGCCCTGAATTACCTGAATTAGTGGCTTTGGGATTAAGACTTGCAACCATCAAAATTTTCCTCAAAAACAGTGAGTAAACGACAAAAACGTTCTCTAGACTTCTTCTAGAAAGGTCACTGTTTCACTCATCAACATGATGCGCTTTGGGTATGCATCCTAACAACTTGGTTCAGCAACTAATGTATAGCTGTATACACCTGAATTGCAAAATGCGTATGAATTTAAAGACGATCTTTGTTGAAAGTAAACAGTAGCCTATGTCTGGACAAAAGATCCATGCAAATTGACTTAACTCTTAAAGATGAACCCCTAAATCGCTCAAATAATCTCTAAGAGTTTGAGAAACAAGATTTTGAAGTAGTGAAGGCTATATCAAAATTAATACGCTCAATCTAGAACCTCATTCAAAATCTGGTTGGCTAACTATTGTTAAATCATCAAATCATGACTGAACTCCTAAAACGAAAAGTCGTGTCCCAATCACAATTAAAAGCCCTAGTACAACTCTACGAAACCATACTGGATTGAAGAACTTTGATAAAAAGGTTCCGAAGACGAGTCCCAGAAATAGGCTCGGGACAATAATCAGAAATTGCTGAAAAGTTGCAGCAGAAATTCGGTTTTGCAACCCATGACCCAACACCACTATCACCGCATTGACCCAGAAAAAACTTGTTAAGTTACTTTTGAACATGGCTTGAGTCCATCGCTGAGTGTTGCCATACAGCACCACGGGTGGCCCTGGTAAGTTGTAGCTGCCCATCAATACTCCTGCGGCAAACCCAGCGCCGTAGCGCCAAGAGGGCGATCGCAGCACAGGCAAGTTTGGCCCCACCAAAGAATACAGGCCATAGGCGACGATCATTGCGCCCAGCGCCATCAACATCCATGCAGTCGGAACATGCTCCAGCGCCCAAAACCCGAAAGGAATACCCAGCACAGACCCGATCAGGAGTTGCCCAACAATCGCCGGATCAAACGAGCGACGGTAATACAACCCCAACACAGTGTTGTTGGTCAGGGTCGCCAGGGCGACTAAGGGAGCCGCGACATAAATGCTCATCACACCAGCCAACACGGGCATCGCGATCAGGGCGAAGCCAAACCCAGCAACCCCCTGCACAAACGCCCCCAAAAACGCTGTGAGAATCAGGATCAGGGTGAGGCTCATGCTGACCTCCGATGTACCTGCGATACCGATGATTGATCGGTGGGCATCACAAAAATTTCGCTGATGTTGACATGAGCAGGGCGCGTCACCGCAAACAAAATCGTATCGGCAATATCACCAGGGGTAAGGGGCGTCATGCCTTCGTAAACAGACTTTGCCCGTTCCCCATCTCCCCTAAATCGCACCTCGCTAAACTCCGTTTCTACAAGACCAGGTTCAATATTCGTCACTCGTACCGCAGTCCCTAGCAGATCCATCTTTAGACCTTCAGAAATCGATTTCACAGCAGCCTTGGTAGCGCAGTAAACGCTACCGCCTGGATACACCTGTCGCGCGGCGATGGAACCAATATTGACCACATGTCCTCTCCCTCGCATCACCATACCCGGCACCACCGACCGAGTCACATACAGAAGCCCTTTAACATTGGTGTCAATCATCTCCTCCCAGTCCTGCAGAGGAGACTCGTACTGCTTGTCCAACCCTCGACTCAGACCAGCATTGTTGACCAGCACATCAATGGCTTGCCAATCTGTTGGTAAACCGGCAATGGCGATCGCCACAGCATCAGCCTGCTGTACATCCAACGGCAGCAGCAATGTTTCTACCGATTGGGACTGTTGCAGTTGATCCGCCAGAATCTGCAATTTTTCTTTGCGCCGAGCAGTCAAAATCAGCCTCGCTCCCGATTCTGCAAAGTGACGAGCACAGGCCGCTCCAATGCCGCTACTAGCTCCCGTAATCAAGACTGTTCGATCAGACATGGATCGCGTCATGGTCTAGACCTCCTCACTCCAAAGTTGCTGTGTTGTTCATGGTGTTGTGCTCCAATGCCGATTCCGTTCAGGGTCGATTGCATACATTTTTTTTGAAACCAGGCATTACCTTAAACGTGTCGGCAATAAAGAGTTATCCATTTGTTTAGACAAATACTCCAATAAAGCGGTTCGAAAGGGCAGCAAGTTCTTGTATTTCTGCATCTCCGGTATTAGCTCTGCTATGGCATGTGACAGTTCTGCGCTTACCTCCGAATCTTGCGTGACCTGCTCAAGGGGATAAACATAGGTGCGAATGGTAAAGAGTACTCCACCACTAACGGGCAATCGACGAATCGTTTGCCGCTCAACCCGTAGCCACAGTGTTTGACCTGCATTGGTTGCTGTGATTTCCGGCGAAAACTGAGTGATCAGCTTCTCTTGGTCGAGAAACAGGTCAGGCGAATCAACAATTGTCCAGTTGAACCGTAAGCCTGGATATCCTGCTCTCAGTCGGGCAAAAACATGATCCACAGGTTGCTCTAGCCGCTTGCCATAGGTGGGCACTCGCTGATGAATCTGTCCCAACGGCTGACCTAGTTTTTCGGACAAATTCCAGCGGAGGGGAAAACACACCGAAGCCGCCACCAACTCGTACCCTGCCAAACCCGGCAGTAGGATACAGAGATCTTCTTGAACTAACCGACCAGCCAAGTCGAGGGGTGCTGATTCAAACTCCGAAAACGCCCAATGCTGTTTGGGTTTTAGCGTAATTCCCTGGTCAGAGCCCTCATACCGATCTGGAAAGTGCGTCAGCAGGTGGTCACTGAGCATATGAAGGGCTTCAGTTTGAGCCGCTTCACTCCCTGGCAGAGCGGCAAACACATCTCTATGACGTTGAGCTAAAAGCTGAGCCTTGCAGCGCAATTCAGACTCGAATTCTTCATCAATATCGAGCCACTTGCTCTGAGGCAGGGGCTTTAGTCCCAAGGTAGGGTATGCTGCCGCATTCATAAATGGTAGATGCATCAAGCTACTCCGATTCGCGCAATACTACAGGCTCAACCCTGACACAGCCGAAGGAGTGGCCCTGTTAGGGAAATAGATTCGACCTGTAGAAAGCAGCTATCGAAGTCGGCTTCTTAAGAGATTGACCTGTATATGCACAAGCTTCGCTGACGGAAAAACATGAGGGAATTCAGCAAAGTTAGTGAAGATAGAGATAGCGCGATCGCACGCCAATGCGATAACAGGGTCAAAACCTTTGGAAGCACCGAAGATGTGAGAACATCAGACTGGAAATAGGTCTCTCAAGCTGTTCACTACAGGACAGCCGAGTATGGCGAACCGACACCATTCCACTTCAGCAAATGCTTATGTAAACGCCCTTCTTTGATATTCAAGTTCGAAGGGATATGGCTTGGTCCCAGTGATAGAAAATACGTTTGTGCTGTTTCCACCTATCTACACCTGAGACGTCATGTCACAATAAGGCGATGTTAGGTAAAAAGTGTTGGGGCGTCTGTAGCCTGGTGCACATTTTCCAGGAACGATGATTTCACCCCTAATCCTTCAAGAGTTATCCTTGTTCACATAGCCGATATGGCTCTTGATGTCTCCGAATCTAAAGAAAAAAGCATCCCAGCAGTGCTGAGCAGATCCGATGTCAGAGCTTCACACTCGGAACATGTAGATGTTTAAAAAATGCCAGGACCCGGACTTGAACCGGGGACACGAGGATTTTCAGTCCTCTGCTCTACCGACTGAGCTATCCCGGCGATCGCGCTTCAGTTAATTTTGACGCTTTATAAAACTAGCAGACAAAGCCACTCCTACGCAAGGATTTTTGCCATTTCGCATTCAGCTTGCCAGATCCCGTTCGCAGACTGTTTATCGCTTCGAGCTGCAAGTACCTTTGCGTTCAGGTAAAGATTGCTCGGGCAATTGGCGAAAGGTTCCCAGTGTAAAGAATCGGTAGAGCTGAGCGACTTGCTCTAGCTTTACGAGTTATCTGGCGGTTGAAGCATGGCATTGCGCACAATCAGAAACGCGATTCGTTATCGGTATTCGCCTAGATAGGACGAAGACGAGTGACTTTCAGGTTGAATTCGCCTTCGCCTTGACCAGCGTAAGGAGTGACCCGAAGCGTGTATTGACCACCGTCAACGACACGAACAAACAGCATGGAATTGGTTGTACCGTCTGGGCCATCGTCGTTTTCGCCAAAGGTTGACCCGTCGGGGGCGAGCATGGTGATGATGGTGTCAAATTCGCTGGATGCCAAGTCAATGACTAGATAATCACCAGACTCTAAGTTAAGGGTGTAGTCGCGGGCGTAGCCGCCAAACCCTGTGGGAATGTCTTGGTTTGAGAGTGTATCGGTGACTTCGTCGCTAGATGGCACAGGAATGGGACTGTACAAGGCCGACTGCGCTGCTGCAACCGATGCACTGAGGGTAAGTCCAGCGATCGCTGCCGACACAGAGACTGGAAGTCTCCACCAGAGTGAACGAATGGGGCGTGAAAAAAACTTACTCATGGGCGAATGCGAATAAACCAACGTTCGGAATTGTCACGGTCATTATGGCTCAATCCGCTTGGGGAGTGCTAGTTGTTTGTGATGATTACAGACTTGAAAGGGGTTCAGGAAAGTTGAGACGAGAGGGCAGATTCGCATTGCTATGAATCTGAATCGTGATGATGCGGGCATCGAGAAGGCGATCGCCACCGCCCACAACAGAGCCACTCTGGCTCGTACCAGAATTCAGTGAATAAGCAGGAAAGCAAGCTGCACTAAGGCTGAGACGCAGGCACTGTCCTTTTTTGATGGAGGCGCAGATAGGTTGGAGATTGATTTGAACGGTCTGGGGACGAGGTGAGAGCCGTGATGTTACGTCGGCAGGGTCATGAGAATCTGGAGGGGAACTAGAGCAAGAATCGACACGGCGATATCCCTGAGTTAGGGGATAGGTTTTTCCATCGGGGCACATGTAGGACACGATCGCGCAAAGATCGAAGCTGGGAGCGTCGGCACTACAGGTGATTTCAACTGAGAGTTCGCCGGCGAAGCTCCAATCTTCGGTCAATGGGTCGGAAGTATAGGTCAGCACGTCAGCACGGCAATCGAGGAGCGATCGCTCGACCATGCCAGAAGGGACGGTGCAGTGCCCACCCAGAGCAGGAACAGGTCGCCACGGATCGTGAACCAGCACATCGGGGATCGCCGCTAGAGAATTGGACTCAGGACTGAAGCTCGTACTCAGCCGTCCCGCTCGTTGATCGATGCTAGCGAGACCATTGGATTGGAGGTGATAGCGAACAGGTGCTGATGCTGGCCAGTGAGAGAGCGATCGCCATTGGTTGCTGCCTAGCTCAAACAGTCGCACAGGCATCTCGTCTGATAAGCCATTGGGTTTGCCCTTGAGAACGTGGTCAAACCAGCGAATCTGCACGACATCGATCGGGCTGTTGGCCTCGGAGCCAAAGTCTTGATGGCCTACTCGCCGTCCCCAGGGAATGTGCGCCCACGGCCCAACCCAGAGATGTTGGGGGTGGCGACTGCGAGCGGCCATTTCTTTGTAGAACCGCAGAGTGCCGCGCATGTAGGTGTCGTACCAGCCGCCGATGTGGAGCATGGGTAGATCAACGTCTTGAACATGCGTCTTAGGAGAAAGCTGTTGCCAATAGTCGGCAGTAGCCTCGGGGTTGGCAATCCAGTCATGGTAGAAGGAGTCAGGAGCCAGTTTTGTCAGCAGGTCTGAGCGAGCAGATATAGGATCGCATACGGGAGCAGTTCGCGCTGCGCTGTACAGAGACTCATAAGTAGGGCGATCGCCTTTTCTCCGTGCGGTTTCGGCAGCAAGCTGCGTCGCCCATCCGAGACTAGCCTGAAGACAAAACGCGCCTCCTTCGTAGGCCCAGTCCGTATAGAGGTCATAGCCGATCATGGCGGGGCATAGGGTTTTGAGAGAGGTAGGCCGTTCGGCAGCGGCATAGAGTTGCGTCATGCCCTGGTAAGAAAAGCCGTACATCCCCACATTACCGTTGCTGCCCGAAAGCGCCGCCGCCCAAGCAACCGTATCAGCTCCATCTGCAATTTCGTCAGCAAACAGGAGAAAGTCGCCTTGCGAACTGCCCCGACCTCGCACGTCTTGAATCACGACGATGTAGCCGTGAGCCGCATACCAGATGGGATGGGCGTAGACGACCGTAGAGGCGATCGCCCGTCCGTAGGGCTGTCGCATCAGTAATACAGGACACTCGCCTTCGATATCGGGGCGATAAACATCAGCATGACGCAACCGCGCCAATTGTAAGGTTGTTCAGA
>CAKZMO010000115.1 GCA_937128595.1 uncultured cyanobacterium | reverse complement strand
TCAGCCATCACATCGTCGTGATATTCGATTGCGTGACCAGCTAGCCACCATGCAGACGGCAGATCAACGCATGAATCATGGCGTAGAGTCCAGGATCGGGGGCTCCAAGTCATCATGGTTAGCGCCCACCAGAACTGCCTCAGCGCCTGCTTAGGGGTTAGCTCAAGTACGTTTACGCCAAAATCTGGATAGTTTGTCATCAAAATCTCCTGAGTTGATTGGTTAAGGGTTGCTGTTGCTAACGTTGATCGCCAAAGGTTGTGGGCGATCGTAAATCTTTTGCACTAGAGCCTCAATGCTCTCTATGTGCCGTTTGTCCGTAATCAAAACGCCATCGCTCAAATAGGAGCGATGGTCTGTTAGTTCACATAAATTAAACAACGGTGCAGCGATCGCCAATGTGAACGTCGTGGGGGCAAAAACGACTGATACGGGGCAGTAATGCAGGCCCAATCGAGCAAGATCTTTCAAAAGTTCAAGCGGTGCGCTCACAATGGTCATTGCCCGACAGCTTGAATACGGGAAATTTCCCGACCGCTGAACCTCAAAGATGAAAGTTTCGATGATCAAGAGATCGGATTCATCAGGGAAGATATCAGGGAACATGGGCTTACACTTGGTCGGGCTTTCCCATGATATCAATGAATGCTACGGCAGTTGGCGATCGCCAACATCACGACTTGCGCCATCGTTGAAAACTTCCTGCTGAGCAAGATTCAACATTCGATCAGCAGCATCAATGTTTCGGTTAACTCTGCTGGGTCTGTCTGGCTCGCCGCCTTGCTCGTAGAATGATGCGCCTTGAATTGCGTTAGCCGCTGAAAGGATTTTGTTATATGTGTCTAGCGCGGTTTTTGGTGCGTCGCTAGGCTGGTAATCTTGATGCTGAACTTTGTGGTTTTTTCGGGAAAGTCCCATGAGTTGATCCTCTTACTTTTTATGTTCTTGAGAGAGTGCTTTTGTCACCGCTTGGGCTAGGCTCTTGATGCGGTTGTCGTCGAGGGTGACGATGATTTGGTGCGTTGTCCAGCCTGGATCGAATCGAAAGCCCGTCTTTTGTAGCCATAGCCTAAGACGGACATCAAACCCCTTTGGGGCATATTTTCTGGCCGCTTGGATGAATGCAACTTCAGTGCTGAGATCCGTTATTTGCATGGTGCGATCGCCCTCACTCAGCTTCCTCGTGCAGCAATTCTGATATGTCGCTGGCAACGATCACTTTCTGCGGCTCCCACTTAATCAGAACGCCTTCAAAGGGGCGATCGCCATGAGTCTCCGCGAACCAGTCGATCATCGCGTCAAAGCTACTGAAGCCATCCGCGATCGCCAGCGCCTCAGACTCAGTAGCAGAGAGGGTGCGATCGCCCACTTTTACGCATCCATCAGAGAGGATGATCGGTTCTACGCTGGTGCATGTAGGATCGTCCGGCACGAGCTTCTGACAGCGCTTTGTTCGCATCCCGTAGTACAACTGCAATGCTTCGCCTGGGCGTGCGTGGCGACTATTCCCTTTGCGGTTCGGTCGAATAGTCTGGAGCTTTTTACGCGCTGCAACTTTGAGTGCAAATTGCTCTTGAAAGTTATATGCAACCATTACTGAACTTCTCCACATGACTCAACAACTGTTTTTGCCAACTTGCACGGCACGCCATTGCCGATAATGCCGCAGTCGGCTTGCTCATACCAATCGGGTAGGGTCTGAAATCGCCCTAGAGCCTGGGTAGTCATCCGGACAACTCGCCCATGCTCTAGCCAAGCTTTGATAGCGTTTCCCCCTTGGTTCGTCGTCAGCGTGAATGATGGCTTAGATTCATCTTTGATTGGCATTGTTCGCTGGTCTGTTGGATGAACCAAAAACGCTTTTTGCCCTCCACTGCCGTTACCTTTCACGACTGAGAATGTTGGCTCGTCTGCATGGCGCACCGTGATAGCGGGTGATTCACTGCCTTTGTCGGACACTAAAAACGCTCTCCAATTTGGGTTAAGCGATGTCACCGTAGGCGATCGCTCATCAACCGATCGCCAGATTCGCTTCGCGTTGCGGTTCGGGAATTTTGTCTCAGTCAAGAATGTTTGCGGTTCCTCTGGATACCATGCTGTTTTTAGCTCATCGGGCATCCGCTCTAGCTGCCACGGAGCAAACTCCGACTCCGGCAACGAGGGAATTAAATCCTCAATCGCTTGATGCCAGCCGATCCACTGTTGTTTCGCAGGCATCGGCGCGGGGAAACCATTATGCACAGCTCGAAGAATCAACCGCTTGCGAGACTGGGGAACACCATGATCGGCTGCATTCCAAATCTGGCGATCGCACCAATAGCCCAGCCCGTACAGTGCCCCCTCGATGAATTGCAGCGACTTACTTTTGCTGTAGCCTTGGACGTTTTCAAGAATGAAAACCCGTGGCACGTAGGTTTTGACAGCATCAACAATTGACTGCGCGATCGCACGGTCTAGCGCCGTTTCCTTGCCACCTCGCTTTGCATTGCTAAAGTTTGGGCACGGTGGTGATGCCCATAACACATCAGGCTTGTCAAGCTTGCTCCAGTTCGTGTCAACAACATTTTGAGCATGAACCGTGTGCTTAAGATTATGGCTAGCAATCTCAGCAACACGGGGATCTATTTCAATTCCCCAAGCAGGTTGCAACCCTGACTGCATGGCTCCAATGTCAGCCAAGCCTCCGCCTGTGCAAATTGAAGAAAAAATCAATGCCCTCATCTTTTACGCTGACCTCTGCTGATAGGCGCTCAGGCGATCGCGCGTTTTCTGGTTCAATGGCTCCGCTTCGATTTTTGGAACTTTGAACGTGACCAGACGTTCATACAGGTTTTCGTTATCCTCTTTTCCTATGCATCTTGAATACCAGATCGCCAAATCGAATTTATTGACCGGATTTCTGCGCGTATAAATTTTGCCGTTACGCACAACAGCGATCGCCCCATCAGCATCGGACTTGATGACCTTCGCCCCAATGGAAGACCAGTCGAAGTTAATGTAGCTTCCTAGCGACTTCGTGAGGTTGGGCGCGGGCGCTGTGGCGGCTGTAGCTGCGGACAATTGCTCCATCGCCTCTGCCTGTCGTACTTGAGAGATGGCGATCGCCTCTATTGCGTCTGCGATTCGGTCTAGTGCAGGTGATTTTTCGTCCATTGGTGTTTCTATTTAGGCTGAAAGGGCAGACTTGTAAATTGCTTGACAACTCCAATTTACAACAAAAATGAGGTAATGTAAATTGAGATGACAAGTAATTTACAGGTTTAGTAATGAGTCGATCATTGATAGAGGTTCCCGTTGATCAGCTCGGCAAGAGCTTCGTTCTTGGCGTCGTGATTCCTAGCTATGCCGTGAGTGTGCTGCAAGGCAGGGCTGAATGTTCAGGCGTGGCGATGTCGGCGCTGCTCAGGGAATTATTGGAGGATTGGCCGAATGGCGATC
This sequence comes from uncultured cyanobacterium, assembly GCA_937128595.1. GTDB lineage: Bacteria > Cyanobacteriota > Cyanobacteriia > CAKZMO01 > CAKZMO01 > CAKZMO01. The sequence goes on along the minus strand of CAKZMO010000115.1, from coordinate 4,050 downwards.
GCCCTCAATATCCAGCGGCGCTCTATGCGTTGCTGCCAGGTATGGCTCGTGAATCGGTGCAATGTCGAGTGTCTGGGCGGGTGCGAGTTGATCTGTACGGCGTGGCGCGGTCTAGGGGGGTTCGGTTATCTGTGCTGTGTCGTGCGATCGTTGCGGGTTGGGCGATCGCCAATGGTGCGATCGCCACGGTTCCGAAGTATGAGATTTGGGTCAACGCGAAGACGGATGATTTCGGACTCTTTTCACCTAATCACTGTCGCCGGATTGCAACGGCGTACTCTTGCGACAGACCGCTCAATACAATCAATAGAAGTGAGGGGTTTATCGTTGAAGCCTACGCCTGCCCATTGGAAATTATTTCCAATGGAGCGCCTACTTCTCACTTCGGGTAAACTGTCTATAAGGTGGAAAGAGTGTGCGAATAAAAGACACCGAAAATTATAAAAACGCATTGGCTGCGCTGTCTCGGCTTGAATCTGCTGGGGCGGCGCAATTTGATTTACGGGCGATCGCCATATTCCTGCTGTACTCAAAAGATGCAGAGGTGCCTGAGCGGTTGTTCCCGTTTGTCGGTGACGCGACAGACCCAAGGGATCGGGCGGTCGTCGAGAGCTATGAGGCGGCGTGGATAGATTTCTTATCGGGGAATGATGACTGAATTTGACAGACGGATGCTAGATGCTCCAGATTTTGCGATTACTCGTAGTCAGGGGCGATCGCTCTTAAAGCGGGCTGGCTCGTCTGATGGGGTGCGACAGCGCACGGTGCCGAACATCTACGCGACACTAGCCGATTCGCCTCAGCCTCGGCGTGGGTTCCTCAGTGTCGAGATGATGCGAACGGTCTATATAAAATCTGAGATTGTGCGCGGGTGCGTCGATACCCTGATTGAGTTGGTGGCGGGCGTTCCCTGGACGATTAGGCCAAAGGATGAGGATCGCTCAAAGTGGCTCAAGAAAAGACGGCCTGATGAATATTTAGATCAGCGCCGTCGGATTATTTGGGCTAAGAAGTTCTTTGGGCGGCCAAGTCAGCAAGAAGATTTGGAACATTTTCACCGCAAGACTCTGCGAGATTTGCTCATTTTCGATGCGGGTACTTATGAGGTTGTCTCTGCGGTGAGCGGGGGGCGTCGGCTTCCGCTGGAGCTGGCAAGTGTGGCGGGCGAGACGATTGAGATTCAGACCGATCGCCAAGGGGTAGCTCAGCGCTACTGGCAAAGTTACAACGTGGTGCAGCGGGTAGAATTCGAGTTTGATGAGCTGGCCTATATGCAGCTCAACCCGTGCAACTGGTCGCCCTACGGAATCAGCCCAATTGAGACAGCGATTGTCTCGATCTGCTCCGATCTGAATGCCAATAATCACAACTCAGATTATTTCAGCAAGAACGGCATTCCTCCCGCATTGCTGGCGGTGTTGGGCGTTTCCGAGGCTGAGTTTAGGCGGATCACTGCAAGCCTTAAAAATGCAGCCTCGGACAATCCCCACAACATTCATCCGTTTAGGGGACAGCGATCGCCAGATGGTAAGGCTCAAGACATTTTCCAGCTAGTTCCTTTGAGTCAAATCAGCAACCGTGAGATGCAATTTAAGGAGCTGCTGACCTTCTGCATCAACCGGATCTGTATGCTATACAAAGTCACTCCGTCGCAGATTGGGTTTACGGAAGGGGTCACGGGCGGACTGGGATCGGGAGTTGCCGAGACGCAACGAGACTCGCAACAGAATAAAGGCGTTGCGCCGTTGTTGCGTAGGCTTGAAAAGACGCACACACACAGAGTCTTGGATCTCACCTGCGGCTGGGATGACCTCGAATATGCGTTTGTGGAATCGCATACACCACAAGAAGATTCTGATTATGCGCGTGATTCAGGGGAAGTCAACAATGGAACTCAAACCATTAACGAGTTTCGCTCAAAGTGGGGCGGGCGATCGCCACTGGAATGGGGCGATGATGCGATGGTTCTACCGCAGGGCTATCAAGCCAAACAACAGCAACAACAGGGCATGATGGGCGGGGGGATGCCTGATGATGGCGGTGGTGGAATTCCCGATGACGGGGGAATTCCACAGGCATCTGGGCAACCTGGGCAGCAACCTCCACAACTCCAGAAATCAGCAGAAAAGCGGATCATTATTAGGATCTAGATGGAACTCATATTCGAGGGAGATTGGACTCCAGCGCAGGCACAGCAAATCGCGGGTGTACTGCGTAAATTTGGCGTTGGGGATGGTCTGGGCGTGCCGGATGAATTGATTCCTCCATCGATCGCGGGCTCCGATGTGACAACCTACCTGACCCGCAAGCAAAAAGACTTGCTCAAGATGCTTCAAGATGGCGTTACATCAGCGATCGCCACAGAAGACGACGATCGGCCAATTGAATGGGGCACGTATGGGCGATCGCCACTTGAGAAGGCGCTGAGCATGGGAGCGGTGAAGATTGCTAGTGGCGTTCGCTATCGGCTCAACTCATCTCGACGGTGGGAAAAGATTGGGGAGGATAGCTCGGGGCTGACCGATGCGCCTGCAAATATCAATACGTGGGATTTTCCCATGAGCGATGGGCCATTTGGCCGGGGTATCTATTTCCCGGTGCTGGCCGCTCCGATGGGTGGCCCACGAATCAGGATCGACCTGGGCATCACTCCAGATGAGCTGGTATCGGATGAGCGGTTTTACGAACTGGAGGCTGACCTGTCGCAAGATACGCCCTATGTCCTGCGGGTGCATGGAATCAAAGCTGTGGCAGAGTCTGAAGGCGATCGCGTCACGCTGCTGTACGTCTCTGACCCTGGCGAAATTACGCCACTAGGGGTTATCTCCGATGGTCGGGCGGTGTCGGGGGCAGTTGATTACCAGTTGGTTGATCTGGTTCAGCAGGGCGATCGCCTGGTGGCTGATATTGAGGTGGTCAGCGTTGAGTTTGAAGCACTCCAGAAAAGTGCAAAGATATCGACTCGTCGAACCATGCACTCTGATTCAGCACTAGACGGCACTCCGATCAGCATCACCACGGCTCCGCAGTTAGATCGCTCACTGGTGCGTCAGGCGTGCGATCGCTGTCGTCTAGACGGCGTGCCACTGGATCGTGTGCAGGTGCGCCTCGTTCCCGGTGCGCCTAATTTCCTACCCAAGATGACCCGTGCTTACTGCCTGCCCTCCGATGGTGCGGTGTGCCTTTGCCCACATGATCCGGCTGCGGCGGTGCGATCGCTCGTGGGTGAGCTGGGCGATCGCCTCAAGGCATTCCAGATAGACCCGGATCGGGCGCTGGATGTACTGGTGACAGCGGCCAAATTATCACCTGACTGGTGGCTAGAAATGCTGATTAAGCGGTATACGGGGGCGGTGTTGGCACATGGGGTGCGCCTGCCTGAGCAGTATTACGTCATGCTTGGCGGTCGGGGTTATGCCTACTGGGGCACACCTAAACTGCTGGCTGAGTGTATCGCTGAAGATTTTCGGGTCGCGCTCGATCCATCCGGTCTGCCCAATCTGGTCACGCTGGAGTGGGATCTTTTGGTGCCCGCCCATGCGCGGGCGATGCAGCAGTTGTGTTTATCTTTTTTGACCCATGCGAATCCTGAGTAACGAAGAGAAGATGGCGATCGCTGAACTCCTACTCTATCCTCCGATTGAGCGAGAGATTAAAGCGGCTGAAATGAGGGCGATCGCCATTCCGGGGCAATTTGAGCAATTGCCGATTATCCATCAAGTCTTGTCCTGTTGAGGTGGTCATGGGGAATAGATTGTATTTCTTTGAAGACACGAAAACAGGTAAAAAGCGCAACACGGGCATTGTTGCCAGTTCGGGCACGGCTGCGAAGAAAAAACTTCAGCGTCCATCGCCAAACAATGCCAAGATTTACAAAGTTCGTGAGCTGACCTCATCAGAAGAGAATGCCGCTAGTCAGGGTCGCTGGGTGCGGGGGCGTGCGGATAAGTCGGGGCCAGACTCCGACAACAAGCGCGGCTATGGCCCCAAGCGGATGAAGAAATCAATTATTCTTCGTGGCTTTGAATACGAACTGCAGGGCGATCGCCT
>CAKZMO010000114.1 GCA_937128595.1 uncultured cyanobacterium | reverse complement strand
ACCTCGCGGCGGCTGAGTCTGCGCCTGTTGCACTCACCTCTCCTTCCATCAATGGATAGAGCGGAAGCGAAAAGCAACTGCTATTCAGCGAACTAGCTGAATGAATAAGTGAAAAAGGAGGGTGCTTCCGAGAGGGAGCGCCCTCCTTTCTTTGGAGTTACACTTGACGTAGTCTTTGCAAAGATATGCTGAGGGGAGAAACTCACGTATCCTTTAGTGGGCAGACAAAAAACATAGGTGATCGAAAGCGCTGTCTCTCTTATGTAGAATGTCCCTTTACTCCTCAATCCGTTCAGTAATGCCGACCCGACTTCGGTCGATGTTCAAGGCAGTTCCTTTGAGGGCAGCCTTTATCGTTCCGTTTGTGCTAGAGATCAGTCTGGCCGTCGGAATAACGGGATGGCTGTCGATCCGAAATGGTCAGCAGGCAGTCAATGATGTGGCTCATCAGCTGCGAGATGAGATATCGCAGCGTATCAATCAGAAGTTGTCTCAGTTTTTGTCAGATCCATTGCTGGTCAATCAGCTCAATCAAAAAGCTCATCAATTAGGATATATCGACGTACAAAGCTCTGATAATCTATATCGTCACTTTTTTGCACAGGCTGAGGATTTCGAAACCATCGGGTCTCTCTTCTACGGAGGAGTAGACGGAGAGTTCATTGGAAAAGCAAATTTCGGCAGGGGCGATCGCTCGCAGCCTTTATTGATGGTGGCAGGTGCTGAGACAGAAGGGAGTATTCAGTTTTATAGCCTAGATGAAATGGGTGAGCCAGTTGATCTCGTGCGAGAAGCCCCAGGCTTCGATCCGCGCGATCGCCCCTGGTACAAAACGGCTGTGGCAGCAGGGGCAACTACTTGGGGCGAAGTGTTTACTTATCACGCTTTTCCGCTGATTGCGATTCCGGCGATGGTGCCAGTCTATGATGCCGATGGCAATTTGCAAGGTGTGTTTGGCAACAACTTCTTTTTAGACCAAGTAAGCGAGTTTCTTGCTGACCTTGAGGTTGGACAAACAGGACAAACGTTCATTGTTGAGCGCTCAGGCTTGATTCTCGCGAGCTCAACGCTGCCACGCCCTTTCCGTCTGACTGAAGGAACCGCCGAGCGGTTGAGCATGACTGATAGCGGCGACCCGCTAATCGAAGCTTCGGGACAGTTTTTACTAGAGCACTATGGCAGCTTGGAGAAAATACAGCAGCCTACTCAGCTTGAGTTTCAAATCAAGAGCGATCGCCAGTTTGTTCAAGTTGCCCCGTTTCGAGATGAAAAAGGTTTGGACTGGTTGATTGTCGTTGTTATACCTGAGTCAGACTTCATGGAGTCAGTTCAGGTCAACACTCGTAATACAATCTTTCTTTGCTTAGGAGCATTAGGAATTGCAATTGTTTCAGGGCTGTTGACAGCTCGCTGGGTGACCCAACCCCTCTTGAGATTGAGTCGAGCTTCGAAAGCGATCGCCACAGGCAAACTGGATCAGCGAGTCAGTATCGAGGGCAGCCGGGAAGTTAGGCACCTAGCAGAAACATTTAATCACATGGCGCAACGTCTCCAGTCGCTGTTTTTAGATGTACAACGGGGTGAAGCCCGATTTCAGAACCTGGCTGAAAACATGCCTGGAGTGATCTATCGCTATGTCATGTTTCCAGGTGGTCATGAGGCGATGCCCTACATCAGCCCTGGATGGCATCAAGTTTGGGAAACCGATTCGCAAGAGGCCAACGCTAATATTCTTTGGCGCAATATTCATCCTGGTGATGAACAGGCGATGCGGAAGTCCCTTGCCGAAGCTTATAATGCGATGCAAAACTGGGTTTGGGAATGGCGCATCGTTTTGGACTCTGGGCAAGTTCGATGGCTTCAGACAATCGCAAAACCTCAGCGGCAGGAGACCGGAGAAGTCATCTGGGATGGCTTGATTCTCAACATCACAGCTCGAAAACAGACTGAACAGCACTTGCAAGAAAGCGAGCAGCGGTTTCGTCGGGCAATGAACGAAGCTCCATTCCCAATCATTGTTCATGCAGAAGATGGCAAAATTTTACGAGTCAACCAAGCTTGGACTGAACAGTCAGGTTATACACATGACGACATTCCAACTATATCAGATTGGGTTTTCAAGGCTTATGGAGAACTCCATGTAGATGCTAAGGCTCAAATTGACAGGCTGTATGCTCTCGATGCTCGGCTTCAGGAGGGCGAACATCTAATTAAAGCTCATTCTGGAGAAATCCGAGTCTGGGATTTTAGCTCTGTGCCCCTCGGGCGCATGGATGACGGACGGCGATTGGTGATGTCTTGTGCGGTGGACATCACTCAGCGCAAGAAAAATGAGCAAGATGTACAGCGATCGCGCCAGCGAATTTCCGATATTCTTGAAAGTATTACGGATGGTTTTTTTGCCATCAATCATGATTGGCAATTCACTTATATCAATCGTCGAGCTGAGCAACTGTTGCAGCGATCGCGCCACGATCTAATCGGCAAAAACATTTGGCAGGAATTTCCCACAGCCGTTGATACGATCTTCTATTCCGAATATCACCGAGTCATTCGAGGCCAAATCAGCACGACTTTTGATGCTTTTTATGAGCCATTCAATACTTGGTTTGAGGTACATGCTTATCCCAGCCCTGACGGAATGACAGCCTATTTTCAAGACATCACGACGCGGAAAGAAACTGAAGCTTTACTACAAGAGACAAATCGAGAACTAGAGCGGCGCGTTACTGAACGAACAGCTCAGATTCAGCAGGTCAACAGTCGTCTTTCTTTAGCTCTACGAGCTGCCCATGCCGGAATCTGGGAATGGAGCCTGCATACCAATGAGTTTTTCTGGTCTGACGAAAATTATCGACTAATGGGCTATGAACCCAGAAGTTGCGCTTCTACATACGAAAATTGGCTGAATATCATCCATCCAGATGATCAGGAGCAAGTGGAGACCCAGATGAGTAGGGTCGTCGAACAGAGAGAAGCTCTGAACCTGGAATATCGAGTTTTGCTACCTGATGACAATGTTCGGTGGATTGGAGACTTAGGCGAAATTGTCTACGATGCTAACGGTCAGCCGAGGGGCATGGCAGGCATCCAGGTTGATATTACGAGCCGCAAACATGCAGAAAAACAACTTCGTCTCAGCAGTGAGCGTCTCAGCCTAGCAAATGCCGAACTAGCTCGGGCTGACCGCCTCAAAGATGAATTTTTAGCCGGGATGAGTCATGAGCTTCGAACTCCACTTCATTCTGTTTTAGGTTTATCAGAAGCGCTATTAGAAACAGCTTTTGGCGAATTGAGCGGCCAACAACGGCAGTTTATTGAAATGATTCAGCAAAGTGGCAGTCACCTACTGGATTTAATCAACGATATTCTCGATTTGTCCAAGGTGCAGTCTGGCAAAATGAATCTGCAGATGTCTGAAGTATCTGTCGAAGAACTGTGTGATATTAGCCTTTGCTTTGTGAGGCAGCAAGCAACTCACAAGCAAATTACGATAGAGTGTCATGTCGGCTCTGACGTTAATGTGGTTTGGGTTGACGAGCTACGAACTCGTCAAGTCTTAATTAATTTGCTAAGCAATGCAGTCAAGTTCACACCAGAACAAGGTTCTGTAACGCTGACAGTCGTTATCGATTCTTACCACGATGCAGTCGCATTCTATGTGGCTGACACAGGCATTGGCATTGCGCCAGAACAAATGGATCTCTTGTTTCAGCCATTTGTTCAACTGGATAGTGGGTTGGCGCGCCGATATGAGGGTACAGGTCTAGGACTGGCTCTGGTGAAGAAAATTGTTGAGATGCACGGTGGCAGTGTCAGCTTAGAGAGCACCATAGGCGAGGGAAGCTGCTTTAAGGTTTTGTTTCCCCTCAAGCAGCCCAGAGCTGAACCAGAAGAAAGTGGCTCTGAAGACACAATTGCGACTATGCATCGTTCGAGCGCAACTCTTGTGGAAGCAGACTGTCCAATACCAGACAAAACTCAGAGCGGCACTCAGGGCGACATGGTTGAGCATCGGCTCATTCGTGTTCTGTTGGCTGAAGACCATGAAGACAACATTATCTTGTTATCCAACTATCTTCAACAGCATCATATGGAGATGACTGTAGCTAGAAGCGGCCTCGAAGTTCTTTATCACGTCGCGCAGCAGTCGTTTGATGTGATTTTAATGGATATTCAAATGCCGGAGATAGACGGCCTCACAACAATGTATAAGCTGCATAACGATCAGACCGTTCGAACACCTCCTATCATCGTGCTCACAGCATTGGCCATGCCGGGCGATCGCGAGCGCTGTATGGCGGCTGGAGCCCAAGACTATTTGACAAAACCTGTGAATCTGAAATATCTGCGATCGCTCATCCGAAAATATGCCCAAGATGCTTCATCTGAGACTTGAGTAGTTTTGTCGCTGATCAGCAATGTTGCTTATCATTTTGTTGTGCTTGTAGAATCAGGCTGTTTGTGGCTGTAGACTCAGACTGTAATGGCTTACTCTGAATCTTTGTGAATCCAGGAGTTTCGACCCATGTGGCGATCGCCCCCCCCTGCAACCTCCCGGCCCACTTCTCGACATTTGCGATTTCTAGATTTTTTGAAACGACGGTGGAATATTCAGGGTTTGTTGAGCCGATTTCGAGTGGCTTTACAGCGGATAGCGCGGCTGAGCCATGCCGCAAGTTGGGTCGTGTATGGAGCGATAGGGAGTGTCACTACACTGCTCTGTATTGTGGGGCTATCTCACCCAGTTCAGTCTGTTGCGCCTGCTGATGTGGAGATCGCTTCGGAATCGGGTGCGCCTGCTGTGCTTGTCTAAACGATGCAGCCATCAACATTAATGGAGGAAGGGCGATCGCTCTACGATCAGGGTCGTTATGCTGAAGCCGCAACTGCATTAGAACAAGCTACGCAGATGTACCGCAATCAGAACCAACCTTTATGGGAAGCGATCGCTCTCAGCAATTTATCGTTGACATACCAAGATTTAGGACAGTGGCCCCAAGCTGATGCGGCGATCGCCAGCAGTCTTGAGCTTTTAGCCCCACTCGATCGTCCCCTCATTGAAGCTCAGGCTCTGGATGTTAAAGGGCAACTTCAGTTTGCATTGGGTCAATTTGAGGCGGCGATTAACACGTGGGAACAGGTGGGTGAGTATTACGAATCTCAGGATCAACCTGAGATTCAGACCCAAAACATCGTAAATAGAGCCAGTGCATTGCAAGCATTAGGATTTTATCGTCGTGCGATTGACCTGCTTGAAGCCCATCGAAATGAAATCCAAGATCTATCACCCTCTTTGGTTCAGGCTACGGCTCTCCGCAGTTTGGGTGATGCTTACCAAGTGACAGGCTACCTCGACAAAGCCGATGACGTACTTCAGCAAAGTTTGGCGATCGCCCAGCAGCTCCAGGACTGGACGGAGTTAGCATCTGTTTACCTGAGTCTGGGCAATGTGTTGTACAGCAAAGGGGTAAGTCCAACATTTAGCAATGCTCAAGAGACCTTGGAACAGGCTGCCGATGCCTATCGTCGAGCTGCCGAGTCTCCATTAGCTGCGACTCAGGTGCAGGCTCAGCTCAATTTGCTCAAAGTGGCGATCGCTCTTAATAATATTGGCGAGATCAATACGGTTGCATCGACGCTTGGCGATCGCCTCAATCGATTACCAGCCAATCGCACAACCCTGTTTGCTCACATCAATTTTGTAGAAAGCCTGATTGCTCTAGTGGAAGAAGACGGATTTTCAGCCGTCCAAGTCGCACGAATCGATCAGCATCTTACTACTGCCTACGAGCAAGCTCAAGCCCTAGGAGACCCTCGTGGAGCGGCGTTTGCATTGGGCACATTCGGTAAGTTCTATGAAACAATCGGAAGTCTGGATCAGTCGCAGGAGATGTCGGAAGAAGCGTTGCTGCTTGCTCAGCAGATCAACGCCACAGACATGACCTATCTGTGGCAGTGGCAGTTGGGGCGAGTCCATAAAGCGAAAGGCGACCGAGAAAAGGCGATCGCCTCCTACAGCAGCGCCATCGATACGCTGCAATTGCTGCGGAGAGACCTCGTATCCGTGAATCCAGATGTGCAGTTTTCGTTCCGCGATAGCATCGAACCGTTGCACCGAGAGCTAGTGTCGCTCTTGCTTGACCCTGATGTTGACCCTAGTCCCGCAGAGCTAGAAAAGGCACGAAAAACGATCGAGTCGCTTCAACTCGCAGAATTAGACAACTTTTTCCGAGAAGCCTGTCTCAACGCAAGCGAAGTGCAGATTGACGAGGTTGATCGACGAGCAGCGGTGATTTACCCCATCATTCTCGAAGACCGATTAGAAGTCATTCTTAGTTTGCCTGAAGAGGCGATCGCCCCTCATTCTGAAACTGATTTATCTGCAACAGAGTCAGAAAACATTAATTCTGAGGTATCTACTTACACAGACGGCTCTGATGCTGAAGGTTCTGGACAACTGCTGCAACGACATACGACGTTTCTAGATGGGGGAAGCAATGAGATTGAAGGGGTCGCAGAGCAGCTTTCATTCTTTTTGCGATCGCCAACTAGCCAACGCCGAGTCCCTGCTCTTGCACAACAGCTTTACAGCTACGTCATTGAACCTTTTGAAGCTGACCTTCAGGCTGGAGAGGTCAAAACGCTGGTCTTTGTTCTGGATGGCGTTTTACGAAATGTGCCCATGGCGGCCTTGTATGACGGGGATCAATACCTGATCGAAAAATACAGCGTCGCTCTAGCGCCTAGCCTTCAGCTCGTAGAATCTTCTCCGTTGCAGTCGAAGGAACTCAATATTTTATTGGGAGGTATTAGCGAAAGTCGTCAAGACTTTTCTCCATTACCGCAAGTTGAGCGAGAGCTGACCGAATTAGAAGCGTTAGTTCCAGAAAGTCGTCAGTTGCTCAATAGCGAGTTCACCGACGAAGCTCTGCAACAAGCGATCAACGCGGTTCCGTTCCCTGTTGTACATTTAGCGACCCACGGACAATTCAGTTCAAATTTAGAAGAGACCTTCATTCTGACCTGGGAAGATCGTCTAGACATTAACGAACTGAACCAGCTGCTTCAAAATACGGAATTGGGACGTCGGCAACCGATTGAGATGCTAGTTTTGAGTGCTTGTCAGACTGCAAATGGTGATGACCGAGCTGCGCTGGGACTAGCTGGAGTCGCTGTTCGGGCTGGAGCCAGAAGCACAGTTGCGACGCTTTGGAATTTTCAAGATGCAGTTGCTCCCTTAATGATGAATCGGTTCTATCAGGAACTACAAGATGATTCAGTCACGAAAGCTGAAGCCTTGCGTCGTGCCCAGCTCGAAATTTTGGAAGATCCCAACTACAGCGATCCCTATTATTGGAGCTTAATTGTGTTGGTTGGAAACTGGTTGTAGTGGACTGGCTAGGCTAAACGTTACTATTCTGCCCCAAGTCAGGGTCGAAAAGCTTGTTGTGAGTCGCGTAGAGCTTCCGAATTTCTTTGGGCTAGCTG
>CAKZMO010000113.1 GCA_937128595.1 uncultured cyanobacterium | reverse complement strand
ATGATGGGCTCTCCTAAAGATGAAGAAGGGTATGACGATGAACGCCCTCAACATCCAGTGACTGTGCCTGATTTTTTTATGGGGCGATATCCCGTGACGCAGGCGCAGTGGCGACGAGTTGTCGCCATGAAGCAAGTTGATCGAGACTTGAAGCTTGATCCATCAAACTTTGAGGGGGACAAGCGTCCGGTGGAGCAGGTGAGCTGGTATGACGCGGTAGAGTTTTGTGCGCGTCTCACGATTCACACGGGGCGAGAGTATCGACTGCCGAGCGAGGCGGAGTGGGAATATGCCTGTCGAGCCGGGACTGAGACGCCGTTTTACTTTGGGGAGACGATCACGACGGAGGTGGCGAACTATGACGGGAACTACACCTACGGTGATGGCCCAGAGGGCGACTATCGGCAAGAGACTACGGAGGTTGATTACTTTAAAATTGCCAATGCCTTTGGCCTATGTGAGATGCACGGCAACGTGTGGGAATGGTGTCTGGATCACTGGCATGAGACCTATGAGGGAGCCCCCCAGGATGGTAGCCCTTGGCTGACGGAGGATGATAATGCTTCTCGTGTCAATCGCGGCGGCTCCTGGTTCAACATTCCTGAGGTCTGTCGCTCCGCGTACCGCCTCTATTTCGATCCCGGCGACCTCAACGACCACTTCATCGGGTTTCGGGTGGTATGCTCCCCCCAGTGACTCTTGCCTTTTGCCATCTTGCCCTTTTGCCCTCTGCAAGAGCGATTTTTTATTTTTTAGTAAAGTGTTTTCGGTTGGCCCAAGATAGAGGTCTGGCGTAAATGTGACAAATGGCGCATTTACGGCTACACCCACCTCAAAATACTGCTATACGGTGCGTCTAGGGTTCTGGTAAAAATTGGAAAGCCCGATAAGCTGACGGATTCCTCCGCAGGCATCCATCAATGCTTGGGTAAGTGCTGACATAAGAAACAGAAGCATAGGAGATTGAGATTAGGGCGATCGCCTAATTACCCTTCTTTTTCTCGATGGAGCGGATCAGCTTTGATGCGTTGTTACCCGTCTCCTTTTCCCATTTTTGAATGTTGGCGATCGCCCGGTCAAGATAGAGGTCTGGCGTAAATGCGCCATTTGTCACATTTACGGCTGAACCTGCCTCAAGATACCGCTGCACGGTGCGTCTGGACTTTCCGATGATGGTCGATAGGACGGGTAATCCGGCTGATTTGCCTTTGGGGGGCTTGCCCTTGCTAAAGGTGTAGCCTTTCGACTTGAGCCGATCTGCTAGTGCTTTGACCTCTGATGGGGTGTAGTCTCTGCGTTTTTCGTTTTCTGCCAGCTCGATTGCCAATGCTCGATCTGGTTCATCTGCGGCGCTGAAGTCGAGGATATGCACCGGGACGAGAGCGTCTGGAAAGTGCTGAGCAAACTTGTCAGGATCTGACTCTTGTAGTTTGGCGATCGCTGCTTTACGGTGACCTCCAGCTAGCAGCACGTGATTTTTGTCGGTGACTAGGGGTTCAATCAGTCCGATTGCTCCAATAGACTCTGCTAAGTCGCCAACATGTGACTCATTCAATTCACGAGTATCGGATGCTCGATCTTTAATGGAATCGAGGGCTACGAGAGAGGCTTCACCGACGGGTTCACTGATTCGTGCGCTAGAGATGAGATTGTCGAAGTTCATGAAAGCAACTCCTCTATTTCTTGACCCAATGCCTCAAATTCGCTCCAGGCTGATTGAGCGAGGCGATCGCCAGATGCATAGACAGGCACTCCCATTAACGAAGCTTTTTCGTAGGCTGACAGGGAGCGAATCACGGTGTTAAAGGTTGGAATCTTCGACTTTTGCAACGCCGATCGGGCTCCGGCTAGGGCCGTCGTTTTCCTCGCATCGATCATGTTCAGCAAAATTCGGTAGTTCGTTTTTTTGGGGAGCCGAGCCGCTGTTTTGATGGCGGCTTCTAGACTGAGAGCCTGCGCTGATGTTGGCAGCACCATCAAATCACACCCCTCCGCTAAAAACTTCATTTGCTCCGAGCTGGGATGAGCCTCAGTATCAAGGATGAGGTGCGATCGCCCTTCAGATTGTTTTTGAGCTGCGGTTAGGTCGCATACGTCAAAGGGCAACTGACCCCGTTGTGACCACCCCAGAGCCGATCGGTTAGGGTCTCCGTCAATGAGCAAGGTGTTGCTGTTCTTATTTCCGAAGTAAGCTGCGAGATGAACGGCCACGGTCGTTTTCCCGCAACCTCCCTTGTATCCAGCAATCGTGACAATCATTTTGGGTGTGGGTGAATGTAGCGCTCTAGCGTTATTCTATGGCGAATCCTCTACTGACTCACCAGGAAAGTGCGATTCTATTCATCTGCTCCTTCACGGCATCTAGGGGCGATCGCTCTGGCCGTTGCAATGCAAGTTCTATGGCTCGGTTCTTTGCCCAAACGCCTTCAACGTCGGCATATACCGCCCGATCAGGACTGGTACTGTAAGTGGCGATCGTCTCCCTGGCCTCGTTATCCAAGGCCATACTAGATTTCTGCCGTCTGGCTGTAGACTGTGGCTGCTGCATAAATGCAGGGATAGCCGGAAAATGGAAATGGGCTGTATTGGATGATGAAAGAATCCCTATCGTATTGGCCGTGAAGTGGGGAAGATCAGCGACTGTGACAACCAGAGCGGAGAAAAGCGTGCATGGGAACTGGGTTTGAACTGACGTCTGATAACTACGAAGACTTCTTGACAGGTCTGAAGGCTCGAATTCGGCAGGCTCAGGTCAAAGCAGCACTCGCTGTCAATCGAGAACTCATCCTCCTTTACTGGCAAATCGGCCAGGATATCCTTCAGCGCCAGAGTGAAGCGGGATGGGGAGCGAAGGTGATCGACCGGCTGGCCCGTGACCTCAAAACTGAGTTTCCCAACATGAAGGGCTTCTCACCCCGAAACCTTAAATATATGAGGGCTCTAGCCGAAGCCTACCCAGAAGAGCAAATTGTGCTACGAGTCATAGCACAAATTCCCTGGGGTCATAACCAGTCCCTGCTCAACAAACTAGAGAGCCAAGAGCAGCGCCTCTGGTATGCCCAGAAGGTGACAGAGAACGGATGGAACCGGAACACCCTAGAACTCCAGATTAAATCAGACCTCTTCAGTCGCCAGGGCGTTGCCCTAACCAACTTTGAGCAAACTCTGCCCGCTCCACAGTCCGACTTGGCCCAAAGTTTGCTGAAGTCAGAATACAACCTTGAGTTTTTAGAGCTGCAAGAGAAGGCTCATGAACGAGAGCTAGAACAAGCACTCGTCAGCCACATGCAGAAGTTTCTGCTAGAGCTGGGTGTTGGCTTCTCCTTCATGGGTCATCAGTATCGCCTTGAGGTAGAAGGAGATGAGTTCTTCGTCGATTTGCTCTTCTATCACGTGCGCTTGCGGTGCTACGTCGTCATTGAACTGAAGACCACTGAATTTCGGCCTGAATTCTCAGGCCAGATCAACTTCTATGTGAACGTCATCGATGATCATCTGAGACATTCAGACGACCAGCCCACCATTGGCATTGTGCTCTGTCGGTCTCGGAAGCAGTCGATCGTCCATTATGCGCTTCGGGGGATGAGTCAGCCGATTGGGGTGTCTACCTACGAGTTGGGCGCGCCGTTACCGGAGGCGGTGCAGCAGAGTCTGCCGTCGGTTGAGCAACTTCAAATGGAGATTGAGTCAGTGGCAGCAGAGTTTGAAGAGGGAGACAGCGCTCCTCCAGAGTCTTGAGGGGCGATCGCCTCATGCACAATTTGAGAGCCGAGCAATGCCTTCCAACTTGTCTTTACCATGCACTCGCAACTCGTGACCCGGCTCTCGGTTTTTCATATTTGGCGATCGCCGTTATTAGTCTCACCTCAATCTTACTTGTCTTGCTTTGATATTGGCGATCGCCTTATTTTCGCAATAAGAGGGGGTGCATTCTCAACAGTCGTCTAGAGTTGAGGGCGATC
>CAKZMO010000112.1 GCA_937128595.1 uncultured cyanobacterium | reverse complement strand
GAAAAATAGCTCACCAGTTGAGCCAGTAAACTCCGCTTCCAAAAGTTCATAGCCACCCCGCAAAAATAGATTGGATTCGGGCGATCGCCTCATCAGCAGCCTCTTCTGGAGTCACCCCTTCCTCGATCACTTGCAAAATGGCGTCTGCCCACACGTTGTCTTGCAGCACTTGACTATACGCAGGCGCAAACACCTGATAAGACGGGCGAGTCTCCCCCTGATATTGGGCCAACGCCACCGAAGAATGAGGATCATCAGGATTGTTCCAAAACGGGTTTGAAAACAGTTCTGCAATCACCGGAAAGATGCGTCCCTTTGTCGCCGTTTGCAAGTACTGATCAACAACCGCGTCCCGAGAAAAATATTCCAAGAAACTCTTTGCTGCCTGGGTTCGGGTTTCGGAAATCTCAGAGTGATCGATCAGAGCCAACTGCTTAATACTCAGCACCGATTGCATGGCTCCTCCATCCGGTTTTTGCGGCCAGGGAATCGTGTGAATGCGATCAAAATATAGATCCGTGGACATCTCGTTGTAAGGATTGTCAGGTTGCCGCTGGGTAAACGGAATCGACAGCGTACTGTTGGCTGTCATCAACACCTGCCCCTCTAAAAAGCTAGAGTTGTTGCCCGAATCTGTCCAAGTTGTAGCGGCAGGCGGGACATAGCCCTCGGTGTAGAAACTCGTGAACTGTTCGATCACTGCCGCAATCCCCGCACGGGCTTCGGCATTGTCGATCTGAAGACGTCCGTTCTCGTCCACCACTTCCACGCCATAGGCTTCTAGAAACTGCTCAAACGGCCAGAAAGTATCCGTTCCCAAGTTAGACAAGCACAGCCCCAATCCGTAAATCGAAGTGTTGCCAACCGTTCGAAGCTGTTCTTGTGCCGTTTGCCAAAACTGCCAAAACTCGTTCCACTGGCTTGGGATCCGATCCGCTGCCAAGCCCGCGTCTTCTAAATAGTTTTTCCAATAGTGGAGATGAATCGTATTTTGCCCAAACGGAATCGCGTAATAGCTGCGAGTTCGAGTCGTCTGGTTTTGATAAAACACGGACTGTAATGCGGTCTCAAAATATTCGTCTTGATGGACTTGAATCACATCAGAAACATCAGCTAACTCACCGTTCCAAGCGAGCTGAGGAATCAGATTTGTATCAGCTGCAAAGCTAAAAAAGACATCGGGGGCGCGGCTTTCTTCAATCGCATTTTCGATATCTTTAATAATGGCGGAATCGGGTAAGAGAACTAGGTTCGCTTGATAGCCGGATTCGATTTCCCAATCTGAAACAATCTTGGAGATTACTTCGTTTTCTTCAGGCAAAAATCCCTGAGACCACCAAATTTGAATCACCTCTCCCGAGTCTGCTGAATTTCCCATTCCCGTCATTTGTTGGGACAATCCTACAGAACTTTCTGTCAGATCAACACCTCGCTCGTTAGAAGCACAAGTCGCCGTGCTGAAGGTAATGCCAAGGGCGATCGCCACCAACACAAAAAATCGCAGGATACGAACGTGAATTCTTGAATTATTTTTCAACTGAATCCCTCTTCATCTCGTCGTAGAATCCATGCCGTTTCAGTTCTACAAATGAACGATTAGTTCACACAAATTGTCGTCTCAAAGTGCGCTTGTTGACGATCCCACCAATTGGCGATCGCCTCCATGATACGCGGTGCAGTTGCCCCATCCCATCGCTCAGGAATTTGTCCAACCCTAGCCTGTCCATCGAGAATCAAATGCACTTCATCTACAATCTGTTGCACATTGCGTCCGACTAAACAATTAGTTCCTTCAGTGACGGTTTCAGGACGCTCAGTGTTGTCCCGCATGGTCAGACAGGGAATTCCTAAGACCGTTGTTTCTTCTTGTACTCCACTCGAATCAATCAGCGCAAACTTTGCATTAGATAACACTTTGAGAAAATCCAAATATCCTAGAGGCGGCGTTTGGATCACCCGTGACATCGCGTCTAAACGAGCACGCAAGCCAAACTGATCAAGGCGAGCTTGGGTGCGCGGATGAATCGGAAAGATAAATGAAGTGCGCTGACTAAGAATGGCGATCGCCTCAAGCAGTTGTTCAAAAATCTCCAGATCATCCACATTTTCTGGATGGTGAAGCGTCAGCAATCCATAGGCTTTAGGATCAATATCTAAATCACTTAGAATAGTCGATTTTTGAGCTTTATCAATATAGTTCACAAGGCTATCAATCATGACATTACCCACAAAGTGAATCTGTTTAGACTGAATGCCCTCACGTCTTAAATTTTCACTGGCAACATGAGAAGTTGTAAAAAATAATGTGGTAATACTGTCCGTACAAATGCGATTAATTTCTTCAGGCATCGTGCGATCGCGACTGCGAAGTCCCGCTTCAACATGAGCTACTGGAATATTCAGTTTTGCAGCAGCTAAAGACCCAGCCAGTGTTGAATTAACATCTCCTACAACGAGAACTAAATCAGGTTGATGAGCCCTCATCGATCGTTCAAGAGCCATCATCGCTTTGCCTGTCTGAGTCGCATGGGAACCGCTTCCAATTCCTAAAAACTCATCTGGCATTGGCATATTCAAATCATCAAAAAAAATCTTTGACATGCATTCATCATAATGTTGTCCTGTGTGAACTAATACTCCTTCAATATCGGCATAGTGGTCTAGCTCTTTGAGAATAGGCGCAACTTTCATAAAGTTTGGTCGTGCGCCCACAACATAGAGAATCTTCATGACAAAGTTCCGAATAACAGCATCCACACTGGCAACAATACGATTAATCCGAGACAGCCAAAAGCGATTGTGGTCACCGCTAAATCTTGATCTAGACCATAGGCTTCAGCAAACACGACAGTGGCAAATGCAGGGGGCATTCCCATTTGCAAAACCAGCGCAAGACGAGGCTCTGCTGTAATTCCAAAAAACATCAGTCCAGTTCCTACAACCAGAGGAACCAAAATCATTTTGATACCCAAACAGGGAATAACTTGATTCAACTTTTGGAGTGACTTGAGTTGACTTAGCTGTAAACCAATCAGAACCAACGCTAGATTTACAACTACCCAAGCAGACGTTTTTAAACCTGTTTCAAAAGCAACTGGAAGTTGAACCATGCGCAGCAAAAGTCCTAGACCTAAGCTCCAGAAAGCCGGATTTTGTACCAGTTTTTTCAGCAAGTTAACGCGACTTTTGAGCTGGTTACGACCATATCGAGCTGCTAGAATGACCCCTACTCCATAGACTCCAATGAATGTTCCTAAAATGTCATAGAATAGTGCCCAAGCAAAGTAATCTGCCCCTACTAAATTCAGCACCACAGGAAATCCCATATATCCAGTATTTCCCACCATCATCGCCAGCAAAAAGCTACCTTGAGTTGGCTTTGACCAAGCACTTTTGTTCAAGATGGCTGTAGATGACGTGGACGGTGAATCATCGAGCCCTCTTGATAGAGCTTTGATGCGTTCATCTTTGACGCCAAGGTCAATCCAAATGAACGCAAAAATGGCACCTACGAGAATTGCGATCCAGGCAACGATTGGCGCGATAAAGATCCAACCGCTCAAATCTGCGCGATAGAGAAAGCCCGTGATTGTGATAGGAACTCCAACCCAAAACAGAGCTTTTCCTAAAAAAGAACTAATGGCTTTGGGAAGAAACTGACCTAGAACCCAACCCGCAAAAATCCAGCCTCCTAGAGGCAAATAGAGTTGAAGCAGAGTTTGTGCGAGGTCAGACATTACCGAGGTCAGACGTTACAACAGTGGAGAGGAAAAAGAATAGAAAGCTGGAGAGGTAAGCAATGTGATCTCAGAGTTCCCATCGGGGCGATCGCACATGACACCATATTTCATCCAGCCAATGTGCGATCCGTCCGCTTTTTCAAAGCCGACCCTTCCGAAACTCCAAACACGAAATTTGATGTCACAGTATGAAGTATAGAGAGTACTCATTGAAGGTTGGGTACTCTTTTGTCCCCATCTGCCGACACTTCCAGCCTCCATGCCTTACACACAGCCGACTCTTCAAGACTTTTACCCGCCGCAGCTCAATCCGAGGCTCGTCCATTTTGTACAGCGTTTTGCATCCCTCTACGGTTTGTTGCAAAGCCGTATGACCGTTGAGATTGACCCCTCTGATCTGAAGCTGCTGAGGCAGCTTCGGCGCGATCGCCTGCTGTTGATGCCCAACCATCCCACCTACTATGACGACTGGGTGGCCGTTTTTATTTTGTCGGCACGGCTGCAAAAACCGTTTCATTATCTAGCGGCTCATGAGCGCTTTCGAGGACTGGAGGGTCACTTCATTCAGCGGATGGGGGCTTACTCGATTCGGCGCGGACTGGGCGATCGCCCCAGTGTTGCGATGACTCGCGATCTGCTCATGCAACCCGAATGTCATCTCGTGATTTTTTCAGAAGGCGGCTGTTCCTATCAAAACGATACGGTCACTCCCTTCCGTGCTGGAGCCGTACAGGTAGCCATGCAGGCTTTGACCAAGTTTGAGCGACGCGGCGAGACTGTGCCTGACCTTTATGCCGTTCCACTCAGCATCAAATATCGCTACACCCGCGATATGGTTCCCATTATTGACCAGACTCTGAAGCGGCTGGAAACCTCTCTCAATGTGACACCTAGCTCATCACCTGCAACTTTCTACGAGCGATTGCGTCGAGTTGCTGAGGTCTTTTTGTCAGACTTTGAGCGCACATTTCGTCTAGACTCCGAGACTGAACCGCTGGCTCAACAGTCATGGAATGAGCGCATTATTCGACTGCGATCGCACATGCTGACTCAGTGTGAACAGAAGTTAGGCATCGTACCATTACCTCACAAGCCTCTGAGAGAAAGAGTCTATGCTGTGCAGTATGCCTTAGAAGATCAAGCAGAAACTCTGGCAAAAGATGATTTTTTGACCTATGACTCGATGCATCAAATGGCTTCAACGCTCCTCAACTTTGATGCCATCTACGACGGATATGTAGCCGAATCCCCAACGCCAGAACGCTTTCTCGACACCCTGATTCGACTGGAGCGCCATGCGTTTAAAATTAACTATCCAACCCCCAAAGCGCACCGCAAAGTACTGTTGAAAGTCGGTAAACCGATTAACTTAAAAGACCACCTAGAGGCGTATTTGGGCGATCGCGCAACAACGGCTCAGCGGCTCACCCATGAAATTCAGAGCAATGTCCAAGCCAATTTAGATGCACTGACTGCGTCGCACTAACGATAGTGGTTCCCAGCAACAAGACGTTCGATATTGCCAACTAGCGAATGATTTTTGGAGGGGCATGGCACTGCCATGCCCATACAGCGGGCAATTAATAGGTTGGTAGGTTCTATATCATTCATCAATTTCGCAACGCCAGACGTTCGAACGTTCGCGAACAGTCATGGACGGTTATGGCAGGCTATCGGACAGTGGCGGAGGAAAATCCTACACCATTGCTCTCTTTTTCCAGACAATCGTTCAGCTGTCATCTAACCCGCAAGTTGATTTCGTTCTCAGCATGACGTCGTAGCAACACAGATTTCGATTCACATCTTTAGCAAATCTAGTTCATCAAAGCTTTCCGTCACAGTCATGTGCTCTTGATGCCAAGCATGATTGATAGCCACGCAGGCGAAGATTAGAACAATCTCATCGGCAGTTAAGTCACAGGAGTGAGCTGTTCAGATTTACAAACTGGCAACAAAAGAGAGTCTCTTCTCTAACCTCATTCCTATAGTCGAGGGAAGATAACGAAGGGAGCTTCCCAGTTTTGTATATGCAGTGCAGGGGCATTTTGCCTACGTTGGGCGACGCCTTTCCATCAGGAGAAAAGGGACGCTCGCCAAGCATCGATAAATCTGCAACTGTGGGATACTCCCACAACGAAGGCTTCATTTATGAAAGCAATATAGCGAATTGCCATAACTTACTTGCTTCTATTCTGATGTTGATTTTAGAGCATAAGTTCTATCTTCTGTACTCTTTTGTATCTGTAAATCGCTTGTTCTGAAATAGTCACTTGTCCCTATGAAGCGAACCTCTAAGAGTTCCTCTAGCCCCCTTGGAGATTCCATGAAAACGACCATCCAACCTGTAATTCAAAACTCAATAGAATGCCCCGAATGTGGCAAAAATACAGTCGTTGAAGTCAATAGTCACCTATACCAGTGCATTAGCTGCGATTTTTATCGGGAATTGTCCGTCAATCCATCCAAAAGAAAACGTTCAAAATACAAACATCACGACAACGACGAAAATAAGGGTGGAATCCTGTCTTTTGTCATTGTTGGACTGTTACTTCTAATGTTTATCTAGAGCCGCATTTATCTAGAGCTGCATCTCGAAAGCAACAATGGGTCAAGGTCTATAGCGCTACGCGCTGATATAAAACCAATAGTTGATGGAGAAGCCGCGCACCGCGCGGCTTCTCCATCAATATCTGTCCTAACCTATCGGCGCATTGCTATATTCGATAAGTAGATGGACACAAACAATAATCGGTGCAAGGTGTCGTTACGCCAAGCTGTAATACACCATTGCGTAGGGATTTGATGGGTTCCCTAGCGCTAACCCATCTTACCGGAGATATTGAGTCTACATACTTATCGCCATAGCAATTTATTTATCGAGCGTTGGTAAGTGGGGCGATCGCCAATACACTCTACAAACAACGAAAAGAACCAGCTCTGAGTCATTCCTAGCAGCTTTGCTAAATCCACTCGGAGCCGGTTTTTATTAGCAGTTCATCCGTTTGCTAAACTCGCCGAACTCAGTTCACTAGGCTCGTTGCCGCACGAGCCATATTTTGGGGCCGCAGCGCATCCACAGCCGCCGTCGGTTCGTAGCCACAATGAACCATGCAGTCTGCACATTTAGGATTGCCACTGGCGCGTCCATACTGGCTCCAGTCCGTTTCTTCCAAGAGTTCTTTAAACGTGGCATAGTGCCCTTCATTCAGCAGATAGCAGGGTTTCTGCCAACCCAAAACGCTGTAGCTTGGACTTCCCCAAGGCGTACATTCGTAGTCTTTTTCTCCTGTGAGGAAGTCAAGGAAAAGCGGATTGTGGTTAAAGTTCCACTTTTTCTGACCAGACTTGAACGGAGACAAAATGTCACGGAATAAAGCGCGAGTCTGCTCTCGTTTCAGAAAATTGTCTTGGTCAGGAGCCCATTCGTAGCTATATCCTGGCGAAATCATCATGCCATCCGTGCCTAATTCGCTGAGGAAGTCGAAGAACTCCTGCATCTCCTTCGGATCGGCACCTTCAAACACGGTGGTGTTCGTCGTGACTCGAAATCCCTTTGCCTTAGCGGCTTTGATCGCGCTAACTGCGACGTCAAACACCCCTTTCCGATCGACACACTTGTCGTGGTGCTCTCGCAACCCGTCGAGATGAACACTAAAGGTCAAGTAGGGAGAAGGCTCAAACTTGTCGAGGCTTTTCTCTAAGAGAATGGCATTGGTGCAGAGATAGATAAATTTTCGTCGAGCCACCAACCCAGTGACAATTTCGTCGATCTGAGGATGGAGTAATGGTTCGCCACCCGGAATCGACACGACCGGTGCGCCACATTCGTCAACGGCTTTGAAGCAATCTTCGGGGGAAAGATTTTGCTTCAAAATTTCTTTGGGATGTTGAATTTTGCCACAGCCCGAGCAGGCTAAATTACACCGAAATAGGGGTTCGAGCATCAACACAAGAGGAAACTTTTTGCGTCCTTTGAGCCGTTGCGTCACGATATATTGCCCAACGGAAAGAGCTTGTTTGAGTTGAACAGCCATGATTTCTCCACTCCTCATATCCCTTCCGGGATGATCCATAGTTAAGTCTGCATTGAATAGCTATGCAGTTGAAGCGATACACTTGCATCACAGGCGATCGCCCTCTTCGTATGGTAGTCCAGAGACAATCGCCCGTGGATACGCGACGGAGAATGAACGCGCGATCGCCCTCCACCTCATTCTTCGCCATCGCGAATATTAAATTTCGCTAATTTAGCACAGTCTTCATTAATGCGGGCTATCACGATACGGAATTAATAGCCTAATTCTCAGTGGTATAGTGCTACGCGCTGATATAAAACCAATAGTTGATGGAGAAGCCGCGCACCGCGCGGCTTCTCCATCAATATCTGTCCTAACCTATCGGCGCATTGCTATAAGCAAGACAAATTGTGGCAAGACAAACGACAATTTATCCCCCGGCAGAACCTTTCCCCTCGTCCACAACCCAAAAAAACGTGGCAGTAGGATAGCCTACCACCACGAAATGTAAGAGTATTCAACCTGCTTCTCAGAAGAACTTCTGAGCTAAGCCGTAATAGCCTGGTTGTCGATAAACGATGCCCAGGCCTTACGCTCCTGCATCTTACTTCGATTCTGTAAAGTCAGCATCAATGACATCGTCTTCACCGCTGGATGTCGAAGCTGAATCTGTCGAGCCTTCTTCTGGCGCTGCGCCCTCTGCACCTTCTGGGCCAGGTGCGCCTGCACCTTGCTGATAGAGGTCTTGGCTCACCGCATAGGAAGCTTGCTGAAGCTCGCCCATGATGGTTTTGATCTTGTCGTAATCTTCCTTCTCGATCGCTTCACGAAGCTCACTGACGAAGCCTTCGATCTTAGCTTTTGAATCAGCAGGAACTTTGTCACCCAAGTCAGTCAACTGCTTCTCAGCACTGTAGACCAAGGAATCGGCCTGATTCTTGAGGTCAATTTTCTCGCGACGCTCTTGGTCAGCCGTTGCGTTGCTTTCCGCCTCGTTGACCATGCGCTCGACCTCATCCTGAGGCAGAGTAGACGCGCCCGTGATGCTGATGGACTGTTCTTTGCCTGTGCCTTTGTCTTTAGCTGACACATTCAAGATACCGTTAGCATCGATGTCGAAGGTGACTTCGATTTGGGGCACACCACGAGGAGATGGAGGAATACCATCGAGTCGGAAGGTTCCGAGGCTCTTGTTGTCGTTTGACATCTCGCGCTCGCCTTGGAGCACGTGAATCTCAACATTGGTCTGACCATCTGCCGCCGTGGAAAAGACTTCAGACTTTTTGGTCGGAATTGTGGTGTTGCGGGGGATGATTTTAGTCATCACACCACCCAACGTTTCGACACCCAGTGACAGAGGCGTCACGTCAAGTAGCAGAATGTCTTTGACTTCTCCAGCCAATACACCCGCTTGAATCGCTGCACCTACTGCAACAACTTCATCAGGGTTGACTGACTGGTTAGGGCCTTTGTCCAGAACTCGCTTCACAAGCTCAGCGACCGCAGGAATACGAGTCGAACCTCCAACCATGACTACTTCGTCGATGTCGGTCTTGGATAGTTTGGCGTCTCTGAGTGAATTCTCGACAGGAATGCGACAGCGATCGATCAAGTCAGAAGCCAACTCTTCGAACTTGGCTCGCGTTAGGGTCATGTCGATGTGCTTAGGCCCGTCTTGAGTCGCGGTGATGAAAGGCAGGTTGATTTCAGCCTGAGTCACGCTGGACAACTCAATCTTGGCTTTCTCAGCCGCTTCGGTTAGGCGCTGGAGGGCTTGCTTGTCTTTTCTGAGGTCGATCCCTTCGTTCTTTTGGAACTCTTCGGCTAGATAGTCCACGATCTTCTTGTCGAAGTCGTCACCACCCAGGTGAGTGTCTCCAGAAGTCGCCAACACTTCGAACACACCGTCGCCTACTTCGAGGATAGATACGTCGAAGGTTCCACCACCTAAGTCAAAAACAAGAACGGTTTCGTTACTTTTCTTGTCAAGTCCGTAGGCGAGGGATGCCGCAGTTGGCTCGTTGATGATTCGTAGAACTTCGAGACCCGCAATACGTCCTGCATCCTTCGTTGCTTGACGCTGAGAATCATTGAAGTAAGCCGGAACCGTAATCACGGCTTGGGTTACCTCTTGGTCTAAGTATTTGCTGGCGTCTTCTTTCAGCTTCCGCAGCACCTCGGCTGAAATTTGCTCAGGGGCAAACTGTTCGCCTTTAGCTGGGCACTCAACCTTAACGTTGCCGCCAACATTGAGAACTTTGTAAGAAACTTCAGTGAGTTCGTTCGACACTTCTTCAAAGCGACGACCAATAAAGCGCTTCACTGAGTAGAACGTGTTCTCTGGGTTCATGACAGCCTGACGCTTTGCGATTTGCCCAACCAGGCGATCGCCATCTTTTTTGTAAGCTACAACCGAAGGAGTCGTGCGAAACCCTTCAGCATTAGCAATAACAGCAGGCTTGCCGCCTTCCATTACAGCCACACATGAGTTCGTTGTACCTAAGTCAATACCTACGACTTTTGCCATATCGTCAAATGCTCCGTGTAAAACAGGGTATAAATTTTTTTGACACAGTCGGAATGCAACCCAGTAGAAAAGGCACGGGGCGACTCCAATCAGCTAAGGATGGGCTTTAGTGCCCTGGTTTAGCGCATGGGCTGTCCACTTTATATACTTGCGTGTCAATGCTGCTCCCATGAAGGGGGGTTTACCGAACTTCCGCTTGGGCGGTCATCTAGCAGCAACTTCAAACGATTTACACTTCAGATGCCAACGATGTCGGGGAAGAAATAAAATTTTTCCGTGTTTGGTCGCGTTTCTGAGGAGGAATAGGGTTTAAGTTCTCAGTTTTGGGGTTTGAACCGAATGTCTTACCCGACATTCAAGATGGAGACAAAATTTAGAACTTATCGAATTCCAGTTCCTTAGGCCAAGTGACCTAGATTATCTTTGGCTCCGAATTGCTTCGTTGACTTCAGTGTAGAAATTTGAAGTGAAGACTGAAATTGGGGCGAACCGTAATAGACGGGTTGGGGTTGCCGCCGATCCAGCGGAAACACGTGCATTCGTACTTCAGCGAGACTTGCTGCATTGCTATACGAAAAAACCCTCCAAAACATGAGGAATGCTCACTTTGGAGGGCTTCAAGCCAAAAAATGCGACGGAATAGAGAGGATTAGGCGATCGCCCCCCGCACGGCGAGTGCTTCAGTAAACAGAGTCAAATATTGATTAATCAATTGAGCTTCTTGGGTCGGCATCTGCTCTGAAATGATGGTTTGTAGCTCTTGGTAAAACTTGAGGGACTGCTGCTCTTTCTTCAAAGCAAACAGAATATTCTGCATCCATAGCACCAGCTCTTCCACAAAACCGGCTTGGTCGTCTTTCAACATCGACAAGGCAGCGTACCGGAGGACATAGCTCATGTCACGCTTGCACAAATCTCCGTGCTGTTGGATGGCCTGCCGATGAGACGATGTCAACCGTCGCAACGTTGTTAACACCATCTCATCGGCATGTTGCTGCAAATACTCGTAAGCACTCCGACGGATTGCATAGTTAGAGGCAAACTCTTGAAATACATCGAGTTCCGTATCAACCAAATATCGTCCATCAACATCAGTGAGATTTTTGGTGAGATTGTTGTTCATAAGGCGTTGGAAAAGGCTGATAACAGCAATGTTGAGGCAAAACGATGCACTGCGCCTCTAGTCTTCTATAAATTGTGGGTCCTGATTGTTTACACACGCTTAAGCGTGCCCCCAGACAAGGAAAAACTTAACATTTCCATATATATCCAAACGTTCAGGTTCATGATCTGGAAACAACTGGAGTTTGGACCCCAGATTGACGTTGTTTCAAACAGCATCTAAGTTCGAGTGTCCCAGAATTGCATGATAGTGCATGATCTAATCCTTATCTCTCTAATCGCTGGAAGGCGTCGAAAGTTTCGTGCTGAAGCTCTTTCCAAAATTAACCTTCCGAGATTAACCTTCCGAGATTAACCCGGTGAACCCATGAACCCTATTCCAGATTCTTTCAACCGTTTATCCATTTCAATAAAACCAATGCAGATCAATAGGCAGCTCAAGCGGTGGCGAAAGAGAGGCATCAGGAGTTTGGTGGCTGTGCTGCTATTGGGGGGAGTGGTGAGTTGTGGAGACAATCCGACATCGGAAGGATCGACGCAATCTATTACCATCCTCGGCTCCATTACCGGGGATGGGGCTGACGCCATTGAGCAGGTGTTCGCCCCCTTCACAGAATCGACGGGGATCGAGGTGATATACGAAGGCACCGATGCCTTCGCGACGATTTTGCCTGTACGAGTAGAAGGAGGCAATCCGCCTGATCTAGCTCTATTTCCTCAGCCTGGACTTATGCGCGACCTAGCCGAAAACGAACAATTAGTTGCCCTCGATTCTTTTCTCTCTGTTGAACAATTCACTGCCGCATACGACGAAACTTGGCTTGATTTGGGCAGGGTAAATGGTCAGTTGTATGGGCTGTGGGCACGCGCCGACCTCAAGAGTCTGGTGTGGTATCGTCCCGATCGGTTCGAGGAAGAAGGTTATGCCGTTCCCGAAAGCTGGGACGAACTCATGGCACTGTCTGAGCAAATCATTGCAGACGGAGGCGTGCCCTGGTGCATCGGCATGGAGAGCGGTGCTGCCACAGGCTGGGTGGGCACCGATTGGGTCGAGGATATTTTGCTGAGGCAGGCAGGAGTAGCAGTCTACGACCAATGGGTTAATCATGAGATTCCGTTTACTCATCCAGCCGTGAAGGAAGCATTTGAGGCATTTGGGGCGATCGCTCGCAATCCTGAAATGGTGCTGGGAGGTGCGGTTGGAGTCATCAGCACACCGTTTGGAGATGCACCTCAGCCGTTGTTCAACGATCC
The DNA here is from genome assembly GCA_937128595.1 of uncultured cyanobacterium. Classification (GTDB taxonomy): domain Bacteria; phylum Cyanobacteriota; class Cyanobacteriia; order CAKZMO01; family CAKZMO01; genus CAKZMO01. The sequence continues at coordinate 502 of CAKZMO010000112.1, read as the reverse complement.
ACCAGGCTGCTATCTCCATCGCCAAACCAACTTCATTTCGACGTTTTTTCCGGAAAGCGTGACGGTTGGAGAAGACGTTGACATTTTCCTATTGCCATCGATGGCTCAAGCAGAAACCCCTCCGATCCTGGTTGGAGGTACGGCCTTTGCCATGTTGAGCGATCGCCCTGAGGTCCGATCCGCTGTGGAATATCTGCTGACTCCTGACCCCCATGAAATTTGGGTGGGTCTAGAAAATTACGTTTCACCTCACCAGCAGGTCGATCCAGAAGCTTATGCTGACGACCTGACCCGTACCCAGGCAGAGATTTTGGCTGAAGCCACCACTATTCGCTTTGATGGCTCAGATTTGATGCCAGGAGCCGTAGGCACAGGCACCTTCTGGTCGGGCATGGTGGACTATGTGGGCGGAGCCGATATCGATGTGGTGCTGGAGGCTATTGAAGAGAGTTGGCCTGAAGAATAAGCGAAGAATAGAACAAGGGAGGCGATCGCCCTAGTC
>CAKZMO010000111.1 GCA_937128595.1 uncultured cyanobacterium | reverse complement strand
TCCCATGTCCTAAACAAAATGGCTACTGCCATAAAGAAAGGTAATGAAAGTGTTTTCATCCTGTCATAACCGAGCCGTCAGGATCCGCCACATCTCATGAATCATAGAAATTGCTGATAGGTTAACGGGTTGCCAGCATTGCCCATAAAAATCAGCGTTTAGACTAGGGGCTAGTCCAATCACTCCATAAATCAGGTTTTCGAGATTCTACGATCATTCCACGGTTAGCACGGCTGTGTTAGGCGCGATCGCTGATAAGCGGCTGGTTGAATGTTGCCGAACCACTCCGCCACAGCGATTCTAATCGCCAATCCCTGCAATCGTGAAGTTTAATAGCACGGTTCATCCGGCAACATCGTCATTACAATCAGAACAGCCCGATCAACTCAATTCGACCAATTCGGCCACCCCCATCGAAATAAATTCACCGTTAGATAGATAGCAAACGAGGTAATGATCAGGATATAGATACGAGATGTCGATATAGCCATCACTATCTGCTTACGGCTTCCATTGGTTTCAATACCTTGCATTGCTGTTTGGGTGTAATTGCCGTTCATGCCGCCATTCTCTGCCACGGTCTAGTCAGTCCCCACTGAACGGCCTTCGATCCAGGCTCCTGCGTGATGATGTCTGATGCAAATTGTTTATGGTTTGACGCGAGAATACAAGGAGAATGGTGCTCAAATTCCGCGATGCATCGTGTTCGTTCATAATTGGCGATGACCCGCGCGTTCACTCTGGTTGCCTCTCACCATTTCAACCCCCTTCCAGCGAAAAAATCTGTACGATTCAAACTTGGTTGTCTCAATGTAAGGGCTAGAGATTCGTATTGCTCTCCTCACTCAAACGTTGACTTAGAGATGAAATCTTTCCGACACCTCACCCAACAGATTGATCGTTGGCGGCACAAGCAGCGGCCCGTGCAGTCATCGTTGTCACAGTTGACAGATCGCTCGAAATCATCGGACAAGACTCGCACGACGGCCCGACAGCCGAAAGCCACTCCGATGCCTAAGCCATCGGTCACACGCCGATCCAAACGTCACCCATTGCTGAGGGGAATGCTGGCAGCAGCGGCCGTTTTATCCCTCACCAGCGCGATCGGCTATCGCTTTTATAACGAACCCCTGTTGGCCGTCGGAACCCAGGCTCCTGAACGCCTCGTAGCGCCAGAGGATGCGGTTGTTGAAGACACCGAAACCACTGAAGCTGAGCGAGAAGCGGCACGAACAGGTGCCATTCCAGTGCTGATGACCGATGAGTCAGCCAATCAGCAAATTCGTGATGCGTTTAACCGCATTCTGGAACGTGCCGAAACAATTCAGAACGTCTATCGCCCATTTCCATACCTAACCGATAACGAGCTATCGATCGCCACTCAGCGCTATCTGCAACGCATTGAAGACTGGGAATGGCTGGATCTTCTAGCGGATGCCCGAGAGGAGCCGCCCAACGACTCAACGCCGTCCTCATCTCAACTCAAGCCGTTACCGGATGAAGCATCAGACTCAGCCAATGTGACCGAAGCGCCCGATCGCGATACTGCCAACGCCACTCCCTCCCCATCCAACACAGACACCACTGAGTCGTCCACTACATCCTCCAGTAATAGCGACTTGAGCGGCTCTTCATCATTGGCGCTGCTGGAACTGAAACGGTATCGTCGAGGTCATTCCGCCGTTGAATTTGAAACCCTAACACGAACAATAGAAACCGCCCGCAATCGATTCAATCAGGCCAAAGTCCTGCTGGCTGACCAATCAGGTGAACTGAACTATTCGTTTGAGACTGAATTTCTCAGCTTGACCGATGACGACTGGCAGCGTACCCGGACGGGAATGCAGGAAGCACTCAACCGGATACTACTCCAGGGCATTGCGCCGGGACTGCCGGGCCATATGATTGCCGAAGCGACTCAAGCCCAGGTAGAGATTGGAGTTCCCGAAGCCGGACAACCGCTGGCGATCGAATTATTGACCCACGTTCTGCGCCCCAATCTCGTTCAAGATCCAGAACAAACTCGACGGCGGGCTGAGCAGGCGGCCGAAGCTGTTGAAATCGAATATGTCGAAATCCGCGAAGACGAGGTCATTGCTGAGCAGGGCGAAGAAATTACCCAGGCTGATTTTGTGCTGCTAGACCATTTCGGAATGAGCAAACGCCGCATCAATCCGCTTTCATTAGCTGGCTTTGCGGCGCTCATCAGTGGATCGATCGCACTTTTCCTGTTAGCTGAGCGGGTCTTTCATTTACGACTGCGGCTACGCGACCATGTTCTAGTGTTGCTGCTCGTGCTGACGACACCATTGGCGATCGCCCTTGGATTACAGGGTAGCAGCCTCGCCGCCGTTGGGTTATTGATTGGTAGCTTCTATGGTTCAGCCCTAGGGGTCACCCTGATTGCGCTGCTGGGGGTTGTGCTGCCGATTGGGATGAATGTGGGCCTCAATGCGCTGATTGCCAGTGCGATCGGGAGTGCCGTGGGTGCCATCTTGTCAGGACGGTTGCGATCGCGGGAAGAACTTGCACTATTGGGGTTGGGCGTTGGGCTGACCCAAGGACTGGTCTATCTCGTTCTCAGCCTGATGCTAAGCGCAGCTGCAAGTCCAGTTTGGTATGCCGTACTCACCACAGCGGCCATCCAAAGCTTGCTGGGCATCGCCTGGAGTATTGTGGCACTGGGCGTCAGTCCCTATTTAGAACACGCCTTCGACCTAGTCACCCCAACCCGACTCGTCGAACTCTCGAATCCAAACCGTCCCATGCTGAAACGATTGTCGTCAGAAGCGCCTGGCACGTTTCAGCACACGCTGTTTGTGGCTACGCTGGCGGAAGCTGCGGCACGCGCCCTGGGCTGCAATGTGGAACTC
>CAKZMO010000110.1 GCA_937128595.1 uncultured cyanobacterium | reverse complement strand
CGTAGCACTATATATCTGTGATTTCCCTAATCGTTGTTGTCATCGTTCTGATCATTCTTGCGGTCGTCTTCCTCTGATAGACGGTCGTTTGGGGTGGCATCTGTTTGAATATCATCATCTTCACCGTCGGGCAACGTGCTGAGCACCGACGACAGATAATACACGCCGTAACCTAGACCAATAACAGCAACCCAGTAGAGCGTCCGTTCGGGGCTGGGTAGAAGTGAGCTGAAATCAGACAGGTTTTCGATCGCAAACCATTCCACTCCAGCAATGGCAAGAAAAAATTGTGACGAATGGCTCTCCAGTTGGGGCGATCGCTCTTGTAAGCTACTGGAGAGCAAGTCTTTCCGTTGAAGCATCTCCCGAGGTATTAAGCGCATGGTGGTATCGACTCACACTCCGTCCCTTCAGCTTGATTATGTCCGATCTCAGTTTCCGGCTCTGGCTAGAGACTGGGTATTTATGGACAACGCAGGCGGATCACAAACGGCTCAACCTGTGATCGATCGCATTCAAGAGTATCTCACTACCTCGAACGTACAGCTCGGTGCATCCTACGAGGTTTCACAGCAGGCCGGAGCGCGAGTCCATCTAGGGACCCAAACCGCCGCCACCTTGCTCAATGCTCCCTCAACCGAAGAAGTCATCATGGGGCCATCGACCTCCATGCTGTTGCGAATTTTGGCAATTTCCCTCAGCCAAACCTGGCAGCCCGGAGATGAGGTGATTGTCACCAACTGCGATCACGAGGCCAATATCACCCCCTGGATGGAGCTGGAGAAACAGGGCATTCGAGTAAAAGTGTGGCCGATTAACCCAGACACACTGGAGTTTCATCTAGAGGATCTGGAGCCGCTGATGACAGACAAAACCCGTCTGGTCACGCTGACCCATGCGTCCAACATTTTGGGGACGCTCAATCCGATCAAGGCGATCGCCCAGTTTGTTCACGACCGAGGCGCGATGATTTGTGTAGACGGCGTCGGCTACGCACCCCATCGGCTGGTGGACGTGCAGGACTTGGATGTAGATTTCTATGTCTACAGTTTTTACAAGGTCTACGGCCCTCACCATGCGGTCATGTTTGGCAAGCGAGAACATTTGCTGGCCATGCCGGGGTTCAATCACTACTTCATCGGCAAAGATGTGATTCCCTACAAGTTTCAGCCGGGAGGAGCCAACTACGAGCTGAGCTACAGCATCGCAGGTCTGGGAGACTATTTGACTCAGCTTGCTCACCACCACGGGGAGACGCCTGAATCCAAAAACAACGCTTCGGCACGACAGCAGATGCAGCAAGCGTTCGACCTAATCAGCATTCATGAAGAACAGTTGAGCGATCGCCTTCTCGCCTTTCTCACCAGCAAGCCAAACGTCAAAATTATCGGGCATGATACGGGCGATCGCACCCATCGCGTCCCCACCATCGCATTCCTTATTGATGGCGTCGATAGCTCAACTATTCCACCCCAAATTGACCACCACCACATCGGTATTCGCTACGGCGATTTCTATGCCAAGCGTCTGATTCAAGATCTGGGATTGGCAGAGCAAAACGGTGTGGTGCGAGTGAGTCTAGTTCACTACAACACATTGGCAGAGTGCGATCGCCTCATCTCGCTGATGGAGCCGATTTTGGATACCTGATTTTGGATGTTGGTGGGTGAGAGCTGAGAGGCCAAAAATTCCGCTACTCAGCTGCTTCAGATTCTTGACGAAGCTGATCCAAGATTGACTCTAGCTCTTGCTGCGATCGCCCATACTCATTCCAGTCGCCCTGGCGCAAGGCTTCCTGGCTTTGTTCATAGGCGGTGAGGGCAGATTGCGCTAGGTCACGCACATTTTCAGGAATCGTGATGCTAGGAGTAGTGGCGGCTTCGCTTTGTGTCTCCGCTTCTGGTGATCCTGATTCCGTCGGCAATGCGGTCGTAGACGGTGAGCCTTCGCCAAACAGCAAGTTCAAGGCATCGTCTAGGGTATCGGCCATTACCGTCTGTGAATCATAGGCGACAATAATCCGCCGCAGTTCGGGCAGTTCTCCCTGCTCTGCTCGGAGGTAAACGGGTTCGACATAGAGCAGCGACTGCTCAATCGGAATGACCAGCAAATCTCCCCGAATTACGCTGGAACCCTCTTGTCCCCACAGAGTCAGCTGCTGAGAAATTTCAGGATTTTGGTTGATGCGAGCTTCGATTTGGCTGGGGCCAAAGACCAACTCTTGCTTTGGAAACTCATACAGCAGCAGCTTGCCATAGTTTTCTCCATCCGACCGCGCCGAAAACCAAGCAATCATGTTGTCTTTGCTCACGGGCGTAAATGGCAAAATCAGGATGAACTCTTCTGACTCGACCTGGGGCAGCCGCATGATGACGTAGTAAGGCTCAACGAGCTGCTGGTTGTCTTCATAGATTTCGGTCGGAAACCGCCACACGTCTTCCCGGTTGTAAAACACATCCGGGTTGCTCATGTGGTAGGTGAGATACATTTGCGACTGCACCCAAAATAGATCTAGCGGATAGCGAAAGTGTTGCTGAACCTGCGGCGGCACCGCATCTCCTGACTCAAACAGTGTTGGAAATATTTCTTGATAAGACGATAAAATCGGGTCTTGCTCATCGATGGCGAAAAATTGCATGGTGCCATCATAGGCATCCACAACGACCTTGACTGAGTTGCGAATGTAGTTGGCATTTCGCTGAGCAATTCTGCGTAAGTTGTTGTTGCCCCGGAGCACTTCTCCCACATTGACGCTGCGAATGAGAGGCTCGGCGTAGGGATAGCGATCGCTCACCGTATAGGCATCAACAATCCACTGGAGCCGCCCATTGATGACTGCAATATAGGGGTCATTGTCGTACAACAAAAAGGGCGCAACCTGATTCACGCGGTCAATCACTTGGCGATGGTAGTGAATTTTTGACTCTGGCGTGAAGTAATTGGAAATGAAAATTTTGAGGCTGGCTAGGTCAAAGGAGTAGACCATCCGCCGAAATGAGGAACCGATCGGGACACCACCCGCCCCGTCATAGCGAGTCGAGGCGTTTTCGTCTCCTTGAGGATAATCAAATTCGTCGGTGCTGGTTCCGGTGAAGACGTAAGAACTGGGTTCTTCTCCATAGTAAATGGCCGATTGATCAACGGTCAGATCTGTGTCGGTCTGCGGTGGAATGTCTTGAATGAAAAACTCGGGCAGTCCTTCGTCAGTCACTTGATTGACCGGGCTCATAACCAGACCATAGCCGTGGGTGTATTTCAGTCGCTGGTTGACCCAAGTTTTTGCCGCCTCCGTGAGCTGATCATAAGAAAGTTCTCTGGGCGACAGCATCACCTGCCGATAGTTGCCGTCTAGCTCATAGCGATCAACATCAACATCCCGAAAGCGATAGTAGGGGCGGATTTCTTGGAGCTGCTTGTAGGTGCTGAGCAGGGGCCGATAGTCCCACAGGCGAATATTGCGGATGGTGGTCTGATTGTCTTCGAGCACCTGACGGGTGATTTGGCTTTCAACCGGGTAGTCTTCCCGCTGTACGTCCTGCAAGCCGTAGGCTTGTCGGGTGAATTCAATATTGTGAGCAATGTAGGGACGCTCTTTTTCAAGCTCGTTGGGAGCGACCATAAACTGCTGCTGAAAGATTGGATATCCCAAACCAACAATCAAGTAGAGCAGAAGGTAAACACCGATGCCATAGATCGGTAACGCAAATCCTCTCCGCCAGATAGACAGCACAAAAGTGCCCATGAGCATTAGGGTAGCAATGCCCATAATCCAGTAGGAGTGGAGTCGCGCATGGACATCGGTAAAGCCACCTCCAAAGACGACGCCTCCGGTCGAGTAAAGCAGCTCATATCGGTCGAGCCAGAAGCTTACTGCCACGAGTAGGGCGATCGCTCCCAGCAGCAAGCTCAAATGAACCTTGATACTGCCGACGAGTATCGTGCGCCAGTTGCCCTGAAATCGAATCGCATCTCGCAAGCTGTAAACGACCACGGACAAGACAAATCCCCATGCCACAAGCTGGATGAGTTGGCTCTGCAAATACTCCCATAGGGGCAGTCGAAATAAGTAGAATCCTAAATCTTGCTGGTAGATCGGATCGCTGATGTCAAACGCGGTGGGATTGAAAAACTTGAGAAAAGTTTCCCAGTTGTCAACACCTGACGAAGCGGCACTTAGAGCAATGACAAACGTTAGTAAGGCTGCCAGGTAATTGGGAATCGAATCAGCATAAGCTCGAAGCTCGCTCTCTTCGAGGAGACGAAACCGCCGACCCGGAGTGAGGGCGATCGCCAGACGATAGTTTCCCCACAAAAAAGCGGCATAGAGCAAAAATAGTGCAAATCCAATGCTCAACTGCCATGTAATGCGTGTCCAAAAGACCTCGGAAAAGTTGACTGAGTCAAACCACCACACCTCTGTCAAGACATGCAGAAATGGCCCAGTGCTTACGATGGCGATCGCCACCAATGCAATGAGCCAAAGAAGAGGATTAGCCTGCCGCTTTTTCATCAAACTAAGGAACCGTAAACCGTGAATAGACTAGTGCGTTCTTCTCCACCCTAACGCGCTCATTCCAATTTACTTGGTCAATGTCTACGATGCGAGTTGGCAAAGTACCGTGGAGAGGAATCTTTAGGATGCGACAACAGAACGACGGCGACTGCTCTTCATATCTGCGGGCTTAGTCGGAGTTTGAATCATGAGCGTCAACAACGGACGACTCTTGAGTTCGCGCTTGAGTACCCGCTGAACGTCTGATTCGAGATGAGTCTTGAGTTTGACCCAATCAACCTCAATATCGTCATTGTAGGTATGACTGAGGTCACTCCAGCGATCGCGCAGAGTTTTTCTAATGCTGCTTTCGATATCTTGATGGAGACGGTCGGGTTCGACCGCGAGAGCAACGCCTCTGACCAAAATTTCAGGCTTCGTCACCATCCGACCATCCCAGCCAATAGCCGTGGCGATCGTAACCATCCCTTCTTCTGCCAGTTGCTGCCGCTCCTTAAGGACTCGATCCTGCACCATACCCGTTCGAGAAGAATCGACCAACTCAATTCCTGAAGAGACGCGCCCTGCAATCTTAATCTGATCTGGAGTCAGCTCCACAATATCGCCATTGTCAATGATGACCATGTTCTCTGCGGGAACGCCCATTTTCTGAGCAGTTTGACTATGCTTGATCAGCATTCGGTGCTCACCATGAACAGGCAAGAAAAACTTCGGGCGAGTCATTGCCAGCATTAGTTTCTGATCTTCTTGCGCGCCATGACCAGACACGTGGAGACCCTCACCCTTGCCGTAGACAACCTTGGCTCCCTGCATCATCAGCTTGTCAATTGTGTTGACAACAGCGATGGTGTTTCCTGGAATCGGGTTAGCAGAGAAAACAACAGTATCGCCTTCTTGAATTCTGATTTGACGGTGGCTCTTGTTCGCAATGCGCGTAAGGGCCGCCATAGGCTCTCCCTGAGATCCTGTGGTCAAAACTAAGACTCCTTCAGGAGGAAGCTTCTTTGCTTGATTCAACGACACAAATAAATCGTCAGGGCATTTGATGTAACCTAAGTTACGGGCATGAGCAATGACATTGAGCATCGATCGGCCGACTACGGCAACGACTCGATTGTGCTTTTGGGCAAGCTCAAGAATCATGTTGACCCGATGTACCGATGAGGCAAAGGTTGTTACCAATAACCGAGCATTAGCATTGCCAAACACACGATCGAGGTTCGGATAGACCGATCGCTCTGATGGAGTAGAACCGGGTACCTCGGCATTGGTAGAGTCGCTCATCAGGCATAGAACGCCCTTTTCCCCGTACTCAGCGAGTTTTTGGAAGTCAAAGAACTCGCCATCAACTGGCGTGTGATCGACCTTAAAGTCTCCTGAGTGAATCACAATTCCAAGCGGCGTATGAATCGCGACTGTAAAGCTATCCGCAATCGAGTGAGTATTGCGAATGTATTGGACTAGAAAGGATTTGCCAACTCGCACCATGTCACGGGGTTTGACAGTACGAATTTCTGTTCGATCCGAGACGCCGGCTTCTTCGAGCTTGCCTTCTAGTAACGCCATCGCTAGGCGAGGGCCATAGATAACAGGAATGTCGAACTGCTTTAAGTGAAAGGCAATGCCGCCAATATGGTCTTCATGCCCGTGAGTGACGATCATTCCCTTGATTTTGTGGCGATTTTCACGGAGATACGTCATGTCGGGCAAGACAATATTAACTCCGTGCATTCCATCCGTAGGAAAGGCAAGTCCTGCATCAAGCAGAATAATTTCGTCGCCATATTCAAACACACAGGTGTTTTTGCCAATCTCGTGGAGACCACCAAGAGGAATGATTTTTAGAGTGGAAGAGTCAGTTGAACCCATAAGTTTCCTTATTAAACGTTAGATGAGATGGAAATACTGTTGACTTGGAAATTCGAATGAAATCTGAGCGAGAAAGAAAAGATCTGGAACTTTGAAGGAGAGAAGATCTGTGTTTGGAGGAGCCGTCAAGAAAACGTACCGATTCGGTGTTGAAGTGCGATCGCCCACGCTTTGTACGATAAGAAAACAGCCAGAAGAGATATCTGGATCAATACTTCTTCGTTTCTCCAAAGCTCTTTTTTCTAAATTCTGAGTATAAGTTCGAAGACCTTTAAAATTCTCAGGTGCTGCCTGGAAAGTGATACGTGCATTTTAGTGTGGTAATCGGTTCTCTGGAACAATGTTTACAAAAAAGATAAGACTCAAAATAGTTGATTCGTAGCTAATTGAATTAGATGGAGTCAAACAAATGAGAGATTCTCAAATGAGTGACATGAATACAGGATACAGTTAATAACTTCAAGATAAAGAACGTCTTTTGCCAAAAGCTAATCTAAACGAACGATGAAAGATTTGACAACGAAAATATAGCAAGCATAGTCATGTCACGCCGTTTAGACAACAGGAAAAGTTACTTCGACTTCAGGGGTGAGAGCGGATCAGCAACACCGATTTTATCGAATCCCAGCCCACACATATGGCCTTCTTTACGTGGTCAAGATTATGCCCAGCATCGACCTGAACAAAGCGTTTAAAGACTACTAACGCTTTATTTAGGGTTGGAGTTTGATTGATTCAAAACGTTGATACTTTAAATTTCTTTGCCTCCCTGATATATCGTCAATTCTGATTTTTCAGATTTCAAAAAGTATTCGATTGTAATGAATGAGTGAAGTAGAAGCCTGGCTCGTTGGATTAGCTCAATTGCCTCAAAATGTCTCAATGTATTTTTTTTGAAAATACAGTCTTTAACAAGAAGCGGTCAGTTGATGAATCAGAAATCTGTTGCTTGCCCTCTGCGGTCACGATCGCTTTTACCGAGGCTGCAGACCGCCAGAGAGCGTGATGGTTGGAGGGTTCTTCCACAAAACGGCCTTGGTCAAATTGTGTCAAAAACGAGGAGGCGCAGCAGCCTGTGCAACATGGAGTTTAGAAACCACTCTCTACCATATTAAATGCTCAGCCTTGTCTTAGCACTGAATAACACTGAAATTCTGGTCTAAACCGCTTCCTAAAGAAGGCTTAGGTCACTCATGGTAGATTTCAGCTTTAGCTCTGACTCTTGGGCGATCGCACATAACGGCAACCGTGTCCCCCCTACAGTCCAGCCCTGTAGCCGCAGAGCTGCTTTTACAGGAATAGGATTTGTTTCAATAAACAAGGTTTTGAACAAGTCGAGATATTGGCTATGAATTTGAGCAGCTTTGGCTACATCTCCGGATTCATAGGCCTGAATCATCTGTTGAAGCGCTTCGCCAACCAAATGACTCGCTACACTAATAACTCCCTTACACCCTACAGCAAGCATCGGTAGCGTCAGTGAATCGTCACCCGAATAGATAGCAAAGTTCGAAGGTGTCAGTCTTCGAATTTGGCTTACCTGATCTAAGTTACCACTTGCTTCCTTGATTGCGACAATATTTGGAACTTCAGCAAGACGTGAAATAGTAACAGGAGCAAGATTTTGGCCTGTTCTTCCAGGAATATTATACAAAATGATAGAGAGTTCAGGGCAGGCTTTGGCGATCGCCTCAAAATGCTGATACAGCCCTTCTTGAGGAGGCTTGTTGTAATAGGGCACGACCTGCAGTGTTCCATCTAAACCCAGGTGGCTTGCTTTTTCCGTCGCCTCAATCGCTTCGCGAGTTGAGTTGGAACCTGTTCCCGCGACGATCTTCGCCTGTCCTGCGATCGCCTTCTTGATGACCTGAAAGAGTTGATACTCTTCACTCCACGTCAAAGTCGGTGATTCGCCTGTCGTCCCACACAACACTAATGTATCAGTCCCATGTTTTGCCAGATACAAGGCTAGTTTCTCTGCAACATCATAGTCAACGCCCCCATCGGCATTGAACGGTGTCACCATCGCCGTCATTACTCGTCCAAAATCAGTCACACCTTATGACTCCTACCTAAACGAATTCGCTACCCTTCCTGCTTACGGGTTCAACTAAACGCCTCTGCTAAGTGCCTCTGCGGTTTGTGATATTGTCGCTGAATTCCTGCGGACGGGACTTGACCCAACTGAATTTTAGCGCTTCACGTCAGAGTGTTGGCTGAACTTGAGAGCTCAAGGCCGAAATCTGAAGATTCATCGAGTGCCAACCGTTTCGCGACTTGAGGTTCGCAACAGCTCTCGTTCTGCAAGCAATTCTGCAATCTGAACAGTATTGAGTGCGGCTCCCTTGCGAATTTGATCACCTGAAAGCCAAAGCTCTAGCCCACAAGGATTGGAGATATCGTGACGGATTCTTCCAACCAATACGTCATCTTGCCCGCTCGCATCCAGAGGCATCGGAAAGTAGTTTTGTTCCCAGTCTTCTACAAATTTGACCCCAGGAGCCTGCTGCAGTGCTTGTCGGGCTGCACCTAAGTCGAAGGGAGCATCAAATTCTAGGGTAACTGCTTCTGAGTGCGCTCGTAATACGGGCACACGAATACAGGTTGCTTTGATTTTGAGGCTAGAATCACCAAAAATTTTGTGGGTCTCATTCACCATTTTCATTTCTTCCTGACAGTAGCCTTGATCATCAAGAGGAGAATTATGGGGAAAGACATTAAATGCCAACGGGTAGGGGAAGTATTCCGTCGGAACAGCTTCGTCATTGAGAATAGCCTGAGCCTGGGCTTTGACTTCCTCCATAGCGAGTGCTCCAGCACCGCTAGCCGACTGGTAGGTGGCAGCTAGAATCCGCCGAACGGGCTGAATAGTGTGGAGTGGCCAGACAGCGATCGCCATCAGAATTGTTGTGCAGTTGGGGTTGGCAATGATGCCTTGATGATCGTGAGCGGCCTCTGGATTGATTTCGGGGATAATCAGTGGCACATGAGGATCCATGCGAAAAGCACTGGAATTATCGACCATGACGGCTCCAGCTTCGACAATTGCTTTGGCCCAAGCTTTGGAGACGCTGCCTCCAGCCGACGCTAGCACAAGGTCTACCCCGTCGAAAGAGCGATCGCCAACAGCCTCAACGGTCACAGGTTCGCCTCGAAAACTCAGTGTTTTCCCCGCAGAACGAGGCGATGAAAGCAGCTTCAGGTTTGCAACCGGAAAGTTTCTCTCTTCCAGTAGTGATATCAGCTCTGTTCCGACAGCACCTGTTGCGCCGAGAATTGCGACTTGATAAGACTGTGACAATTTCTGTTCCTCCAGTTGGTTTGATCTAAACAAGTTTGAAGAAGTAAAAAATTGAAGTAAATAGGAGAGGTTCTGGTGGGGGTAGAGAGCCTCTTTGTCAGTGAAGTTCGTTTTTTGAGTAAACCTGTAACTAAACTTGAGGAAGTTGGCATCGAAAATGCTAAAGTGCGAGCCTGAGACGGGCGTCAAGGGTATTGCATCCGTCTACAAGTTTACGTTGCTGGTTACTAGAGGCTTCAGATGTGCCTGTTCAGGTACTTTTGAAGCCAAGAGATCATCAATCCTAAGGTGTCAAATCTATTTGACCAAGCCCTAAAAGGACGCGAGCATGTAGCTTCTCGTTTCTGACATTGAATCTGGCATTGGAGAGGGACAACATACTCGCCATAAGCTAAATTCATCAAACGCCAAATCACACCAGATAACGTCTTGAGTGGGATCTCAGGAGCTAGAGGTGATGAGTCGTGCGATCGCCTCGTTCACATTGTCTTAGAATCCGATAGTATAACTAATTGCGACCACTGTATGAAAGGATACTGATGAAGGTTACCCAAGAACAACTTCCCGCTAGCCAACTGGGGCTTGAGATTGAGATTCCCCCCGAGATATCTAAGCAAGCCTACGAAAAAACCGTCCGAGAATACTCTCGCAGCATCAATATTCCAGGATTTCGGAAGGGCAAGGTACCTCGTCAAGTCTTGATTCAGAAATTGGGTGCGCAGCGCATCAAGATGGCTGTGCTCGAGGAAGTGATTGAGCAAGGTTTGCAAAAAGCGATTGAACAAGAAAATATTGAGGCTCTTGGTAATTTTCAGCTTCGCTCCAAAATTGAAGAGCTGGCAGAAAAATTTGAGCCCGGTACTCCTTTGGTAGTTTCGGCTGCGGTAGATGTGCCACCCACTGTTGAAGTAAAAGACTACCAAAACCTGACTGTGACTGCAGAAGAGGTGGCGTACAACACAGCAAAAGTAGACGAAGTTTTAGAAGACTACCAGAATCGAGTGGCGACTCTAGTTCCAGTGGAAGATCGTCCTGCTCAGATGGGCGATATGGTTCTTGTCGATTTCAAAGGAATGTACACCCCCGCCGAAGGTGAGGAACCTATCGAAGTTCCAGGAGGGAGTGCTCAAGATTTCCAGCTAGAACTCAAGGAAGGTCAGTTTATTGAAGGGTTTGTCGAGGGGGTCGTTGGCTTGGAAGCTGGCGAAACGAAAGAGATTTCCGTCACGTTTCCCCAAGACTATCCTCAGGAAGATGTCGCTGGTAAACCTGCCACCTTCAGCATTACAGCCAAAGAAATTAAAGAAAAAGAGCTGCCTGAGCTAGACGATGACTTTGCTCAAGAAATTAGCGAATTTGAAACGCTTCAAGAGCTTAGAGAGAACCTAGAAAAGCGTTTCCGAGACGAAGTAGACGAGCAAACGAAGAAAAATAAAGTCGGCGCTATTTTGGATGAACTGGTTCAGCATCTCGAAGTCGATATGCCTGAAACGATGATTCGTCGTGAGGTCGATTTTCTTGTCACGCAGACGGCCATGCGTCTCGAATCTCAAGGGCTCGATATTCGTAAGGTATTGACCGAAGAGTTGATTCAAAACATGCGAGAGCGCTCTCGCCCGGAGGCGATCGCTCGTCTTCAGCGTACACTTGCGCTAGGCGAAGTCGCCAAGCGTGAATCTATCGAGGTTAAAGAAGATGAGCTGAAGGCCAAAATCGAAGAATTCATGCAGTCTTATCAGGACAAAGACGTTGATCCCAATCGAGTTCGAGAGGTGATGAAAGACGACCTACTTGAAGAAAAAGTTTTAGATTGGCTCGAAACCAACGGCACGGTTGAGTTGGTTCCAGAAGGCACTCTAGCGAAAGCAGAAGCAGAGAGCGAACAAAGCACTGAATCTGAGCCAGAGGCATCTGAAAGCTCTGTTAGTGCAGATCAGTCTGTGCCAGATACGATTGAAGTTAAAGCTGAGGAAGTGCCAAACGAGGCTTCAACTGCGGACACTGAGGATAAAGTCTCCGCTGAGGTGAGTGAAGAAAACACTCCAGTAGAAGAGGCAGCGCCGCAGACGAAAAAACCTCAATCCAAAAGTTCGGCAAAGTCAAGCAAAAAGAGCAAGTAGATTGATAATTTAGTGGGGCAGGTCTATATCTAGGATCAACCTAGCTTTAGTCCGAAAGCATTCAATCTGAGGCCACCGCCGAACGTTGCTCTTGCACAAGCTTCAATAGCACTCAGCGTAGTAGATGTTGTATCGTCTGGCCTGTGTTGAGTTCTGCCTACTTTCTTAAAATGTCTGTTCGCCTTCATGAGGTTGAGGCATAATAGCGATAGGCCTCAATATGGGCTTGCGGAGTCGCCGCAACGCAAAATCCCGAGTTCCTAAAAGGGACGGCTAGACTTACGCTTTTTCTGGAAATCTTTCACGTTTAGTTAAGCTATGATTTGGTAACTCAAGGTTCTTTGGGTTTCTAAGATTGGCACTGCTCGATTTAACACTGAATTTGACATAGATATGTTTCATCCCTATAGCTCTGACGATTTAATTCATAGTCAGCATGATGCGCGAGTTCAGTCGCTGTTTTCTGAACATCAGTTGCCGATCGGCGGCATTTTGCCTACAGTCGTTGAGCAATCTGGGCGAGGCGAACGAGCCTTCGATATTTATTCTCGTTTGCTACGAGAACGCATTGTTTTCCTAGGGACACAGGTGACAGATGAGGTTGCAGACTCCATCGTGGCTCAACTGCTGTATTTAGACGCAGAGGATCCAGAGAAGGATGTTCAGCTTTACATCAATTCGCCTGGAGGCTCTGTTACAGCCGGAATGGCAATTTACGACACGATGCAACAAATTCGACCAGATGTGATGACGATTTGTTACGGTCTGGCCGCTAGCATGGGTGCTTTTCTATTATCGGGAGGTGCCAAAGGGAAGCGACTTTCCCTGCCCAGTTCTCGAATCATGATTCACCAGCCTCTAGGTGGAGCTCAGGGTCAAGCGGTTGATATTGAAATTCAGGCAAAAGAAATTTTGTATCTCAAGCGGCGCTTGAATGAGCTTCTAGCTGATCATACGGGGCAAGACATCGAAAAGATCGAGACCGATACCGACCGCGATTTCTTTATGTCTGCTGAAGAAGCGAAGACATATGGTCTGATTGACCAGGTAGTTCACAAGCAAAGCCAACCTGATGCCGGCGAGGCTGTTGTTGCAGGTAGTTAAAGGACAACCATGCCAAAATACGACTCCCACCTTAAGTGTTCGTTCTGCGGCAAGTCGCAAGAGCAAGTTCGGAAACTCATAGCTGGTCCGGGTGTTTACATTTGCGACGAGTGTGTTGATTTATGCAACGAGATTTTAGATGAGGAGTTGTTTGATTCGAGTGCATCGGTTCCTCAGTCTGCTCCTCGTCGGGAACAATCCGCAGAAAAACGGCCTGCGCGTGCGTCAAAAGTTTCTTTCAGTCAAATTCCTAAACCCGTTGAAATCAAGCGCCATCTTGACCAGCATGTCATCGGTCAAGAAGAAGCTAAAAAGATCCTGTCGGTCGCGGTTTACAATCACTACAAGCGATTAAGCTACGACCAAACTCGTAGCAGTAGTAGCAAGAGCGACGATGCGATCGAACTACACAAGGCAAATATTCTTTTGATTGGGCCGACAGGATGCGGTAAGACTCTGCTCGCCCAAACATTAGCAGAAATGCTGGATGTTCCCTTTGCTGTTGCCGATGCAACGACGTTGACTGAAGCAGGTTATGTCGGCGAAGACGTTGAGAATATTTTGTTGCGGCTTCTTCAGGTTGCTGATCTCGATGTCGATGAGGCTCAGCGTGGAATCATCTACATTGACGAGATTGACAAAGTCGCTCGTAAGAGTGAAAACCCTTCGATTACTCGCGATGTATCGGGTGAGGGGGTTCAGCAGGCTCTGCTGAAAATGTTGGAAGGTACGGTGGCTAATGTTCCGCCTCAGGGAGGCCGCAAGCATCCTTATCAAGACTGTATACAGATCGACACAACCAATATCCTCTTCCTTTGCGGAGGAGCTTTTGTCGGGTTGGAAAAGACGGTTGAACAACGCATCGGCAAGAAGTCTATGGGATTTGTGCAACCAGGCGATCGCCAAAATGCTAAGGATAAGCGAACTGCTGATGTGTTGAAGCATCTAGAGGCAGACGACCTTGTGAAGTATGGAATGATTCCTGAGTTTGTGGGTCGTATTCCGATGCTGTCGGTGCTGGAACCTTTGGATGAAGAAGCGTTGTCCGCTATTCTCACCGAACCTCGCAATGCGTTGGTTAAGCAATATCAAAAGTTGCTGAATATGGACAACGTGCACTTGGAGTTTAGACCCGATGCTGTTCGGGCGATCGCCAAAGAAGCTTATCGTCGCAAGACGGGAGCAAGAGCTTTACGTGGCATCGTTGAAGAACTAATGCTAGATGTGATGTACGAGCTACCCTCTCGAAAAGACGTAACGCGCTGTGTGATCACAAAAGAAATGGTCGAAAAGCGATCGACAGCAGAACTGCTGCTTCATCCGTCGTCTCTGCCTAAGCCGGAGTCTGCATAGGTAAAGAATAACGGCTTGGTTGTAAGTTAACTATCTATGGCTTATATCAACATTCAGGGTGTAGACCATTACTACGAGTGGATCACGTCTGATTCTACCGAACCTCAAGACCAGCGTATGCAATCGACAAAGCCAGTCATGGTATTCATTCACGGCTGGGCTGGATCGACTCGCTACTGGCGGAGCACTGCACGCGCACTCAGTTCGGTTTTTGATTGTCTACTTTATGATCTGAGAGGATTCGGTCAGTCGCGATTGCCTCGTCCGCTCGAGCCCTCTGTTGCAGCACTGGGATACGAGCTAGAAGAATACACAGATGAATTGGCTGAATTGCTAGATCGGCTCAATGTTGGCGTAGCGAGCTTGAATGCTCATTCTACGGGAGCCTCGATTGCAGTACTCTTCCTAAAGCAACATGGCGATCGTGTCGAGAAAGCAATTCTGACATGCAGCGGCATTTTTGAATACAATCGCCTTGCCTTTTCGGCATTTCACCAAGCGAGTCGATATGTTGTTGCATTTCGCCCACGATGGTTGCTCCAAATGCCTGGACTCGATCGTCTCTTCATGACTCGTTTTTTACGTCAGCCTATTCCTGCCATAGCGCGTAAAGAGTTTTTGGAAGATTTTTTAGATGCAGACCACGAAGCTGCTTTGGGAACAGTATTTACAGCAGTAAGCGAAAAAGCATCCCTCGAAATGCCGACCGCGTTTCAATCGATCAAGAAACCGACACTCTTAGTGTCGGGTCAGTACGACCAAATTATTCCAGTTGACTTGGGAGTTCGCGCAGCAAGTCTGAATGAGCATGTGCATCATGTTGTCATTCCAAACACAGGGCACTTTCCGATGCTAGAAGATCCAACTAGCTATTTAAAAACTGTGAAAGACTTCTTGATCGTTTGATCTGAAAAGTTTATCTGGAGAACTTTATTTGATGAAAAGCTTATCTGCGTGAGTCCGAACTACAGTCACAGCGGTGCTGGGTTGAAAAAATGATTAGCCTGAAAAAGGTTAAATAAAATTTAAGATTTGTGACATAATATAGAAACAAGGGCGCATCGCACGGTGTTATTCGCGTTGCGAAATGTTATTTGGTCTCAATCAATGCAAAATGTGTCATGTAGTTCAAATCATCCCTCAGTTCTTGTCGTCGACGATAACCCGATTCATCGAAGTTTGGCGCTGAAATCCCTAGAGATTCTGGGATATGCTTCAGAGGCAGTTAGTAGTGGAAAGGAAGCGCTAGAGCGGCTTGCTCAGTCTTCGTACAAAGTTGTCCTTATGGACTGCCGCATGCCCGAGTTGGATGGTTATGAAGCAACCCGTCAGTTGCGTAGTCAAGAGAAGACTTGTCACGGTACGACGATTATTGGTCTCACGGCTTGCGCGATTAAGGGCGATCGCGAGAAGTGTCTT